>JBBTSA010000001.1:0-1219 GCA_038064895.1 Patescibacteria group bacterium
CTTTAGTAGGAGTTAATATTTTATCACATACTTCTTCTGCGTCTTTTGTTCCATCTCCACATTTTTCTGCTCCTGCTGGTAGTCCTGATGAAGTAATGCATTTTCCGCTTACTGCATCATCCCATTCCTTTCCAGTACCACACTCAACACAGAAACATGTTTCAAATTCATTATCTTGTTGATTTCCAGGATCATTAGCGATAAGACCAATACAGTTTTTTTGTTGCCCTGTGAAGGCAAGTGTTTGTGCATCAAGATTTATTTTTTTATTTTCTATTCTTTCTGGATTTGTTCCAATAGATGTACTTAACTGTCCTTGTGGCTTTTCAAGGCTTAAGCAATAACCAATATCTGCATTATAAGAAGAAGTTTTACACAAGTTAGTACATTCGCTATCCTGTGTTGGAGGCCTTGTACCATAAATACATGCCCCGTTTTCCTCATGATAACCATCAATGCAACTAGTACATTCTCCCCAATTACATTTCATATTTTTAGCTGGACAGTTATCAGGAATTCCTCCTAATGTACAATCTGAATTTTTCTCATAACTCATCCCATTATAACATACATTTTCTTTTGTACACGAGCATGATGCCCGTACCTGGTTATACTGAATAGAACTTCTTGGATAGCTACAATCTATCATCCTATTTTCCCAGTCTCTCCCACAATCACCCCAGACATTAAAGATAATTTGTGATTTCAGACATTCTATTTCTCTACATACTCCCCCGAGTTCATCACATACCATATTTCCTGTTTTTCCTGATGGGATATCGTATTTTTGAGAGGTAAAGAGATTAGTAATTGTTGTTACAACTCCCGACAATCCTGTTTGCCTTATTTGGGGCGTAGAAACGGGTGTAGGAATCTTACAATAACAAATCTGACTATTATCACATCCAGTAAGGCCTATATCTAGCCATGCAGATGTATCCATATCACTACCACAGGTGCCAAATTCATAACCTTGTCTTGTACATCTATCCGAACAAGATGGCTGAGATGCTGCGTAGGCAGAGCTAACTAGTACCAATAGTATAGAAATAAATAATATCCCTCTTTTATTCATGCTAATTTTAAATTATCAAAAGTATAAAAAACTATTGTTTTAGTCTTTAGTGTATAGTGAAGTGACATATGTCCCTTGGAAGCATACACTTTAAACTTTAGAAAAGTATAAAAAGGAAAAACAAATATCAATCTTATGATAAAT
>JBBTSA010000002.1:0-76579 GCA_038064895.1 Patescibacteria group bacterium
CACCTTCCTCAGGTCTAATTTTACCTAAGTGGTGGGATTCGTTTTAGAACTTAAGGTTCCAAATCCAAGAATTTGTACTTTAACCCATCACTTTCACCACTCTCTTCAAAAACTACCTTTTTAAAATCAGAATAATCCGGGAAAAAAGTATCTGCTGTAAAATCCCCTTCCACTAAAGTTATGTATAATCTATCCGTAATAGGCAAAGCTTCCTCATAAATTTTCCCGCCTCCAAAAATTATAATTTCATCAACATCCTCCTCCATTGCCCTCTCAACAGCCTCATCCAAGGAGTGAGTAACTACACAACCTTCTTTATGTACATCAGAATATTCTGGGTCCCCTGTTACAACAATATTGGTGCTTCCGGGAATAATTTTGCCTCCGGTGTAGGTAAGCACAGATTCATAAGTTTTCCTACCCATAATTATGGGTTTACCCTTAATAAGTCTTCTCATTCTTTCAAAATCTTCTTTAATTCTGAAAAGCAGCTTATTATTTTTACCAATTCCTCTTTTAGAATCCATGGCAACAACTGCACTTATTCTTGGCTTTTTCATATTAGAACCCACCAACGACTGTCACCTCACCTTTTATTGGTGGATAAGGGTTATACTCAATAAGTTCAAAATCTCCTGATCTGAAAGCATCAATATCTTTGACTTTTGGATTTATTTTCATTTTTGGAAAGGCTTTTGGTTTTCTTTTAAGCTGTTCTTTGACCTGATCAAAGTGATTGCTGTAAATATGGACATCACCAAAGGTATGAACAAATTCCCCGGGCTTTAACCCCACAACCTGGGCAAGCATCATTGTAAATAAGGCATATGAAGCAATATTAAATGGAACCCCTAAAAAGCTGTCTGCTGATCTTTGGTAAAGATGAAGTGAAAGCTCCCTTTTATCATTAACATTTAGCTGAAAAAGGCTGTGGCATGGAGGAAGAACCATTGATTTTCCGGGAGAGGCCATCTCATAAATAAACTCCGGATTCCAGGCAGAAACAACAATTGATTTTCTAAAAGGAGTTGTCTTCAACTCATTTATTGCCCACTTAAGCTGGTCAATAATCCTTCCATCAGATGTTTTCCATTTTCTCCACTGAACTCCATAAACATTTCCCAAATCTCCCCATTTTTTTACAAAAGCAGAATTTTTGGGCAAAGATTTTATTTTTGCTATAAATTCTTCTTGAGTTAGACTTTTCACTTTTCCCTTCTTGTCCCGAGCTTTGTCGAGGGATTCACTTTGCACTTTGTATTTTTTAAATGCCCATTCATCCCAAATATGAACATCGTTATCCAAAAGATATTTAATATTGGAATCTCCTTTTATAAACCAAAGAAGCTCATGAATAATTCCTCTCAAAAAAACTTTTTTTGTGGTAAGAAGTGGAAATCCTTTTTTTAAATCAAACCTTAATTGTCTTCCAAAAACAGATCTGATCTTTACCCCAGGATTATTAAAGACTGGTTTATCCACCCCATTTTTTAAGATATCTTTTAAAAGATCCAAGTATTGGTATTCAGGATGCTTGCCCTGAGCCATTGAGGCGAAGGGTCTAGACTTGTTGTTCTTCTTCATGAGGACTTATTCTACCACCTTGGTGCTGGCCGCGGTAAGATACAGAATTACCCTCAATTTTGAAGAAAGCAATATTGCAGATCCTTGCTCCCATTTGGAGTTTAACTTCAAAATCAAAAAGATTCTTAAGTCCCATGGTCAGTGTTCCCTTATAACCTGGTTGCACTTTTGTGCAGATTAGTAAAAGACCTGCCCTAAATAAGCTGGTCCGTGATTCTATGAGAGGCAGGAGATCGAGCGGTGTATTAATTTTCTCAACAGTTGAAACCAAATAATATTCTCCACTCTTTATAACTACTTCTTTTTGCTTCTTTGCCCTTGGTCTAAATGCAGCAACAATTTTTGTCTTAACCCCTTTTCTTTTTCCCAGGCCTGCTTTTCCATCTGCTTCTATAAAAGCCCCTCCGGAAATAATTTTGTGAACTTCACCAAGTCTTAAATCTACTCCAACACCTTCAGGATTTTTTAGCTCACGGCTCCCAAGATTTTCAATGAGTTTTTCTTTTTTAACTCTTCTTAAAATTTCATTTATTCCTATTACCATATGCTATTCAAAAGCAGCGAAGTCATGAGCACAAAAGCAAATTGAAAATTTTTGTGCAGCTCTAATCCAAAAATTTTCACTTAACGAGGCTAGAGATAAACTAAATGTTTCAGAATTAACTAGCCGAGTGATGCTTTTTGCCATGACGAGCTGCTTTAGATTTCCTTTTACCCATTAAATTTGAAACTTGCGGCATATCAGATCCACCATATCTGTTATTAGGAGACCTTTTGTATGATCTATTTACAGGAGCAGCTAATTTTTCAAAAGAAAAAGCACAAATTGGAGCTCCTTCATAAATAACAACCCTTTTACCCTTTAGGAATGTTCCAAATTCCAAAACAGGATGTCCGTCCCAGCCGGGATCAAACCTTGCAGCAGTTGAATGAACAGCAATTCCGAGCCGAGCCAGTGAACTCTTTCCATGTAAATGCCCTACTATATCATTTGGCAAAGTTAATTTTTCTTTTGTTGTAGCTATAACAAAATCTTTATCAGAAAGCACAAAAGGCTGGCCTACTTTTAGTTCAACCAGCTTCATCATCCCTTCCACTTCTTCTTTTGTTGTATGTTTTGTATCAATAATATCCCAACCATCCCCTGTAAAAACCCTTAATTTATTTCCAAGATGAAAATCTATTGTCACCTCATCCACAGATTCCTCCCAATTATTGGGGAGCGGATCAATTTTTATCAGTCCTTTTTTTATATAATCTTTTAGAACCCAGTCAGGTAATGTTCCAACCATCTCCCCCCCTACGTCATTCCGAGCGGAGCGAGGAATCTCTTTTTTTCTTTTTGCCATAGCAACCTAGATACTTTATATACTGAGTCACCTTTTTTCAAGTAGGAAGATAACTCGTAGTGTATAATGTTAATATGAAAAAGACAGCCCAGCAGATTCAGGATGACATTTTTAGAAAAATGTCTGCGGAAAGAAAAATTAAGCTTGCTTCTTCCTTCTGGCATTTTGCTAAACAGATGGCCGGAGTTGATAGAATTTATCATAATTTAGATGGAATTAGAAATTACATTAAAAAAGGTCGCTAAAATCCTGCAAAAATTAAAGATCCCTTATCTGGTAACCGGTGGTGTTGCGATAGTAGTTTGGGGAAGACCCCGTTATACAGCTGATATAGATATTATTATAGAACTGAAGAAGAATAAAATAAAAAAAATTCTGGCTGCTCTAATTCTAGAGGGATATATAGATGAAAATGCTGTTAAGGAAGCTTTAAAGCATAAAAGTGAGTTTAATTTTATTGACAATGAAACCAGTATGAAGGTAGACTTTTGGATTTTACAGGATTCTGATTTTGATAAATCAAGATTAAAAAGAGCTGTAGAAAGAGAAATTTTTGGACAGAAAGTAACCTTTAGCTCTCCTGAGGATCTTATTCTAAAAAAGCTACTCTGGTTTAAGGAGTCAAAATCCACAAGACAACTTGAAGATATATATTCTGTTATAGCAATAATAAAAGATAAGCTTGATTATAATTATTTAAGAAAATGGGCTAAAAAACAAAATACTCTGGGAGTATTAGAAGAACAAATTGAACTGGTAACAAGGTAATAATAGGAAATTATTTCCAGAGGCTGAATTTTTTGGTTAAAGTTCTAACTTTCCTGTTTCATTTTTTTTGGACAGAATAGTCCCAGAGGATTATTTTGTCAATTTTACTTTGGGAGGATACCCCCATGCGTCCATGAGGATATCCATATAGAAAAACTCTATCCCAACCTTCTAACTTGATCTACTATTCCCTGATAGTTTCTCAACCAATCATGAGGACCCATGGGCCAATCACGAGCTCCTACCGTTCTATCAGAAGAAGAAGTTCTGTTTAGCTCGAGAGTGCCAAAGTTTAATACGACACCACTACCAACATTGACAGCACCTCGAGGTAAACCCCTAAGCTCTCTTATTCCCATAAGATAACTTTGAACCAATATCTGTATCGCATTTCCTAAGCGTCCTTCTATCGAGGCACCCCTATGCTCATTAGGATCCCATAAAGGGTTTTCTGCTGCTTGCCCTATCAAACTAACAACCTCTTCAATGGTTTGGCCTGTAACTGGCAAGGCTTCAGTTATATGAACTCCAGTATTGCTTAAATCTTCTGTCATATTTATCACCTCCTTTCAAATTTTTGCCACAAAAAAACCTCCCAGTTGGGAGGCTTTCTAATTGTCTTTTTGTTGACAATTTTTACACTAGGAAAGCTCCCTCCTTTGGAAGGCACCTTTACCGTTTTTCTTGCTTATATTGATTAAATTTTCACTCATAAATTTATGATACCACATTGTTATAGGTACTGCAACTTTGATATAGATAATGTGTCTTGTTCTTCAATACTACCTATTTTATTATAGAAGTATGAATGATTCAGATATTAATAAACTAGCGGCTAAGTTAACTAAATCACTTGCCATAAAAGATGATCTTAAAGAGTTAGCTACTAAAGAGGATCTAAAAAAGTTAGAAAGAAAAATAGATGAGTTAGATGGCAAAGCTGATACTATTTTAGAATTTGCTGAAGCCGTAGATGAAACCGTCTCTGGCCATGAGAAAAGATTAAAAAGGATAGAGGCTGTTCCCGTTATTGCCCATCAAATTAAGAAGTGAGCTTTGATAGCATATCAAGATATGCATTCAAGTAATTTATTGCATCCAGAATATATTTCCATTCCACATTACTTGTATTTTTGGGATAAGCCACATATAAAGCATTTAATTTGTTTTTGTGTTCTTCCAACTGTTTTTTAGCAGGTTCCACCATATCTGTCAGGTGAGCAGAAATTATAGTTTCTGTCATTTGTCCTGCAAATGTAGAATGCCTTATTGAAGAAGACCACATATAGGAATAGCTTTCATTTTTTATGATATTTTCAAATTCTTTAATCCTTGTATCTAAAAGTGCACTTAAATACTCTGCCTTGTCCTTTGGATCAGATTTAAAAGTTACAAAAACTTTTTCCTGCAGTCTTTTTACACCAAAAAAAATAGAATCCGGATTTGCATTCCTTGAAAAAAGTAATGATATAACAAGTACTATAAGTATGATAATTGCCGTTAGTTGAATTGAATTTTTAGTGCTCATGTTTTTACTATTTTTAATATTTCCAAATGAATATTTTCTCTTGTTCTCATTTGGCCATTTTGCATACAGCCGATAACATACCAGCTTGGATTTTCCTTTGCAAGCTCCAAAAAAATTTTATTTGCCCTCTCAAGATGAGCTAAGTTATCCTCATGTATATCAGGATGATTTTTATCTTGAGAGTTTTTTTGACCTACCTTAGAATCAACATTTAAAAGTATAGTCAGGTCCTCTCTTGGCATTTTATTTTCTTTATATTCCAAATCATCAACCCATTTAATGAATTCTTTCCCTTTGTTTCCATCTAAATGGGCACCCAAGTGAGCTTTTGATGAAGAGATATATCTGTTTGCAATTACCAATTTTCCATTTTCCAGCCAACCGGTTATTAAATCCTTTGCAGTTTTTCTATCATCAGCATACTTTTTGGCCAGCTCATGTACCTCAACATCATTTATATCCCCAAATTTTCCGGATAAATAATCATAAATATAATCAGCATATTCATTTTTCCCATATTGAGGAAAACTGATAACTTCAAAGGCTTTGCCTTTTTGTTTTAAAATTTTAGAAAGTAAATTAATTTGAGTAGTTTTACCTGATCCATCTACCCCCTCAAAAGCTAAAAGTTTCCCTAGTCTTTTACCCATTATATTTCTCCAAACCTTTAATAGAGTAGCAAGCTATAAATGGTTTCTTTTTCTTTTTTAACTTATTTATTGCATCTATTATGGAATCCATATATGGAATAATCTCTCCTGGGTGAGTCCTTGGAAAATCTAAAACCATCACACTCACATCTTTGTCCCCTTCAACTGATTTTAAATAATCTTTATCAAAACTAATAACAATTCTTTTCTCAAGTAGTGCCTTTTCTCTAACTGCTGAATCAGATACACCTTGCATAGATCTTTGTATTCTTTTAACATTATGTCTGCGTCTTTGTAAATAGGAGATTAATGTAGGAGGAAAATTCTCATCAGCGAGCAATTTCATACAAAGTTATAGGGGCCTTTTCTATTTCTTCATGGTTTCTTACTTTTTTAACCAACTTATTAGCATAATCAATTGCTGCCAACACCTCTGATTTTTTAAGCTCTTTGTATTCTTTTAAAATATCCTTAACACTCATTCCAGCGCTTAAAAAATTCATTATAAGTTCTACTGAAATTCTGGTTCCAGCAATCACTGGTTTACCCGCTAAAATTTTCGGATCGGAAATAATTTTTGCCCTTGCCATACCAGTATTATACTACAAAACTTTATCTTAAAGGAAAAATAATTCAAATAAAAGCGCCACCTGTAAAAAACAGATGGCGCCTACTTAAGACATTACCGCGGGACAACAACCGCCAGTTTCTGTTCGGATTGTCAGTCCAATTGGCATTGACCTTCGGCCTATCACTGTTCACGTTCAGATACGGGACGTTGTCGGCACCAAAGCTAAATTTGTCCTGTGCCATCCAAGTCACTGTGGTTCGATAAATTCTCACCACTGTATTTTATTCGGGAGTAGGCCTAACAAAAGCCATCTCCTCCAGCACAAGACAAGGAATGTCTAAAAGTTTTTGCGCACTCTCTTTAAAGCCGTAACTGTAAAGACTCTGGCGCTAATTAAAACTTTAGGATTTCGGCGACTGAAATCCGTAAACTTCAGTTCATTAGCTTAATCTCAAGAATAATTTACAATATTTTGAGGGAAAGTTTCAAGATTCAAAAATCCAAAAGTCCTAAGGTTCCAAGATTTTAAGTTCCAATTTTATTCCCGCGGGACAACAACCGCCAGCCCCCGGTCGGATAGCCAGCCCAACTGGCATCGACCCCCGGCCCATCACCGTCCACGTACAGATACGGGACGCTGCCGGCACCAAAGCGCGATCGGCCAGCATCTCTCCATCTACCATGCTCATCATCGAAAAGCTGCGGATGGCTCAAATAGAACATATCAATAAAAATCATTGTACCGGCTACTCCATACTTTGGAGTTTCTGCCATCGCCTGCTCAAAAGTTCCAATAACTAACTCACTGGTTCCTGCAGCATAAGCTGTATAAACCGGGGGTAAATTATCTGCTTCATCAGTAATTTTGTTGGCATCAGCATATTGAGTAATGCCTGCTAACTTACATATTCTTGCGTGTGGAATTCTGCCTTCGTAAGCCACCAAGTAATCGTAAACTCCCTTCCAATTTCTAGGCTGGCGGAAGAATTTAGGAATAGTTAAACGGTACTTTTCAGAATCTTTATATTTAAGCTCATCAGCAAAGCCAAGTTCAATAAAGTGGTCAGTTTGTCTTCGCCACTCTGCTACCTTTTTAGTCTCCCTAGTAATCCTAACCGGGGCCTTGTGAGCTGCTATAATCCCATCTATTCCGCTAAGTCCCGGAATTACCAAACCGCTGGCTCTTATTGCCCTTTCGGCCAAATCAACTACAGACAGATCTCTACCTTTATTAGCGGGATGTATCCTAATAGTATCTAAGATGTTCCAACCTACTTCTGGTGTTGGCATGTTTGAGTTTATACTATAATTATAGGTTTTTGTCAAATGCCGCTGGCAGCTTTCAGAAATGCTAGAAATATTGGATGGGGTTTTAGGGGCCTTGATTTATATTCAGGGTGGCCTTGGGTTCCCAGATAAAAAGGATGTGTATTTGGGGGAAGCTCTATTATTTCAACCAAATTCTCCTGCACTGATCTTGCAGAAATTACCATTCCTTTGTTTTCAAAATCCTTTGCATATTCATTATTAAATTCATATCTGTGTCTGTGTCTTTCAGAAGTTAAACCATCAGAACTCTTAAGCCCTCCATATTTTTTGTAAATCTCAAAAGCACGAGTTCCTTTTTTAACCATTGCATCCCAAGATCCAAGTCTCATAGTTCCACCATAAGATCTTTTTTCCATAAACTCTTTTTGTTTGGGCATAAGATGTATTACAGGATGGCTGGTTTCTTTATCATTCTCTGTAGTGTTGGCATCTTTCCAACCCAGTATGTCTCGAGCAAAGCTTACAACTGCAAGCTGCATTCCATAACATAAGCCTAAATACGGAATCTTATTCTCTCTTGCATAGGAAGCTGCCAAAACCATCCCCTCTGACCCTCTTTCACCCCACCCTATCGGGACAATTATGCCATCGGGTAATCCAATCATTTCCGCTCCCATCTTTTCCACCTTTTCTGCATCTATCCAGATAGTTTTAACTTTAACGCCCGTTTGATAGCTTGCGTGATCTATTGCATCTAAAAGAGCAGCATAGGAATCCTTAAGCTGATAATCTCCTGTACCAAAATATTTCCCAATAATTGCAATTTCAATCTCTTTTTCTTTTTTGCTATTTATTTTCTCAACTAATTTTTCCCAAGCTCTTAAATCAGGTTTTCTAAACCTTAGTCCAAGCTTTTCAAGTATTCTTTGCTCTAGCCCCTGTTTGTGTAATACAAGAGGTATCTCATAAACAGACATGAGGTCCGGACTGGAGATAATATCTTCCGGCTTCATATTACAAAATAGGGCAAATCTTTCCCTTCTTCTTTGATCCAGATATTTTTCAGACCTGGCAATAACAAAATCAGGCTGAATTCCTAAAGAATTTAAGGTCCTAACTGATAGTTGAGTTGGCTTGGTTTTTGGTTCACCTAAATGAGGAGGTGTAGGAACATATGATACATGAATGTGCAAGACATCTCCGGGTTTTTGCAGGGTCATGATTCTTGAGGCTTCATAATAGAAAACATTTTGGTATTCACCTGCTGTTCCTCCAAGCTCAATAATAACAATATCTGCTTTTTTTACTCTGCCAACATTGTTAATTCTATCTGTAATTTCATTTGTTAAATGTGGAATTGCTTCTACATCTTCACCATCATATTCAAACCTTCTTTCCCTATCAATTACAGTCTGATAAATTTGACCCATGGTAACAAAATTATCCTTGCCCATATCCTCATTTAAAAACTTTTCATAGGTACCAATATCCATATCAGCTTCTGTTCCATCTTCACAAAGAAATGGATCACCATGCTCAATAGGATTAATTGTTCCTGCATCTAAATTAAGGTAATTTTCAAATTTTATAGGGGCAACTTTATATCCTGCGGATTTTAAAAGGAAGCCAATAGAGGCAGCTGTTGTACCCTTTCCAATACCACTAATAACTCCACCACTAACAAAAATATATTTCACGTTTTTAATTCCTCCTTAGAAATATAACTTCTAAGAATTAAAAAGGCAAGGTTCTGATGTACGAGCAGTATAATTTTACAAACTGCGAGAACATCAGGTCCTTATTTTATTTGGGGGACCTGCTCTTTTGAACCCAGAGGAATCCTTCGACTCGCTTTGCTCGCTCAGGACAAGTTTTAGGGCCCTCATAATAATACTAAAACTATAGACACATTTCAAGTGGGCATTTTAAAATTCGTCGTTACCCACACCAGGTGTGTGCTAGGTAGACACATCGGGTTTTGCAGCCTTAGTTCTTAAGTTCTGATGCCAGTTTAAACCCTAATTTTGGATACCATTCATCAAAAGAAAATATGGCATCTGCTTTTAAGTTTTGGGCGCAAGCTGCAACAATTGCATCAAAAAAGGTGTTTTTCTTCGAATCAGCCCTGTCAAAGTAGTAAGTTGCCCTTGCTAAAATTTCTTTATCCAGGTATTGCACGCTATATGCCCCCTTTTGTAGCTGGTGATTTATTTTGTGAGCTTTCTCTGTTTGATTAAGAGCCCTTTTTAAAAAAGTGCTGGCTTCAGGGAAAACAGTGACAGGAAAAACAACAATTAAACTCCTGCTCTCCAGTAATCTGCTTATTTCAACTGCCTTTTTGTGAAGTGGATCACCCTCCAAAGTCAATGCAACTAAAGCATCTGCATCCGCAACAACTAATCCACTCAACGTTTTTCTCCTCCCCACATATAATAGTCCATATTTTTAACAGCATCCTTTGGAACTTTCCCTTTAGTTGGAATTTTCTCCATCATTTTAGCTAAATCCAATAATGCCTTAGCAGAACTGGAGGCTGGATGGACAACTTCTAAACCCTCCTCCAGGGCATCTCTTATTATTTCGGATTGAGGCTTACTCTTAGCTTTGGCCGCAAGACTAATTCTCCTTCTTGTATCTTCAGGTATATAGACACTAATTCTTTGCATACTACCATTATATCATACGTATGACGTATGTCAATTCTGAAAATTAGTTAACAGGTTTTAGGGTACAGGTTATAGAAGAATCAGGTTAACTTTTTTCCAGTAACTTCCTCAACTTCCCTTTTTAATTTCTGCAAATTGTTAGCTGATTTCTTCCTGAAGTACATTTTCGCTAAAATCAGATAGCTCAAAATAACAACAGCATATAAACCAATGAATAGACCTATATTCATTCCTTCCTTAACTAGACCCATTTTTTGTATAATCCAAAACACTCCGTTGAGCATTAAGTACAGAGGGAAGGTTGCTATAAAACTATTCCTCAGTCCTTTCCAGAAACCCTTATTCATACTTAAACTATAACAAAACTCCTCTGGTATTACATCTATCTCTTTAAAGAAGATATTAATGCATAAAGCATTTTTAGGATTTCTTCTAAAAGCAAAGCTGCTTTTTGAATTTGGGTTTTTACATCTGGATAAAGTTTTTCAGCTAATATAAGTTGTGTTTCCAATTCGGCAGCTGATCCATTGGCAACTCTCAGGAATTGTATGTATTCTAGTTTATGTCCTCTTTTTGCTCCTTCAGCAATATTAGAAGGAATAGCGATTGCAGCTCTCTGCATTTGAGAAGATAAACCAAAAATTTCAGACTTGGGTAACTTATTAGTTATCTTGTATACCAGTTCCACAAGGTCCATTGATTTCTTCCATACCGTTAGATCTTTATGAGACTGCATTATGTCTTCACTGTACCCTGTAACCTGTTTACTGTCTACTGTGTTTTACTGTCCCCTGTAACCTGATCACTGTTAACTCCTTTAGGCTTGGTCCAGCTGGCATATTTACATCCCGGCCAGTTTTTGCAGCCATAAAATGTTTTGCCACGCCTTGTATGCCTAACTACTATATCCCCCCCATCATCTGAACATTTGGCATTTATAAGTTCCTCAATTGCCTCTGTATGCTTGCAATCAGGAAAGCCAGAACAAGCTAAGAATTTCCCAAATCTTCCAATCCTAACAATTAAATCTTTTCCACACTTAGGGCATTTTTTTCCTGAATATTCTACAGCCATCTTAACTTTTTCAGCAACTTTTTCAGTTTCATTAAGTTTCTTTTCAAATGGAGTGTAAAAATCCCTTATTGTTGACTTCCAATCCCTTGCTCCATTTGCAATATCATCAAGCTCATCTTCCAAGCTTGCTGTAAATGTATAATCAATAATGTCTGGGAAGTATTTTAAAACAAAATCACAAACAGCAAAGCCCAAAGTTGTAGGGATAAACTTTCTATCAGTCTTTTCAACATAAAATCTCTCCTGTATTGTGGAAATAATTGGAGCATAAGTTGAAGGTCTACCTATTCCTAACTCTTCCAGCTTCTTAATTAAAGATGCCTCATTATATCTAGGTGGAGGTTCAGTGAAGTGTTGGGAAGGCAGAAGCTGAAGTAATTTCAAAACCTCATTCTCTGAAAGAGGTGGCAATACTTGTTTTTTCTCATTATCAGATTCATCTACATCTTTACCATACAGTTTAAGCCAGCCTTCAAACTTTATAACCGATCCAGTTGCTCGAAGCAAATATTCATCAGCTTTCACATCAATTGTGGCCTGATCCATCACCGCCTCATTCATCTGGCAAGCCACAAACCTTTTCCAAATCAGATCATAAAGTCTGGCGTGATCCCTGTTTAACCCGCCTTGCTCTCTGATATCTGAAGACTGACGACTGATGACTGTTGGTCTAACCGCTTCATGAGCCTCCTGAACATTTTTGGATCTGGATTTATAAAACTTAGGTGAAGCCGGAAGGTATGGCTTACCTATTGCATCAGCAATATATGCACGGACCATGCCTATTGCTTGCGGAGCTATATTAAATGAATCTGTTCTCATATAAGTTATTAATCCATGTTCATACAAGTTCTGTGCAAGCATCATGGTTTTTTTAGCTGTAAAATGCAGAACATTTGCACCAGCTTGTTGCATTGTTGAAGTTGTAAAAGGAGGGTATGGATATCTCCTAACCTCCTTTTGGGTAATTTTAGCCACAGCGTATTTCGCTTTTTCCAGATTTTTAACATGCTCATCAGCTTCTTTTTGATTTGTAACTACCAGTTTATTTCCTTCTTTTTCAATTACAACTGCTAAGAATTTCCCTTTTTCAGCCTCTAACTCAGCTTCAATATTCCAATATTCCTCTGCTTTAAAAGCTGAAACCTCTCTTTCCCTCTCAACAATTAGCCTTAAAGCTACAGATTGTACTCTTCCTGCTGATAAACCTCTTTTTACTTTTTGCCAAAGTAGTGGGGACAATTTGTATCCAACAAGTCTATCTAGGACTCTTCTGGCTTGCTGTGCATCTACGAGTTTTAGGTTAATTTCTCTTGGGTTTTTAAAGGCTTCTTTTATAGCCTCTTCTGTTATTTCATGAAAAACAACTCTTTGAATTTCCGGACTTTTCCCTTTCCCCTTATCCCTTATCACTTGCCCTAGATGCCATGCTATTGCCTCCCCTTCCCTGTCAGGATCAGTTGCAAGCCACAAAGTTTTTGCTTCTTTTGCTATTTTTTTTAGTTGGTTTACATTTTTAACTTTATCTCTTGGAATTACATATTGAGGTTCAAAATCATGCTCCAAATCTATCCCAAAATCAGACTTTGGCAAATCCCTAACATGGCCCATCGAGGCCTCTATCTGATATTTATCCCCCAAAAACTTTGCAAGTGTTTTTGCTTTTGTTGGACTTTCCACCACAACAAGATTTTGCATCTAAATCACCTTAATGGGATTTTACACTAGTTGTCAAGCATTAAACATGAAAAAATAAATATCTGGCAGAAGGTGGAATAAGCAGGCAAACTTTTACACAGGGTGGAATAAAATCGTTCTAAAGTTGTATAATCCTACCTATGATAGAACGTTTCTTGAGAAGAGTGCTGTTTATTAGGAGAAATTCAGCCGAGCCTCCTCTTACTAAGAATTTAGTATTGCCTTCAGTTCCGACTCCAGCAGCACCATTTGCAGAGGACTCATCGAAACAATTTCCAGAAGTTGCAGATCGCGGTTTACGAAATATATTGGCAAACATGAATACCCGTTGTGAATTAGAAATCTATGATTGGCCTATCAGAATAAGAGAATTTTCTAGGGGATTGGAACCGGGAGTTGCCTTGAAGCAAATAAAAGCAGAAGAAACTATCAGGTATTTCGCTTCTCACCATTTGGTTGAAACCAGTACGGCGCCTGTTTGGTATAAAGGCCAACGAGCATATTGGTTTACAAATGACCAAGTGCTGGCAGCTACTGCGCTATATTACTTTCGGAGAATAGGATTGCCAATGGAAAGGGTGGCAGAAACAGCGAAGGAAGCCTTAGGTGCCGATCCGCTTGCTGCTCAGATTTATCCAGAAAGTAATGCTCCGATAGTTACTTTCCAGGAACCAGAAGCGCAGAAGACTGATCCGGACTTTCCTCACTTTATGAACGGTGCCAGGGAGGCATTTGGAAACGTAGAATCCTGGCCTTTATTCAGAAGAGAGCTTGCAATTATCATTAGTCAGGTAAGCAGAAGTATGTACGATCGAAGAAGATTTATATTTAATAACCCTTTTGACGCTTTCCATATACATTATCAGCTTGAGCGTTATGCAAAATTTGGAGTTATTGTTTTGTCAAAAGCAGAATACCCTGAATGGAAAGGTAGAGATGGAAAACCCCTCCAGGGAGATGTATTTGCTAAAGATGAGGTATTGGTATCCTGTGCCTTAATTTACTCCTGGTTGAGGATGAGAAATACAGTGCCCCTTGAGGGGATAATTTACAAGGCAAGAAAACTTTTGCAGGATGATCCTATCGTACTTTTGATTCATGATCTTCAAAGAGAAAAGCAAATCTGGCAGAAGGTGGAATAAATAACTACTCCTTAGTGTTGACATCCCACAA
Source organism: Patescibacteria group bacterium (assembly GCA_038064895.1). Taxonomy (GTDB): domain Bacteria; phylum Patescibacteriota; class Microgenomatia; order Daviesbacterales; family UBA10151; genus JBBTSA01. The sequence continues at coordinate 14,331 of JBBTSA010000002.1, forward strand.
TATCTTGTACACTTCTGTCCTTGAGTTTTCTCCTTATGTAACAAGTCCGGAGAGGATGGCCAAAATGGGCGAGAAATTGGCCAAGAAGTTACTCAAAATCCGAATCCAAAACCTCCGGATTTATTTTTTCAAGTTCTGCTTCTAGATCAGTAGAGGCATCAAACTGAAAAGTCTTTGGAGCAACTGGAGCAGGTGGAGTTGGATCCGGGATTTGTTCACCCAAAGTCTGGGAAAATCCGGGCCCGGTTAATTTTTGTCCAAAACTGCTTCTGGAAACATACCAGATAAGGACAACTACAGACAAAAGCAGAATTGTCATTATTATTTTCTTATTCATTTAATGCCTTTTTTACTTCATTTTTTGCTCTAAGAACCTTTCCTGCTAAAGTATTTAATTGAGCTTTAAGAGTGGTTTGTGAGTCAGTCTTTTTAGACCTTTGAAATGCTATTGCTTCAGCTGCATATGTTATCCAATAATCAGCAGCCTCAATTTGGCTGTCCACTCCTCCAAAAGCAACCCTTGTTTCTGTTATCCCCTTTCTTTCCCTTAACTCCTCCATTATTGCTGCAAGTCTTGCAGCATCCTCCTCAAACCTGTTACAAACCTTTTGGTTTACCTCATCCAAAGAAGGGGCAGCAAAAGCTGTAAATGGTAAAAACAAAAATATAATCCCCACCAAAACCCGCTTTTTCATATTTTTCTATCATACACTATCTATCAGTACTTGAAGAGTAACACAGGATCTGATATGCTAACGTTCCTTTTGGCTATTGAAATCTTACAAAAAGAAATGCGACAGCAGTTTCCATATTGGGCCTGGTATGGAGAACCCCGCAGTGAGGATGCATCTACTTACCTTGAGAGGGCATGGGAATATGCTGAAGACGGAAATACCGGTAACATGGACGCTATGGTTGCTATGGCACTAAGAACAAGTAATGCACCCTATCTGAATGCGGAGGAAATTAAGACAATGAGAGTTCACGGATACGGTATTTTTATACATAATACATTAGGAATGCTTTTTGAGCTTGAGGATACATATGATGAAAGGTGTAATGACAAAGTGAATATTGTAGTAATGCTCCTTATAGATCCTAAGTCAGGCGGAACTACAGTAACACCGGAGGAGCGTGCTGAAACTATGGTAAATACTTCTAAACAATTTTCATTAGATCATCTTACTTTACTTAACCATCTTTATCCGCAAGTTGAAACAGCGGAACATAAATTAGACGAGCTGTTAAGCTAACAGCGGATGGCCAAAATGGCCCAAATTGGCCAAAACGGTGGGACGTTTACAGTAAATCAACCCCAGCCTTAAAAGTATTTCCTTTAACCAATTTATTTTCCAAAATTAGTCTGGATAAGTTTGCCTCCAAGCTGTCTTGAATTAGTCTTCTTAAAGGTCTTGCTCCCAGGACAGGATCAAAACCTCTTTTGGCAAGCTCTACCACCAAATAGGCATCAAATTCCAAAATATAGCCTTTTTCCTTCATCTGATTTTGTAAGGTAGTGAGTTTAATAGTAACAATTTTTTGCAGATCATCCTGTGACAGCAGTTTAAACAAAACCACATCATCAAATCTATTTATTAGCTCGGGCTTAAAAGTTCTCAAAAGCTCATCATTAACTTCTTTATCTATATCATCCATACTTTTTCCAGAACCCAAACCTTGTGCTATAAGCAATGATCCTGCATTTGATGTAGCAATAATTATGGTATTTGTAAAATCTACTGTTCGCCCCATTCCATCAGTTAACCTTCCGTCATCCAAAACCTGCAAAAATAAAGTTAAAATTTTAGGATCTGCTTTTTCAAACTCATCCAAAAGAAGCAAACAATACGGATTATTCCTGATAGCTTCAGTGAGCTGTCCTCCTTCTCCGGAGGAACCTATCAGTCGATTTACCGATTCTGCCGACTGATATTCAGACATATCAAAACGGATGAAGGAACTTCCTGCTGACGCAGTAAATGCTCCTTCATTTTTGAAATATACCAAAGATAATGTTTTAGCAAGTTCTGTTTTCCCTACCCCTGTTGGGCCAACAAATAAAAATGAGCCTATTGGTCTTGTTTCTTCCCGCATTCCTGTTGCAGATCTTCTTAAGCTGTCACAAACTGCTTTCACGGCTTGAGACTGGTCAATCAATTTCCTGTGTATTTCATCTTCCAAATTAAGAAGTTTTCCTTTATCCAACTCTCCTACCTCAATCACCGGGATTTTAGATCTTTGAGAAACAACTTCTCTGACAACTTTTTTTGTTACCCAGCTATCGACAGCTCTAGTTTGAGCTTCCTTTAAAACAGAAATGGCGCAGTCCGGCAAAACCCGATCATGTATAAGTTTTGATGAAAGCTCTACTGCTTCTTTTAGGGCAAGATATGTAATTCTTACTTTATGCTTTCTCTCCAAAACTATGCTTCGGTCAATTAAAATTTTCAAGCTGTCCCCAAAAGATGCAGGAGGAAGCTCAACTTTTCTAAAAAGTCTTGCAAATGCTCCGTTTTTTTCTATAATTTTTGAATAATTTTCTGTTTCTGTTGTGCCAATGAATTGAAATGCGTCGGATTCCAAATACGGCTGCATTAGCGAATATAAATTAAATGTGGCTCCTGCTTCTCCTAATCCTAAATCCGCAATTTCCTCAACCACGACTATAACATTTTGAGCATATCCCACTTCTTCAAAAATATTTTTTATTCTCTCTGCAAGCTCTCCTTGGGTTTTAATGCCTGAAAGAAGCTTTGTTAAGTCTAAAAGTACTAATCTTTTGGTTGCCAGTGCGGAAGGAGCATCTCCTGCAACAACTTTTTTAGCAAGATTTCTAATCAAGGCGCTTTTGCCGGATCCGGCAGGTCCTACAATAATTACATTCCTCCCTGTTTCTTGAGACAGGATATTTATAATCTCTTCAACTACCCCGCTTCCTCTGATAAAGTCCGCATACCCAACCCTTGCAGCCTCTCTTGTCAAATCCTCTCCTATTAAATCCAGGCTTGGTGTAGGAACGCCAAGCCAGCCTCTATTTACTCCTTTTAAATGATGGACGGCAAAATCATCGTCCCAAATATACACTCTTCTCCACTTATTTTTCTTTTGCTCCAAGTAAGATAAGACGCTATCAAAATCTTCCAATTTAAGGTCAAATTTTAGAAGAGTCTTGTCGATATCGGGTATTTCCCCAAGCGCTGCCACAAAGAAGTGAACGGAAGATAGATATTGACTTGAGCGTTGTTTTGCAAGCTCTAAAGCTTTGATACTTACTGCATCAACGTTTGCAATTTTAAAATCAGGGAAATGCTCCGGCTTAAGCTCTAAATTTATAAGAAGTGAGTTAACCTCCCCTGCTTTCAAAAGGGATAAAAAATCTAAATCTTTCTTTTTGATTAAAGAGGCTTCAAATAAGTTTTCTTTAGATACTTGCCAAACCTTTTTATGGGGGTGTGTGAAAGTATGAATTAAAAAAAGTCCTACTCCGGTGAATGTAACCACCGCCCCAAATCCGGGAAAACCCAGGATTGCAGCAGGAGGTAAGTAGAACCAATAAATTGCTATAATAGCTAAAACAGTGGTAGCCAAAACATAAGCAAATATCCCTATAAAAAGCCTTACTGTGCGGAAAAGAAAACTTAAAATTCTCCCGACGATTGTGGCATCATGAAAAAGCGGGACAAAAAGAAGTTTCCACATCAACCCTACTGCCAGATCCTCTTCCAAAAATAGAATCAAATTTTTCCAGGTTCTAAAAAAGACCTCAATTGACTCTATATACCAGAATTTAAACAGGTGTATTGGCAGTGTTATATATTTCATCTTGCGCGTATCAAGTTTCCCTCGGTATCAAGTTCCACAAAATGCCTTGCTCTACCCTCTATGTATGCGGGGCATTGGTTCTCCTGCAAATCATCTGTCAAAATCCTGGGATTATGGACAATATCTAAAACCCAATCAGGCATTAAAGCATTGGATAAACAGGGGCCATTTGAAAAATCCATACCCTTGAGTCTAATTTCAGCATAAATATGCGTAGCTTTATTTATGGCAGAATCCAACTCCGAGCGTGAAGGACCGGTATCAGAAATAATAACCAGAAATGATGTAAAAATTATTACGGACAATGAAAGAGCAAGCAGTAACTCTTTTTGCATAAAAACATTATCTCATCTACTCTTTGGTCACACAATAGGTTCCGCTACCCAGGTTTTGTACAAAACCTGTTATTTCCATCTTAAGTAATGTTGCTGAAACCACACCTGGCTGCAAAGTAGTCTTTCTACAAATCTCATCAATATGCATAGATTCATTTTCCAAACATCCTAGGATTTTTCTTTCATCCTCTGTTAATTTTTCTCTTGATCCATGATCTATGACCCTTGGCACATTCCCAACTCCTAAATCATCCAATATATCCTTTGCATCAAAGACTGGCCTTGCACCTTCTTTTATAAGATCAATAGGACCCTTGGATAAGGATGAGGTTATAGGACCTGGAACTGCATAAACATCTCTTCCTTGTTCCAATGCAAGCCTTGCTGTAATTAAGGATCCGGAATCTTCTGCTGCTTCGGTTACTAAAACTGCTTTTGAAAGTCCTGATATAATTCTGTTTCTTGCAGGAAAGTTGCCTGCGAGAGATGGATAATCCGGAGGAAATTCAGAAATTACTGCTCCATGACCTTCGGTAATTTGATGAGCGAGTTCGGTATTTTCTGGAGGAAAGATTCTACTTACACCTCCACCTAAAATAGCTAGCGTTCTACCACTCTCTTCCAAGGCTATCTTATGGGCCTCCGTATCTACCCCACGGGCAAGACCGGAAATTATTGTCATCCCTGCCAAAATTAGTCCTCTTGTTAAATCATCTGTAACAACTTTCCCATAACCGGACATTTTTCTTGTACCAACCACAGCAATTGCTTTTTCATCTTGTGGCAAAATTTCACCTTTGTAGTATAAAACTATTGGCGGATCATAGATTTGAGCTAAAAGTTTAGGATAATCTTCATTAAAAACAGTAACCCAAGAAATTCCTGAATTTTTAATAGTTTCTGCATATTCTAATGGCTCCAGTTTTTTCCTAGTTTCTGCCAAAAGATCAACCACTTGTTGTGGTATTCCAATTTTCCTGATTTCATTAACATTAGCTTCCCAGGCAAGTTTTGGATCCTTAAAATAATCCAAAATTGCCTTAAGCCTAATAGGCCCCAAACCGTCTATGGAATGTAGTGCTAAAAGATATGGGATATTTTTCATATTAAGATCTTAACATTTAAAGTGACATCATTACGAGGAGCGTTAGCGACGAAGCAATCTCATCATTCAGGAGATTGCTTCCCCCGATTTCCATCGGGGTCGCAATGACGGGAGGATTACTCCCCCAAAGTTCTTGCTGATTCTGTGGCAATTGGATAAACATCTTTAATCAAATTATTTTTATCAGGGGAGAAGTACCACCTGTAAGCTTCTTTTGCAATTGGGGAAGCAACAGATGAACCCTCTCCTCCTCCTTCTATTAAAATAGTTAAAGCAATTTTTGGATCAGAGACCGGAGCATATGAAGTATACCAGGCATGAGTCCGGCCTTTGGGATCACCATATTCTGCTGTTCCTGTTTTACCTGCAGTTTCAATAGGAAAGCTAAAAAATGGCCAGGCTGTTCCTCCTTGCTTTGGAACCTTTTTAAGACCTTCCGCAATTTTTTCGATTTTCTGCTTTAACTGCAACTCTGATACTAATAAGTCTTCCTTAAACTGTTTTGTTATCACATTATCTCTTGTTACTTTGCTTAAAAGTTGAGGTCGCAGTATCTTCCCGTCTGATGCAATAAAAGAGGTTATACCTAAAATCTGAAGTGGTGTTGTAAGTATAAAACCCTGGCCAATCCCCATATGCAGTGTATCCCCAGGATACCAAACCTCCCCCAGCTTTTCTCTTTTCCACTTATCATCCGGAACAAGTCCTGCTTCTTCACCGGGAATGTCAATATTTAGTTTGGATCCAAGCTTAAGCCTTCTTGCCCAATCTGCTATGGCTTGCTCACCTATAGTTTGACTAACCCGGTAAAAATAGGTGTCGTTGGAGCGCTGTATAGCTTTCACTAAATCCAAGGAGCCTTCTTTCTTACCGTATTGGTTAAAATACCAATTGGAAAATCTAAAAGTCCCCAGGTAAAATTCTCCGCTATCTTCGATTATGGTATCAGCACTGACTCCGGAGGAAAGTGCAGCCAGCGCAGTTACTACTTTAAAAGTTGAACCCGGTGGGTAAGTTCCGGCTATTACTCGATTTAAAATAGGAAAGGAAGGATCGGAAAGAGTTTCAAGGATTGTACCCTCATCGAAACCCAGTGTAAATATGTTTGGGTCAAATGATGGAAAAGAGAGTAGAGCCAAAATCTCACCATTTTTCGGATCCATGGCAACAGCTGCTCCGCAACAAGCCCCTACTTTACTTATGGTATCTACAATAAGTTCATACAGCTTTTTTGAAAGATCCGAATCTATTGTTAAGTAAATACTTTGTCCAGGTTTTGGCCCGTTGCGACGGAGTACCCTCACCTTTACTCCTTTGGAGTCGACTTCTATAACTTCGCCGCCATCTACCCCTTTAAGCAAACTTTCATACTGTGCTTCAATACCCATCTTACCAATTCCATCTCCTCCAACATAACCTAAAACATGTGCAAGAATTTGACTCATTGGGTATGTCCTTATATTATCTACTTCTAAATCTTTTGCGCGGGGATCGTTTTTAACCTCAAGTTCCAAAGCCTCCTCCCTTGTAATCAGTCTTGTTTTTTTAATCTCACTATCATTTAATCTGAAGGCAGGCGAAGAAGTTGCCAATATTTTTCCGTTTCTGTCATAAATTACCCCACGGGGTGCGTGAATAACTTTTATTTGAATTCTATTACTGTCTGCTAATTCTCTTGAGACTCCTCCTTCAACTATTTGGAGATGAAATATGCGTATGAAAATGATAAAAAATGCAATCAGGGTAACTGTTAAAAATATTGTTATTCTCCAAATGCTTACTTTGGATTCTTGTGGGCTTAAAGCATCAAAATTGGGTACAAGCAGGTCTTTCCAATCTTCCCAAAGGGCATTGTTTCTAAGCTTTGGGCCTTTAAAAGTTGCCTTTATAACTTCATCAGGAAAACCATATCCCATCCGACGCCTTGTCTTTACCATTAAATTTTAAGCTTTATCTCCTTTCTCACTATAAACCGTTCCTCCCAAAATCTAACCAAATAAAAAATAGCCAGTGAGAGAAAACCTCCGTAAATTTTTGGTACAAACTGTATGGATCCGTAAATCATCCAAACTATGATTTGGTTTAGGGCTATTGCAACAAAACATATAGATACTAAAGATATTGGGTTTATGGAAAGACGTGACCTGGACAAACTTTGGGTTATTTGAACAAGAACCAAAAAGCCAATACTTTGTAAACCCAGTGGAATTAGCGTAAGGTGGGAAATAAGTAAGCCGAAAGCAAATGCAAGATATAAATTAGCTTTCCCTATCTTTAGAAAAGCGCGACAAATTAAAATAATTAATACCAAATCCAAAGGAAGGATGGTTGATTGAAGGAAAGCACATATGATTAGTACAACAATTAACGTTCTCATAATTTTAAATTATTCCTTTATCACAAATACCAGCTCCAAGTCTCTAATATCAAAAACCTGCTCAATTTTAGCCTGTTTAAATAATTCATCCGCCAACTGGCGGACTTCTGTTACTTCTCCAAGTATCAACCCCCTTGGTAAAAAGCCTTCTGTCCCTTCCGAATAAACAAGATCCCCTTTGGAAATTTTTTCTTCATGCAAAATTTTATCCATAAGAAGCTCTGTTCCAAATTGTCCCAGAAGTACCCCTTTTGCTCTACCCGAAGTACCCTGGGAAAAAGCAGCTACTTTTGACTGGGGATCTGCAAGAACTTGTATATTTGCTGACTTTGGTGATGTTGCAACGATACGTCCGATGAAATTATCTTTAAATACAACTGCCTCGCCTACTTTAACACCATCATCCTCCCCTTTATCTATCTTTAAATACCTTAAAAGTCCTATTGGGCGAGCAGCTATTAAGTTGTAAGTTTTGGGATCAAGAAAATCTTTTTGTGAAACTTGTACTTCCAACTCTGCAAGGTGCTGTCTTAACTTTGCATTCTCCGCAAAAAGCTCCCCAATTTGTTCTTTTAGGGCTCTATTTTCCTGTGCGGATAATCTTGCCGCATATATAAAATAAAGCTGCCTTGAAAGGTTTTGGTAGTTTTTGTAAATACCAAAAGATATAGGATTTGTTATATAAAAACTTGCCCTTTTTGCAAAATCTAAAAAATGAAAATTATCTAAAAGTAAAATAATAAGGCTTAAAAAAAGTAAAGATAAAAAAAGTTGAAGGTTAGGAATTACCCTGGACATTATGGGAAACAATATAGCATAGCTTTACTTCTTTGACAAAAGGGTTATAAGAAGGTATATTTATGGGAATTTATGCCCACATTTTTAGATAAACTAAAAGCAAAATGGGATGAGGGTAAATTTGTTTGTGTAGGCCTGGATAAAGCCTCCTTCGAATTTAATAAATCCATTATTGATCAAACTGCTGATATTGTTTGTGCCTACAAACTGAATTCTGCCTTTTATGAGGCTGAAGGATTAGAAGGAATAGAGGGATTAGAGGAAACAGTAAAATACATTCATGAGAAGCACCCTGATATATTGATAATCCTGGATGCCAAAAGAGGAGATATAGGCGCCACAAATGAGGCATATGTTAAGGCTATTTTTGATGATTTAGGAGTTGACGGGGTTACAGTTCACCCATATTTAGGCAGGGAATCTTTAGAACCATTTCTTAAAAGATCCGAAAAAGGAATTATTGTTCTAGTTAAAACCTCCAATCCGGGTGCAGGAGAATTTCAGGACCTTAAAACTGATGATAAACCACTCTACCAAGTTATAGCAGAACATGTAGTTTCTTGGAACACAAATGGAAACTGTGTAGTTGTTTGTGGTGCAACATATCCGGAGGAACTGGGCAAAGTAAGAGCAATTGTTGGTGATATGCCAATACTAGTTCCGGGAATTGGAGCACAAGGCGGAGACTTAAGAACCACCATAAAAAATGGGCTGGATTCTAATAGACAGGGCTTAATTATTTCCTCATCCAGAGGTATAATTTTTGCAGAAGATCCAAAGAAAGCAGCAGAAGATTTAAATAATCAAATTAAGGAGATCATAAATGGATAATGTATCAGAAAAAGTTGCCAAAATACTTTTAGGATTAAATGCAGTTTCTTTAAATACCAAAAAACTTTTTAAGTTTGCCTCAGGAATTTTATCTCCTGTTTATACAGATTGCAGAGTTTTGATGGCTTACCCCAATTTTAGAAGAGAAATTAGGGATTATTATATCCAAGCAATACAAAATTCAAATGTTGATTTTGAGGTTGTTGCTGGAACAGCAACGGCTGGAATTCCCCATGCTGCCTGGATTGCAGATAAATTAAATCTTCCAATGGTTTATGTCAGAGGTAAAGCCAAAGATCACGGAAAAGAAAATTTAATGGAAGGAATTATTAAAAAAGGACAAAAAGCCATTGTTATTGAAGACTTAATCTCAACCGGTGACAGTGCAATAAACAGTGTGGCTGCAGTCAGAGCGGCTGGAGGGGAAATTACCCATGTTTTCTCAATTATCACTTACGGACTTAAAAAAGCTGATGAGAATTTTAAAGAAAATAATCTCAAATTAGTATCACTTACCAGTTTTTCAGTACTTGTCCAGTTAGCTGAAAAATTAAACTATATCAGAAGTAAGGATGTAAAAGTTATTTTAGACTGGATCTCCCAAAATGGTTAAGCTTCCAGGCCTTATTGACAGCCATGTTCACTTAAGAGAGCCCGGAGCCACCCAAAAAGAAGATTTTGAAACAGGCACCAAAGCTGCTATTGCTGGAGGCTATACTTTAGTCTTAGACATGCCTAATAATCCGGAACCCACAGTTACTCCAGAGTCCGTGGACAAGAAAATTCAGCTGGCAAAAGGAAGGATTTATACTGATTTAGGTTTTCATTTTGGAGCAAGTGCAGAATCCGCAAAGTATTTTAACAGGGTAAGAAACAAAGTATTCGGCTTAAAAGTATATATGAACCACACTACAGGCACACTTCTACAGGAAGATCCTAAAATTCTGCAAGCCATTTTTGAAGCCTGGCCTAAAGATAAAGTTTTAATGGTTCATGCAGAAGGAAAAACCTTGGAAATAGCTATTCAGTTAGCCAGGAAAAATGGCAATAAATTACATGTTTGTCATGTTAGTGTAACAAATCAAATTAATCTGATAAGACAAGCTAAACAAAATGGTTTGAGTATAACTTGTGAGGTAACTTGTCATCATTTATTTTTAACTCAGGATGATCTTAAAAAACTAGGACCATATGGAATAATGAGACCTCCACTAACTACCAAGGAAGATCAGGAAGCTTTGTGGACAGGCATCCAGGATGGCATTGTGGATACCATAGCATCTGACCATGCACCACACACAAAGGAAGAAAAAAATTCCCCTAACCCCCCTAACGGCGTCCCGGGATTAGAAACCACTCTGCCCTTACTTCTGACTGCAGTTAATGACGGTAAATTAACCATAGATAATCTCATCAGGCTTTGTCACACCAATCCCAAAAGAATCTTTGATATTCCTGACCAGCCCGAAACTTTTGTGGAAGTTGACCCTATACCCTACACCCTAAACCCTAAACCCTTATATACCAAATGCGGTTGGACTCCTTTTGATGGATGGAAGGTTAAAGGTAGGGTTAAAAAAGTGGTGTTAAGGGGCAAAATTGTGTATGATAATGGGCAATTTGTGGGAGTTCCACAAGGTAAAGTAATAATGCCGTGAAACAACCGCTTTTTGTTTATGATATTACAAAGAAATGGGAAGAAGTTGTTAAAAAAGGGCCTATTTGGCTTTCAAATAAATTTCCACCTCTACCAAAGGATAAAAAATATTCTTTTTTGGGTTATAAATTAATTTCTCCTGTTGCTATTTCAGCAGGACCTGCATCCAGAAAAATCTGGACTGACTTTTATTTAAGAATGGGTTATGGATTTGTCTTAGAAAAAACCAGGAGAACTATTGAAAGAAAAGCACACAAAGAACCTAATGTTGCCATAATTGAAAAGAAGGGACAAGTTAAAAGATCTAATATTAATAAAACCCTAGTTGCTACCAATAATCAATCAGGATGGGAAAAATACAAAAGTATTACCAACTCATTTGGTAATCCCTCTCCCTCCATTGAAATTTGGTCAGCTGAATTAAAAAAACAAATAAAGTCTACAAAAAATGGTCAGATTCTCGGATGTTCTGTCACAGCTACTTTTTTTGGTGGGGAGACAACCTCTGATATTGTAGCTGACTTACTTAAAGCAGCCACAGCTGCAGCTAAAGCAGGTATTAAGGTAATTGAATTTAACCTGGCTTGCCCAAATGTAACAGATAATAAAGAGGAGGGAGAAATGTTTCAGGATGCAGCGCTGGTATCTTATACCTTAAAAGCATTTAAAAAGAAATTTCCAAAAGTTAAGGCTGGAATCAAATTTGGTCTTTATAAAAATAAAGCACAGATGAAAAAAGTATTTAAGGATGCAGGAAAAAACTTGGATTATGTTTCGGGAATAAATGCAATAGCTATGACCGTTTTGAGGCAAGATGGAAAAGAAATTCTACCCGGAAGGACTAAATCTGGTGTCTGTGGGAAATTGATCCAAGACATTGCCCTGGAATCTATTGAATGGGCAAATCAGATTAGAAAAGAAGAAAAGCTAAAGTATGAAATTTTAGGTGGAGGAGGAATTGTAGAAGTTTCAGATGTTGATAAATTCTTAAAAGCTGGAGCAGATATGGTTCAGGTAGCCACTATTGTCATGGTTGATCCATTATTTGCTTATAAATATAGATTATTCAAAGACGGCTTACTTTAACGAAGCCCCCCTGTTACCTTAACTTTAGATAATAAATCCAAATTTTCCAAAACTTCCCCACAACCTCTAACAACTGTAGTTAGTGGATCATCTGCAACATATACCGGCAGTTTTGTTTCTTCCGCAATTTTTTTATCCAAACCCCTCAAGCATGCTCCCCCTCCTGCCAAATAAATTCCTCTGTCAACTATATCTGTCAAAAGCTCCGGGGGTGTTTCTTCCAAAACTTCTTGAACTGCTTGTACAATTTGTGTGACAGTGGGAGTTAAAGCTTCTCTTATTTCTGAAGCTCCTATTTTTAAAGATTTTGGCAAACCTGTACTTAAATCTCTGCCTCTAATAACAGTTGCTCCATCATCTTTATCATTTAAGGGCTGTGCAGATCCTATTTCTATTTTTACCTCTTCAGCAGTCCTTTCCCCAATCAACATTCCATATCTGGTCCTCATGTAAGAAATAATTGCTTCATCCATTTCATCTCCTGCAACTCTTAAAGATTTGTTTATAACCATCCCACCAAGTGAGATAATGGCAATTTCGGTTGTACCTCCACCAATATCCACAATCATTACTCCTTCGGGTTCTTCAATAGGAAGCTTTGCCCCAATTGCAGCTGCCATAGGTTCTTCTATAAGGTAAGCTTGTCTTGCACCTGCTGAAAGACAGGCATCCTGGACAGCTCTTCTTTCAACTTCTGTTACACCTGACGGGATACCAACAACAATTCTGGGTTTTGGAATTTTCGGCAGCCTAAAGCCGGGAGAGACAGGCGTTTGATGAACTTTATGTATAAAATATCTAAGCATGGCTTCAGTTGTTTCAAAATCGGAGATAACTCCATCCCGAAGCGGCCTTACAGCTTCAATTGCAGCAGGAGTTCTACCAAGCATTCTTTTTGCCTCTCCTCCTATTGCCAAAATCTGTCTTGATTTTTTATGAAGTGCAACAACAGTGGGCTCTCTGATAACAATACCCTTGCCTTTTACTAAAACTAAAGTATTAACAGTACCTAAATCTATACCTAAATCTAGTGCAAAATATTGCCAAATCTTTCCTAACATGAGGGGAGTTTAACATATTGACACATAGTTTAAAAAGGGAGTATAAAGAACTTATGGGAAATCCAATTGAAACTGGCAGAACTGTTCTCCATTCTGCAAAGGAAAGAACAGAAAGGGTCAGATCTTTGATAGGAGACTCTTATGCTGGGCATCTTCTAATAGAATTTTCAGGTATTGGTAACTACAGAAGACTTGTGAAATGGAATTCTATGAATGAGGGTGCTATTGGTACAACATTTGCTTTCTTATCATTAATATTGCCTTTAGCAATTAGAGGAGTAACATCTGAACCGGATTCTGAATTTTTCGGAACTATGAAAGCATTTGGGGGAGGACTTATCGATGCTAGTGCAGGTGGTCTAATAGGTTTTATGGCTGCTAATGGCCATGGCAGTTTACCGGAACTCTTAGCCTACAAAACTATTGCTAACCTTGCAAGTCATGCTCTAGTTGATGCCCTCCGCTCAGGAGTCGATTATCTCAAGGGATTCAGACCCCCATCTTCTCCTGCCACTTTAACTGTTTAAACATTTTTGTGACGGCCGTCGCCTTTTTGTTTATCTTACTACATTATCCGACTCTATTACCAAAACCCAATCCTCTATCCCAACACTTTTTATAAAATTCCTTAAAGCCTGTGTACAATTTTTCTTGGTAGCCCAAACACTCTGCTGCCACTTGGTAAATCCCCATTTTTTAAGATTGTCTCTTAACATATTTCTTGCTCCTCTTCTTTTCTCAGGAACATCAAATATTACTATTCTCCACTTTCCATCCCATTCCCTCTCCTCTATTCCAATGGTTTCCAAAATAGCTTTCTGTTTTCCATGATCTGTAAGCTTATATGCCAATTTTTCATCATCCACAAAATCAATTAGCCCTCTTTCTCTAAGTCTCTTTAGAGCTTGTGCAAGCTCTGCCTTCTTTAAAGGTTTACCCCAGCCAAAAGCATAGTGTTTTGGATTATTAATAAAATCATCTACTCTAACATAACCATCTATAGTCTTTTCCAAAACAAGAAGTATAAGATTTGTCAAACTCTTTTTTGTTCCCACAAAAACATTTATACGACGGCCGTCGGTATATTGTCAATACTTAGCTCTTGCTCTTAAAAGACATATTCTGTTAGCATTACTTTATGCTGGATAGGATAATAATCTACTCCTTTTATCTACTTTTTTCCTTAACTCCCCTTTTTTGGACATCATTAAATTTTGAGCTTTTTGAATATAACAAGATGCTTTTAGTTTATGGATTAACTGTTGTCATTGTAGGTGCATGGGTTATTAAATCCATAAATCAGAAATCATTCATTATAAATCGAACGCCGCTAGATATCCCTTTGCTACTTTTTCTTGGAGCAAATATATTATCCACAATATTTTCCATAGATACCCATACCTCAATTTGGGGATATTATTCGCGCTCTAATGGGGGTTTATTATCCATTATCTCCTACCTTTTATTATACTTTGCTTTTGTTTCAAATTTCCCAAAAGATAAGCTTAAAACCTTATTTAAATTTGCATTAGCATCAGGCCTAATTATTTCTATATGGGGGATTTTTGAACATTTCGGAGTATCACCATCATGCGTGATTTTAAGGGGTGAGGTTAATGCTTCTTGTTGGGTTCAGGATGTCCAAGCAAGGGTCTTTGCAACACTGGGCCAGCCCAATTGGATGGCAGCCTACCTTTCCATGCTTATCTTCCCGGCTCTTTACTTTTTCTTAACTGAAAAAAACAAACTTCCTTATTACATACTACTTATTACATACTACTTAGCATTTACTTTCACCTATTCTAGGGGGCCTACACTAGGGTTGATAGGTGGGATGGTTGTTTCCATTCTACTGTCATCCCGACGAATGTCGGGATCCAATTCCGACTCATACATTTTTAATTGGATTCCTGCATTCGCAGGAATGACAAAACAAATGGTTGTTGTATTAATCTCATTCTTATTTGTCAATGTCCTTTTTGGTTCTGCTCTAACATCCTTCAGGCTTGTTTCCAAATTTGCTACTCCTGCAAGACCCTCTATTTCTCTCCCAGCTACACCTCAATCAGGTACCCAACTTGAGACCGGGGGCACAGAGTCCGGCCAAATTAGGTTTATTGTTTGGAGAGGAGCCTTGGATATATTTAAACACTACCCAATTTTTGGTTCAGGTTTGGAAACCTTTGCCTACTCCTATTATCAATTCAGACTAGCTGCCCACAATTTGGTGTCAGAATGGGATTTTTTATACAACAAAGCCCATAATGAGTATCTTAATTACCTGGCAACAACTGGAGTTGTGGGATTTGGAACTTATACGTTGGTGATTGGAACCTTTTTGGTATGGAGCATGAAATATCTCGTCATTGCGAGGAACGAAGTGACGAAGCAATCTGTTTCATTAGCAAGATCGCCACGCCATGTACCAGAGCGGTACATGGCTCGCGATGACGTTTTGTTTGTTGTTGCACTTCTTGCCTCCTACATCTCCTACCTTATCTATAACTTCTTCCTCTTTTCAGTTGTCATAATTGCACTCTTTTTCTATCTTTTCCCTGCTCTTGCCTTTGTTGCAACAGAATCTTTAAAAGTTTTCAGGGTACAGGGCAGCGTTTTGAGTTGGATATATAGAAGACCAATGTATACAAGAATTACTAAAGGGCTAATCATACTTATTACCATATACTTACTATTTACTGTCTTTAAAATCTGGTATGCAGATACTTTATTTGCCAAGGGTGAAAAAGCATCAGATTCAGGAAATCCAGGAAGAGCATATAACTTATTATCTTTGGCAACATCAATAAATCCTTCTGAACCCTTTTTTAGATCCGAGCTTGCTTATTCTGCTGCTCAAGCTGCTGCAGCCTTAAAAGATGAGGATGCTTCTCGTTCTGCAAGCTTAAAAGATGAAGCAGAGGTAGAAATGTTAAAAGTTCTAAAATCCAATCCTAATAATGTCTCGTTCTTAAGAAGTGCAATAAGAACCTATTTTGAGTTGTCAGTTTTTGGTAAGGCATATACACAAAAAACGCTTGAGGCTATAAATAGGGCAACTGGACTTGCACCAACTGATCCAAAGCTTTACTACAACAAGGCTCTGGTTTTGGAATCTGCAGATAAAAAGGATGAATCTTTAGAGGCTTTAAAAAAGGCATTGGAGCTTAAACCTAATTATTTGGAAGCCAAGGAGCATCTGGATGAAATCAATCGCTAAAGCCATTGCAGAGGTCAAATACAAAGATAGGCCCAAAAATATAGCTTATGAGTTCCAGGAATATGGAGTATATTTAGCAGAATCCTTGGATGATACTAAGCATTACTCCCTTTATATAAAGCTGGCAAAAGAAGTTGACAGAAAGCTTTTAGAAGAAGCCCTAAATTTCACAAAAGGATATTATGGAGCAAAATCAAAAGCAAGAGTATTTATGTGGAGATTAACCCAACTGCGCAAAGTTAAGTAATCTGTTAAAATTGCCTCATGGATATTGTAAAAGCACCTAATCCAGCTTTAAAGGTTCAAACCAAATTGGTTAAAAAGATCACACCGGGTTTGATTCAAACTCTCAATAATATGATTAAGCTTACCAAAACTTTTAAGGATCCTGAGGGAGTAGGTTTGGCAGCTACTCAGGTGGGTTTGGATCAATGCTTCTTCGTAGCCAGGCTGCATGATTCAAAACATTCTCCTCCATCAGAACCTGGACAACGTCAAAAAAGATGGAAAAATTACAAAAAAGATTTTATATCTATTATAAATCCACAAATTTTATCTTTTTCCAAGAAAACCAAAATTACCTAAGGGAGATTAAACTAGATACCGCAAACAAGAACTCTACCACTGGCATCAAAAAAAGAATCATCTCCATACCCACTAGCTTCAGAATACAAGCTATCGCCAGAATAAAAGTATGGTTGTTCTTGTTCTTTCCCCATTTCCAAGAGGAGAGCACAACCATTAGATTGATGCAGACCGCTTGTCGCATCACTACCAATTAAGAAAAAATGGTGAAATTCACTGGTCTTAAGATCTGGTCTTGTAATTGACAAGCCCAAGCCATCCCAATGATTTCCTAATCGCAGATGATCTCCTAAGTATCCACCCCAAATCAATTTTCTTAAGGCTAGGCAATTGACATACCTAGATAAATACCTCCCTTCGAGCAAATCTGTCACATACTCAGGTTCATGATGTTCACCGCGAGCCTGCAATTGTAGTGTTAAAAGACGTTCTTTATTATCCCTAATTTCAGTATTGTATTTATCACCTACATGTAACCAGGTACCATATGATTGTTCTGGAAGATTGATACCCCTAGGATCCTGCAATTCTTCTATATCTATAGTGGCAAAGGGATAAAGCGGAGGTCGATTAATCTTAAAACCTACAGCCTCAGCTAGTTGCCAAACAGTAACTTGTTCAAATTTTGGAACAAGAATAGGTGTATCAACTCCAAGTTCATCAAACTCAGGTTTTCTAGTTGGGAAACCAGCCGGTAAGACTTTAAAACAATCATCCTTATTCATCCCTAAGACTCTGGTGACACCTTCAAATATCAATTCCCTTTGTATATCAAATTCTTCATTAAGAGGAATATTAGGGTATCTATTTTCTGCATCAATAACCATAGTGGTATTGATTCTAGCATATTATAGGACTTTTGTCAAACACCGGAGTTTTTGAAAATGCGAATAGGTAAATTTTTTGTTACAATTCCATCATGTTACAAGTAATCCATGCACCTGATCCAAGACTTAAAATTCAAACAAAGTTTGTAAAGAAAATAAATGGCGGTCTTTTAGCTACCTTAAAGGACATGATCAAACTTACTAAAACCTTTAAAGATCCGGAGGGAGTTGGTTTGGCAGCAACACAGGTTGGGCTTGATGAACGCTTTTTTGTAGCCAGATTACATGATTCTAAACAAATCCCTCCATCAAATCCAACCCAGCGAAGGGAAAGGTGGAAAAACTATAAAAAAGACTTTGTTGCAATTATCAATCCTAAAATTTTGTCATATTCTAAGCGTATCAAGCCTTATTTTGAGGGATGTTTATCCATTCCGACAATATGGGGTCAGGTTAAACGTCATACATCCGTAAAAGTATCTTATCAGGATGAAAAGGGTAATAATATTAAAAAAACCTTAAAAGGTATTCCTGCTTGGATATTTCAACATGAAGTTGATCATCTGGATGGGATACTGTTCACAGAAAGAGTCTTGCAGCAAAAAGGGGAGTTTTATAAATTCAAAGGCAAAGATAAAACAGGAACGGATGTATTTGAAGAAATTACATTATGAAAACACAACATCCACAAATTATTCATCCCGGTCAGACTGTTTTCTTAAGAGAAGACTTAGATGTCAAAAAGTATCTGGTGAAAATACCTAGGCAGAATATAGAGATTGTATTTTTTGGATCAGATAGCTGGTCTATCCATGTTCTTAAAACATTAGAAGATAATTTTGATGTTAAAGCTGTAGTTACTGCACCAGATTCTGCTGTAGCTAACCATTTTAAAGGCCCTGTACTCACTCCAGACACACTTGATGAGGCTTTTCTTACTACCAACTACCAACTACTAACTACTAACTTATTTATAGTAGCATCATATGGGAAAATCATACCAAAAGCCATCTTAAATATTCCAAAATACGGTGCCCTAAATGTCCATCCATCTCTTTTACCCAAATATAGAGGTCCATCCCCCGTGCCTGCAACTATTTTAAATGGAGACAAAGTTACAGGGGTAACTATTATTAAAATGGATGAGAAAATGGACCATGGACCTATTGTTGCAGTAAAGAAGATTAGATTAACAGGACGGGAAATTTTCCCGGATTTGATCAATAAATTGTTTCAACTTGGAGGAGAACTTCTAGTTAAAATTATCCCAGATTATATTACGGGAAAAATAAAACCTCTTGGACAAAATCAAGCAATGGCTGTATTTTGTCCAAGACTTAGCAGAAAAAGTGGCTATTTTGATATTGAAAAACCTCCATCCCCTGAAATGTTGGACAGGATGATTCGGGCCTACTATCCTTGGCCGGGAGTTTGGACCCGCTTTCGCCCTTCGGGTTCCAGTGGGCAAGCCCGCATTGTAAAATTCTTACCTGGAGGAATGCTACAAATGGAAGGCAAAAAGCCAATATCTTTTAAAGACTTCCTAAACGGCTACCCGGATTTTCTTTTAAAAAGTATTACTCTTGACAAAAAGTAATACTTATGGTATCTTGGTATTACTATGTATAATGTATACACTTCCACTTTAACTTCTAAAGGTCAGGCTACAATTCCAGCTCCTGTTAGACGTAGGCTTGGCTTTAGACCAGGGCAAAAAATTATCTTTGCCGAAAAAGGTGGTAACATCTACATAAGCTCAGCTGTGGATTTATCAGAACTTAGGGGCTCTTTAAAACCTAAAGTTAAAACTAAATATAGCGATAAAAAGGCTGATGAAACTATTGGTAGAATGTTTGCTGCTGAATATGCCAAAACTCGTTGACACGAATTTAATAGTCCGTTTTCTACTTAATGATAATCCGCAACAAGCCTTAGCTTCCGAAAAAGTTTTTAAACAGTCTTCCGATTTGGTTATTACTGATATTGCTGTCGCAGAAACAGTTTGGACTCTTCAATCCTTCTACGGCTTCTCAAGACAAGAAATCGTTGAAAAAATTTTTAAATTTCTCCAGTCTAAAAACTTCATTTGTAATCAAGAACTCCTCTTTAACAGTCTTTTCTTATACCTAAACCATAATATTTCTTTTGTAGATGCTTATTTTGCAGCTTACGCGGAAATTGAAAAATTAGAAGGTATTTATTCTTTTGATGAGGGGTTGGATAAAATTAAAACTATAAAAAGATTCAAACCCTAAAGACTTCCTAAACGGCTACCCGGATTTTCCAATACAACACATCGCCTAGAAGCTCTTGCTCTTTCTATCTCCCCAGCAGCAATTAAACGCTGTCTAGACTTTTTAACCTTATCTTCTGTCGCATCAAGCAAATCTGCAATTTGTACATTAGAAAGTTTTTCACCTGGGTTCATTAACGCAGCTACTTTTGTATCACGCTCATTAATCACCTCAGGCAGAGGTTGTCTCCTTTCCACTTTCTTTTTAGGTAGTAAACGTCTACTGATAGAATTTTTAACAGAAGATTCTAAGACGTCAAGCAAATCTGCAATTTGAGGTACGGAATATGTACCTGATCTTCTCAAACTTTCTACTTCCACATCAAGTACAAGGTTGGCGGTACTAACTGGTCTGCCTGCTGTTCTCCTTTCTACTCTCCCCTCAGCAATTAGGTGCTGCAGAGAATATCTGACAGACCCTAAATTCCTACTGACTTTTACTGCAATCTGCGGGTTAGAATAACCTTCTCTCCTTAAATCTATTATATTCCTATCATTTGGTATGATTCCAAAATAATGCTCAAGTTCTGTTGCTTCAGATGTATCAAAATAGTAATAATGCCCCAGATTTCTTCTCCTGTGGTGCACATTAAATCCGTAGTCACGTAAATGCTGAAAAAGCTCTGCCAGAGATTTTGGGGATTTTCTCCCCAAATCATGAAGTACTAAACGAAGTGGCTTAAACGGAGGACTCCAAAGTTTTGGCCAGGACGGCTCTCTATCAGTCTCCTGGACTGGAATTTCGGGCAATTCAGGAATGGGGAACCCTGCTGCCATTAAAGCTCTGCGTCTTGGCGACATTAAATATGGCTTATGCCCAAATTTGATTGCTACTTCCTTTGAAGTGGCTCCTGCTAAAAAATCACGCACTATCAGAATAACCGAATCCATTCTCCATCCATGTTCAGGAAAAATTTTTCTCACAACAGCTACTAAAGGTGCCCTCTCAACTTGCCTTACTCTCAAACCAACTGATTGTCTAATATTTCCTGTTGCTCTAGCAATTTCACTTAAGCTATACCCATTAGCATACAAAAAACTCTCTGTCTCTCTTGTAGTAACGCAGGCTGTTCTTAAACGCATTAGCTTCTCATGCAATGGCATCCAACCACTAATAGTAGTATTAATACCCAAGTGGGCACCTAGCTTTGCATAAGGAGACTCGCCTATTAGGTCAAGTCTAAATGAGTTAGCGTCTACTTGTTCTGCTTGAACCATAGTCTTAAGCTGATACAGCAGCCTGGCTTGAAACTGAAAAAGGAACTTTTACCATCCTTAAACATTTAGTACAGTATTTTTCTCCTTTATACATATGAAGGTTGGGTTTTTGGAATCTTTTGTGAATTGGGGCCCTAAGAGCCCAGACACCTCCTGCTCCTGAAGAACCTTTTTTATGCCTTGAAAAAGATATTTTATTTTTACCTTTGCCACACCTAAAACATACTGTCATATTGTGGTAATATAACATAATGAACCCGGAGTTTCTAGCCCTATCCATAGTCATTTTGTTATTCTCTGTTATTGTCCATGAGGTTATGCATGGGTATGTTGCCAAAAAATTTGGTGACCATACAGCAGAAAAAGCTGGCAGGTTAACCCTAAATCCAATACCCCATATTGATCTTTTTGGAACAATTCTACTTCCGGGGCTTTTAATTTTTACCGGCTCCCCAATTCTTTTTGGATGGGCAAAACCGGTTCCTGTTAATCCTTTGAACTTTACAAGTTTAAGAAAAGGAGAGCTTATGGTTTCTGCAGCAGGAATACTCTCCAACTTTGGTTTAGCCATAGCTGCAGCTTTAATTTATCATATCCTAAATGCCTTACCACAAACTTTTCCATTTTTACTGGGGGCACTTTTAAGATTCACAGTTACCATAAATTTGGTTTTGGGAGTATTTAATTTATTTCCTATTCCTCCTCTGGATGGATCAAAAGTGCTTTTATCTCAACTTCCTTATCATTTGGCAAAATCCTATCAAAGACTTGAGCCATATGGCATCTTGATACTTCTAATTTTTCTTATGGTTCCATTTGGCCAAAGTTCACTCCTACATACAGTTTTGGGCTTTTTTGTAAGACTCTTATCCAGCTTTCTTGGATTTTAATTTCTTACTTGACATTTTTTTATCTTAATATTACTATTAAATTATCCTAAAGGACATTTTGTAGATGGCCTAAAGGATTGATCCTGAGCGATCCCGAGCTTGTCGAGGGAGAGCGAAGGACTGCCCTACATAGCACGTTTAAAGCCAGAATATTTTTCTTCATTGTTTTGTAACTATACGGGGGTTTGGAAGTTGGCGGATCGTAAAGATACACCACAGAACACCCACCTCAAATTACTTGAGGGAAAAATTTGGCTAAACGACTGTAGTAGGGAGAAATTATATTTTGTTTAAACCATTCTCATATTTCAATTTCTTTCCCAATTTATTTGGTGTGTGTTAAAATTTAATACGTTTGCCTCCTTAGCTTAGTGGTAAAGCAGCGGTTTTGTAAACCGTCGACGGCAGTCCGATCCTGCCAGGAGGCTCAAACTTAAGCCGACGTAGCTCAGTAGCAGAGCAACTCCATGGTAAGGAGTAGGTCGTGGGTGCAGTCCCCACCGTCGGCTCCCATATGATATACTAATCCCTCTATGGCTAAAGGTAACAGAATTTTAATAGGTCTTGTTTGTTCTGTTTGCAAAAACAGGAATTATATAACTGAAAAGAATAAGCTGGAACAAAAAGAAAAGCTTGTTTTGAGTAAATTTTGTAAACACTGTAGAAAATCAACGGAGCACCAAGAAACCTCCAAATTGGACTAATTATCTAATTTGCTACGATTTTTGCTTTCGGGTACAATTGAAAAGTCTAGGGGCGTCGGTCAGTGGTAGGCCCTTGCTCTCCAAAAGCAATGACAGAGGTTCAATTCCTCTCGCCCCTGCCAGTTAAGACTTAATATTGTCTGTATTTATCATGTTTTCCTATATCAATAAAAAGTACTTGTGATTCATCAATCCAGCTGCAGCCTTTCCAAAAGATCAAGGCCAATAATTGCCCCTATCGGTTAGTCTATGTCAATATGACATACATAAGATACAAGGCCTGCAGGTCTTGGATTTTCTAAATTTGGACTGGGAAGCGATCAAGAGGCTGTCCACTCCTTCTGAAAGTTATATCCTCCTTCCACTGGTTTAACTCAAAAACCGCATCAGTTAAGACTTTTTGGGCCCTTTGAGGCCCTTGGGTCCCCAAAATTTGCTCAAAGTAAGTTAAGGGTAAAAGTCTTTTAGCCCTTTCTTTAAAAGGATTGGCCAAAAGTTCCAAAATCTGCATTTTCGCATCTTGAGATAACTTCAAAGCTAACTGACTACGAGCCTCCAAATCTGTAGCATCATCCCAACTCTTTTTAGTTTTGAATGCCTGAGAGTGCAAATTTATAACCCTATCTTCAGAGTAATTCCTGTGGGCTTCCAATCTTCTGTAACGAACCATAAGTGAAATGGCGATTTCATCAATTTCTCTCATTCTATCCAAAATGCTTCCGCCTGCCCTTTGTAAAGCAGCAAAGCGTTTGAATCTGTCATCTTCAGTAAACATCTCTTCCAAAGCCTGACCTGCCCCTTTTAAATATGGATTGGTCGAACGATTCAGTCTGCTGGAAAGTGTGCGAAGAGGATCTATCCTAAAACCTAGAGAAATTGAGGGCGTAGGTTGTAAAAGGCCTCTTGTAGCCTCATCAATTAGCCTTCTTACATCAAAAACCCAATCTTTGTGGCCCCCAATTACCACAGTTTGCACAGTTTGGTCAAGTCCTTGGGCAAATTCCCTAAGGCCTAAAGGGGGCATAACTTCCTCTTCACCTGTTTCTTTTTCTTCTTCAACTACCTCCTCAATACCTAGGTAGCGTTTTATAATTCGTACATACTGACGCATTGGGCGTTCAATGTCATCAAAGCCAGAGGGACCCCCTTGATGTGACAATACCCTGACCAATCTTTGGCCCTCTTCACTGCGCTGGGTCTTCCAACGATGCAAAAAGCTTCTGATATTACCCTCCTCATCAATCCCTATGTACCCTCGGCCATAATTTGGATGGCCCTGTCTTTCAATAGGATCGATAATCCTCATTATCAAAGAGGGTTTTGTATTTGGCCAATTAAGCACTTGGAGAGGCTCTAATGGAGGTCTTTCAAATCTTGGTCTTTCTTCCTGCATGTTGTCATTATTTTACCAGAAAATAGAATTTGCATCGTGGATTCAATTGTTTTAGAATTGGCATGAATATGAGTAATCCAGAATCCAAAGCAAACAGGTGGCGTGTGGCAGGAAACAGTATCAGCGAAAAAATACCTCTTAGCCCGGAAGGAATGATGCTGCAACCCGGTGAACCGAATAGATCTATTACTTATTTGTTGTATGTTAAAGAGCAAACAGTCTGTATTGCCCACCTTATACCCCCGTCTTTGCAACCAACCCATCTCCAAAGAGTCTCTTTAGGCCGTTTTTCTCCTTCTATCACCTCTTGGGTAGAACGGGATCTTGGAGGATACCGAGCAAGGTATCAAGTTTTGGTTGAACAAGCAAAGGGAGAATACTTCCTTGAGGTAAACAATTTAGGCACTGAACCTATTTCAGTTTATCCGGCTGAAGCAACTGTACAAACACCTAAGCAGCCGACATCTGAAACCGAATTAACCACTAATACGGCAAAATCCGCGCTTTCCAGGACTTGGCCATTTTTAACTGACAGGCAAATTGAGATTTTCTCAGGAGAGCTTAAGGCAGAACACTACAAACGTGGTGAAGTAATCCTTCAGGAAGGTGATTCAGCCGAGCCCCCGAAAGATAAGATGTTTCTTGTTGCAAAAGGCAAGGTTGATGTTACTGTGGGAGGTAGTCATGAATCTTCAATAACTCCCCAAAGTCCGGCTCCATATTTTGGTGAGAGAGCACTAATAACTAAAGAGCCCAGAAATGCAACAGTAATGGTAAGTGAAGAGAATGAAGAAGTACTCCTCTTTTCATTTAGTGGTGATAGCCTAAATAAGTTGAAACAATTATCGCCAGATTTAAAAAGCTTAATAGACTTAGTTATAAAAATCCGAGACGGCCAGAGAGTAACTGCATATGATTTGGCAGAAGCCATCAGGCTTCCAATAGCAATTCAAACTTCCTTTAAGTATGCACATAATTTTCTTTCTCGATTCTTAGATCTAGAAGGTTCATCTGACTACTATATCCAAGCGGCAAATAATGCTGGTCAGCAAACCGCTGCTGCAGAAAATTTGTTAATTGCCTGTGGCTATCTTGTAAGCGAATACCCTGGACAAGGCAAATTCCCAGAAGTTATTGGTGAGGTTAAACGTCTTATTAGATTGGCAACCCAGCATTATGAACGGGCTAACAAACTACATGAGGCCGATACTTTAAGAGTTATTGAAGAGGAGTCAAACCTGGTTAAAATTGTAACTGTTTTAGCAGCTCAATATGTAGCCCAGCAAACTAATTAGAAATTCACCTTAATTCTTGCAGACTAATACCTTCCAACCCTTCAATAGATTCAGGGTAAACATAGTGGTTCGACAGGGATTTTCTGGAATCGGCATACGTACAAGATACTACACTGGGGTATTGAATTCAAACGCTTTGTAATTGTAATACTCTGAATTCTTTCTGTAATAATTTCCAACATAGTTTACACTTCGACTACTTCGACTTCGCTCAGTACAGGTTCGCTCAGTGCAAGCCAGGGCCTGCAAGGTATTACCTTTCGGCACCATGTAGGCCAATAGAAGAATTTAATGTTTAGATTTACTTGGTTTGGAGAAAACAGAATAAACAACAGCAAAAGCAATTACTACTAAGGCAAAAGCAATTAGAGCTAAACTATTGACTTCCCAGAAATTCATTGTAATTCCTTTCTTAACCTATATCCAAAGTATAAAGAAAGTATACCAGCCAGGGTATCTGCTGTCAATACGACCACTTTAGAAGAAGAATCTATACCTGGAAAGATCGGTGCAACCAATGCCAAACCGAACCAAAATACGGAAAAATTAATAAAGAAATCCGCCAAGACTGAAATTAAATCTGAATCAATTTGTTTCACTAACCATTAATTTACCATATTGCTTAAAATAGTTCGAATTTTCTCTATAATAACTTCTAACAAAGTTTACTAATCCCTGCTAGAAAATATGAATATTTTAAAAATTAACTCTTATTCTTGCAGTATCCAGAAATCCTAATGTTCCATCCGATGTTTTTGCCTGCAAAATATAAGTTTTACTGCCTGAAGAAAGGGTAAAAGTTTGGGATGAAGAAGTAGCAGAGGTTGTAGAAGTTGTTGTTGCTTCTGAAGAAACTGCAGATCCCGAGCTGTATAAACGTGCATAAAGTGTACCCCCCGGCTGATTTAGCCTCATGTTAACCTCAAGCTGCATGTTTTTGTAACCCGGATACTGGGATGGATCCAAACTGATCTGAAATGTATTTAAGCTTACCCAGTTTGTGTCAGAAATCTGCCCCCCTGAACCCAAAGGGATATAGACTGTGGAACTGGATGTTGTAGAAGCGGGAGCAGGAGTTGCATCTTCCAGGCTTGTCACTCTTTCTTTAAGTTCGGTTAAAGAAGCCTCCAGTGTTTTTATTCTTGAATCCAAAGATGCATCGGCAGTTGGCTTTGGAACTTTATCCTCAGGACGCTTGACTTTATCCTCTAAAGATGGTCCGGGCAAGCTTTGAGGCACTTCAACAGGCTCCTCCACACTTTGAGTTTGAGAAGTTTCCAGGCTCTTTTTTGCTGCAAAAAACCGGAAATATCCCAAAGCTCCAAGTATTAAAAGAGCAACCAGTATAAAAGGCATAAATTTTAGCATGTTAGTTAAATTTAAAACTCTCTATGATTTTATCTCCTCCCTCCATTATTTTAAATAGAAACATCCTGCCGTCTTTTGGGATTAATATAAGTTTTGGCTTGCCCGGAGAATAAGATACAATTGCTGATTTGGTTAATTGGCCGCTTATGGTTGCATCCAGGCTAGGTTCTATTTGGCTTTTTCGGATGTCATATACTCCCCAGAAAAACGGGTAATACCAAAAGTCTTTATACCATTTTTGCGCTTCCGTTTTTTCAGGATTCTCAAATACCCATAACATAAAAGGGACTGCTTGGAACTGGTCTTCTGTTAAATCCGCATTTTTGGGTTTTACAAGTACTCCTTTTACAAATTTAGGAGGCTCATAAGTTACATAATATTTAAAGTTTTTCCTGTACTGTGTTTTTGTCCGTTTTGAATACTCCTCTTCAGATTCAAATACAGCCTCAAAATCTTCAGGATACCTAAAAGAGAATTTAAGCTTGGAATCCTCATAAGTTGAATCCGTTTTGAAGCTTTTGGGTGAAGAAAGTGGAGCCTGTTTAGGCTGGCTAAAATACCAGAATCCACCCAGAATAACCACCAGGATTAGAACAGCCTTGAGCAGCATATATTAATCATATCATAATTTGATTCGGACTGTTGACAGAATTACCGAAATTCTGTAAAATAGAAAATAATATGCAAACTACTTTTGAAGAAATTATTAAAATCCAACCAAGAGGAGTTTTTACCATACCTAAAAAGCTGCGGATAAATTTAGGGATCTCTGATAATAGTCTGGTTAGACTTAAGGAGGAAAGAGGCAGGCTGCTTATAGAACCTGTTAGGACCTTACCATACCCTGTACGAAGTTATACCAAACAGGATATAGATGAGTTTATAGAATTTGACCAAAAACTTACTAAAACTTTGAAAGCAAAAGGAATATTGTAAGTGCCAAAGGATCCTCCCCTAATACTATTTAATGCCTCAGTGATTTTGGCAGGGATAAAATCTCCTCTAGGTGGTTCTGCTAAGCTGTTATCTTGGAGCAAGCAGGGAAAAGTAATTGGTTTAGTAAGTGAGATTATTGTTGATGAAGCGCTAAGGAATGCAACTAGGATTCATGTAAAACCTCAACATATCAATAGGCATTTAAAAAGTTTGAAAGTATGTTACTCTCCTAAAGCTCAAACAGTGGCTAAATTTGAAAAAATTGTAAAAGATTTGGGAGATGCTCATGTTTTAGCATCAGCAGAGGAAGAAAAAGCCCAATTTTTGGTAACTTTGGATAAAAAGCATCTTTTGATATTGCAAGGTGAAATTAAAAAGTTTAAAATTGTTTCTCCGGGCCAGTTAATTGAAGTCTTATCAAGTATCCAAAACTAGCTGCAAAGGTAAGGTTTGTGAAGCTAAATTATTTATCTGACCGCAGCGAAGTTTAGCTCAAGGAAATCCCTTGCACGCAACGCTTTTATAGCTGCAGCTGCTGTCACACTGTCAAACTGTCCATAGGCAATTGCTCTTAATGCTTCAAACGGATATAAAAGTCTGACATTTTGCAAATCAACTTTTGTGCTTCTTTTGAAAACTTCCCAGTCTGTAGCTCCATACATCACCTCAGGCATCATTCGGGCAACTCCTGTGTTAACAAACAACCTTCCTAGGTGATAATCAACTGGCAGGCCATTATCTTTTCCGCTACGAATAGCTTCAGTCATAAATCTTCCATGCTGGAAGCGATATCCTTCAGCAAAAACCATTTGTTCTCCTTCGTTTTGTGCTGCCATACCAATTCTACTGATTCTTAAAATATCATTTGCAAGAAGGTGCCTTGCTATGGCAGTTAAAGTAAAAGGGTCATTTATGTCTGGAATCCTTGAGAAGAATTCTCCCAAACTTAAAAATGCAAGTCGCATCTTTTCTGAAACTTCCAAATCTTGTGGTCCAAATGCATCTGAGGTAGTATCCAGGCTAAAATAGCTTGCCTCTGATGCCTCAAAGGTTGGATCTTGAGGAATTTTTCCCATATCTTTAATATTTTCAGCTCTAAGCAATCCTGTTTCATCTGATGCTTCTTCAACTGCTCTTTTTAAAACCGGCACATCAGTGAATTTCGCCTGAAAACCTCTTTTCTCTCCACCAAGTCTTGGGCTATAGAAACCTCTTGAAGTTTCCAGCAACCACCCTCCCACATTTGGCCTATATGTTTGCGCCAGTAAAAGTCTTGGTTCCATACCAAACTGCGGTGCTCTTACAGTTACATCAAAAACAGTACCGTCAAACCCACTGTCTGAGTTTGCATTGAAGACCATAGGCTTTTGCACTGTTTCACCATTCGGTTCTAGCACATTAAAGATAACTACTGTAAAAAATCTTTCGTTTACGGAAACTATATCAGCAATATCTACAACTCTTTCTGCCTCTGCATTAACGGTGGGCGGCAATGGCTTTAAATGTAATTCTGCTAATTTCTGATTGATGCTTTGTACGGTAGTATCCGCTCGGAGAATATCACGAGGTACGGGAAAATTACTTTGCGCTCCCCTTACAAATGGAACATAGATGTTATTCATTGCAGCAGCTTCTCTTGTCTGGAAAAAGGTCCAAAAAGCACCCCTGGCGCCTGGTTTTACCTCACCTGTATCTGGATCTTGAGTATCTGGGCTAAATTGTGCTGGTAGCCTAACTAAGTGAAGTCCTTCGCTCCCTAACACTACAACCTCTTCCGCACCAAGTATTCCAATCTCCCCTTGTGTTACATCACCAAGTCCCTCAAGGGTATAAGGATGAGCTAAATTATGGCGTGCGAGCACGCTATTTATCGGATCAAGTCTCTCTCTTGTTTCTTGAGCTTGAAGAACATCTCTTTCTATACCATTTCCAGTCATAAGTTAATTTTTGGATATTATCAAAATTTATAGTGCCTGTCAACCCTCTCTTTACACCTTGCATAAAAATATTCTACTATATTTATACAATGCTTCACAAAGAACCAAAGGAAAAACATGATCATGGGATTTTAAAATTTCCTGAAGGATTTTTATGGGGTTCAGCCACTTCTGCTTATCAGGTTGAAGGAAATAATATCCACTCTGACTGGTGGACCTGGGAAAAGGAACACCAGCCACCTACCATGCGCTCGGGTATAGCTTGTGACCAGTATAACAGATACAAGCAGGATTTTGACCTTATAAAAGAACTTAACCATAATGCCCACAGATTAAGCATTGAATGGTCCAGGATTGAGCCAAAGGAAGGCCAGTTTGATGAAGAGCAGATCCAGCACTATCAAAAAGAGCTTAAGTATCTTAAGTCACTTAATATTACTGTCATGCTGACTCTTTGGCATTTTACTCTTCCAGCTTGGGTGGCAGAAAAAGGAGGCTGGGAAAATGGACAAACTCCCAAACTTTTTGAAAGATTTGTTAAAAAAATAGTTCCTGAGATTGCTGATTATGTTGACCTTTGGATTACCTTAAATGAACCGGGGGTTTATATTTATGAAACCTATATTGCCATGGAATGGCCGCATGGCAAAAAAAGTTTCTGGGCTCAGATTAAAACTTTTCTAAACCTTACTTCTGCCCATAAAAAAGTTTATAAATTTTTGCATCAAAGCTTTCCTGCAGGAAAACCCGTAGGAATTGCCCAAAATGTTATGTCTTTTGAGCCATACCATAAACATTCAATCATTGAACAGGTTTCTGTTTCTTTAAATGATTTTTTTACAAATCACCTTTTTTATTTTTTAACCCGGGGTACTCATGATTTTTTGGGAATAAATTATTACTTTCATGCAAGATTTAAACATAAAGGTCTTATTCCCGAAGCTGTAGGCTCATCTCCCATAACTCATGATGTATCGGATTTGGGCTGGGAAATATATCCTGAAGGGCTTTTTGAAGTTTTAACAGACCTTTCCGATGATATTCCTATATATATAACAGAGTGTGGAATAGCTTCCACTAATGATGACAGAAGAAACAGATTTTTAATTTCTTATCTTCAGGAAGTGGCCAGAGCTATCAAAGCTGGCTGCAATGTCAGGGGATTTTTTTACTGGTCACTGCTGGATAATTTTGAGTGGCACAGGGGATTTGATCCCAGGTTTGGACTGGTGGAGGTGGACTATTCTACCCAGGAAAGGCATATCAGGCCTTCTGCACTGGTGTATACAGATATTATTCAACACAGTGGGATTCCTCATTCCCTGCTTAAATTTTTAGGCCATACAGTCCAGGCAGAAGAAGTGCTGGAAAAAAGACAAAAAGAAATGCTTAAGGAAAATTCCAAATGACTTATCTTCTTTTTGCCATAATCTCATATTTTCTAAATTCAGTAGCTGTCACAGTTGATAAATTTTTACTTACTAAAACCATTCCAGACCCTCTGATCTATATCTTTTATTTCAGTCTGATAAGCCTTTTTGCTCTATTTGCCATTCCTTTTGTGCATACTCCATCTCTTGAGGTTTTCTTTTTAGCCTCCATCTCCACTCTGGCTTGGACCTTTGGTGCATATCTTATGTTTTGGGCCTTAAAGTCTGACCAAGTCCAACGGGTTATTCCAGTAATAGGCACAATTACTCCATTAGTCCTGCTTATATTTGCCTCCCAAGCCCGTTCCATTACAAATCACCAGACTGTGGCTATAACTCTTTTGATCTTGGGAATTATTTTTCTGACTTTGCAGGATTTAAAGGGAAAATTAATTAAAGAAGAAATAATTTTAGAGGTTTGTTCTGCTGTATTTTTTGCTATTTCATATTATATGCTTCGTTTAGCATTTGAAAAAGAGAGCTTTTTAACAGTTTTAGTTTGGTCAAGGCCGATCCTTTTACCTTTAGGCATCCTGTTTTTAATAATCCCCTTTTTAAGGAAAAAAATTAAATTCATTCTTCATTCTCCCAAGCAGATTGTCCAAAAAGGAGGACCAATCTTTCTTTTGGGCCAACTCTCTGCAGGAGCTTCTGAACTGCTTTTAACTTTTTCCATTTCTTTGGCAAATCCGGCCATAGTAAACTCCCTTCAGGGAATAAAATATGTATTTTTGCTGACTTTCAGCCTGATTTTGGGTAAAAAATATCCCCAAATTTTTAAAAATAAATTTTCGCCGGTATTTT
The DNA here is from genome assembly GCA_038064895.1 of Patescibacteria group bacterium. Taxonomy (GTDB): domain Bacteria; phylum Patescibacteriota; class Microgenomatia; order Daviesbacterales; family UBA10151; genus JBBTSA01. The sequence goes on from JBBTSA010000002.1 coordinate 46,300, forward strand.
TAACTAGTCAAATTTTGGGAATAGGATTTATAGGGGTGGGACTATATTTGTTATTAATTTAGCTTAACACATTCTTCCGTCAAGATTTGCATAGCTGATCAAACATCCTCCGTCATCTTTGTCATATACAGTTATAAACTCCTCTCGACCTTTACCTTCCACCCAATTTATTGCCCAAATCCTATTAATAAAATCAGAATTATATGGATCTCTTTCTTGAAAATAAGCTTCAACAATCCCTTCTATTGGTCTGCGGGTTACTCCCTCAACTCTTATTACTGCCCCAAATTCTGTACTGGGGAGGTCCCTGACATTAATACCTGCAGGATCTTCAACCTGAATTTGGGTAGGAGCCGGTGCAGATATAAATTCCAGTCGCTCCTCCCAGCGTGCCCTCATCCTTCGTTCAATAAGTTGGGAACGCGTCAGAGTAAGATTTCTGTCCGGGTGAATATACCCTGCTGAAATATTTTCCGATAGATCATCAAAATTTCTTATTGCCTGAATTGCAAAAATACTACTTCCGGCAAGCATACTCAAAAATAAAAGTGTCCTCTTGCTGGAAATAGTAATTGTTCTCGGAAAGATAGAATCGTATATTCTACTTATTCCACTGCCAATGCTTCTTGTTAATCTAACAGCTCGCTCTAAAGGCTTTTCATTTATAGGAACAGCCATGGGAAGGTTTAAAGGAGCTTCCATTTGAGCCCTTGGAATTCCCCTGGAGCCATTTATTCTTTCATGATCAGTATCAATATACATATCCTAATTATACACTATGGGATCATAAATGTCAAACTGCCATCTTGTAGGCTGGAAATAAATACTTTAGAATGAGACCAAAATATATCTGTCCTGCGGAAAAATATATGCCCAGGAGAAAAAGGCAGACAACCAGACCTAAAATAGCCTCACCTGTACAGGTTGCTCTCCTTTTGATCCAAATTTTGCTAATCAGAATTGGCGGCCTGCCACTTTGGCTAATTGAGCAGCTCTTTTCGTCATTGCGAGGACCCCGAGCTTGTCGAGGGGGACGAAGCAATCTAATTTGGAGATTGTCACGCTCCCTTCGGTCGCTCGCAATGACAATGTCTCCTAAATTTCACCGGGGAAAGGGCCGTCCCCGCACCACTCCCTTTTTAAAATTTTATTTAAGAAAAATCAATAAGAATCTATATTCAAAAATTCCTGGCAAAACCAAAGTAAGTATAGCGGCATTGTCAATACTCCTAGCAATCTATTTCTATACCAACTGGGTGGTGCATATATCTGTCCAGCTGCCTTCCCCAAAAACCCTTTCTTACCAGTCCTCCCCTCTTACAACAGAAGTTTATGACAGAGGAGGCAATCTTTTATACCGTTTTTATGAAGGCCAAAATAGAAGCCTGGTGAAACTTAAAGATCTACCCGCAATTTTGATAAAGGCAACTATATCTGCCGAAGATAAAAATTTTTATTCCCATATCGGGTTTGATCCTACGGCTATCCTTCGGGCAAGCTACCATAATCTTACCCAGAGCACGCAGGAAGGAGCATCCACAATCACGCAACAGCTTATTAAAAATAGTCTGCTTACGCCTGAAAAAACAATTACCAGAAAGATAAAAGAAATAATTTTGGCTTTTTGGGCGGAAAGGATCTTTTCTAAAGACCAAATCCTTGAAATGTATTTTAACGGAGCGCCCTACGGCGGAACTGCCTGGGGCATTGAAGCGGCCTCTCTTACATATTTTGGAAAAAGCAGCAGGGAACTTACTTTGCCTGAAGCAAGCTTTTTAGCAGGACTTCCTGCTTCCCCTACGGAATTTTCCCCTTTTGGCATAAAACCTGAACTTGGAAAACAAAGACAGGCCTGGGTTTTAAACCGCATGGTTAAGGATGGTTTTATTACAAAGGAGGAAGCAGAAGAGGCTTTAGGAGCAAAGCTTGCTCTTCGACCTCAATCCAATAATATTTCGGCTCCACACTTTGTTTTTTATGTTAGGGATTTGTTATCAAAACAATTGGGATCAAAAGTTATCTCTACCGGAGGATTAAAGATTACAACAACTTTGGATTTGGAGTTGCAAAGCCAAGTTGAAAAAATAGTCAAAGAAGAAGTAGAAGCGCTGGCTTCTCTAAATGTCCGGAATGGGGCCGCAATGGTCACAGATCCCAAAACAGGCCATATTTTGGCAATGGTTGGATCAAGGGATTACCATTACCCCCTCTTTGGCAATTACAATGCAACGCTGGCGCTTCGCCAGCCGGGTTCCTCAATAAAAGTTGTCACATATGCAACCGCATTCAAACAGGGATACACGCCGGGCAACACTGTTTTGGATACACCGGTTGTGTTTAAGGATGAATGGGGAAATAGGTACGGCCCCGTAAATTATGACGGTTCTTTTCATGGGCCCGTGTCCATCCGTCAGGCTTTAGGCTCATCATATAATGTTCCTGCTGTTAAAATGCTTGCAGCGGTTGGCCTGGATGCAATGATTCAAACAGCCAAAGATATGGGGATAACAACATTTAATGATCCAAAAAGATATGGTTTGTCACTAACTTTGGGGGGTGGAGAGGTAAAAATGGTTGATATGATGGCAGTTTATGGAACCTTGTCCCAGGAAGGATTTTTGAGAAGGCCTACTCCAATACTTAAAGTAACTGATTCGTATGGAAATGTTTTGGATGAGTATCAGGATAGGAAAATTCAAAGCTTAAGGCCGGAAATTGCCTACCTTTTAACCTCAATTTTATCTGATAACTTGGCAAGGACTCCTGCTTTCGGACCATCATCACTCCTTAACATTCCGGGGTATCAATTGGCAGTTAAAACAGGAACTTCCGATAATAAAAGGGATAACTGGACATTTGGATATACACCGCAGTTTGTAGTTGGGGTTTGGGTTGGAAATAATGATAACTCCTTAATGCACCCCTCTTTAACATCAGGAGTTACAGGAGCTGCTCCAATTTGGAATAAAATTACAAAGTACATGATTCAAAAAAATCCACCTACAGCTTTTAAGAGGCCTGAGGGAATAGTTGAGGCAAGAATTGACGGAAGACGGGATCTGGCCATATCTGATGTACTGCCTAAAGGATTAACAAAAGTTAGAAAAGATGGAGAAAAAACAATCTTTTCAGATTCATTTTCTTCCTATGCTACCTCATCTGCCCAAGCCCCGATTCAATCGGGGCAAGCAGCAACAAAAAATACAATAACTAATTAGAAGCTATCTTTTTCTACGAAGCATAGTTGGAAGAGCCATTAAAACAAGGACTAAGGCTAAAATTGCTAAAATTAAATAAAACAAAAGTCCACTATCCATAACACTTAATTCACCTCCTTAACCACAAACTTAATGTCCAAAAGACGATTGCTGCAAAGATACCAGCTGTGATCTTAACTGGATCATATTTATCAAATACAGCTGGCAAACCAACTGAAGCCACCGATATTAAAGCCAAATCAGATGCTATATCTGACATTTTGTCCAGTTGATTCTGATTTAATCTTGATTCAATAAACACTACAAAATCATTATAGCATAGTTGAGGAAATGCCCAAGCCGATTAAATCTGCCCAAGCTGCAACAAAAAATACAACTACTAATTAATCAAATTTGACATTCTTACTTAGAATGTGAGTAAGATTATATTAATGAGTAAAATCCGTCTGCTGCTCATACTTATTGTTGTAGCTGTAATCTCCATTATTGCCTCAATGTATATTAAACCTATAAAGCAGCCTGGACAACATCCAGTAACGCACGACACCGTTCTTTTTGACACAAGCAGCAAACAAGCTATTGCCCAAGGCGATAAGCTTACAGGAAAGGGCATTCCAAATGGAAAGGTCACACTCATTATCAGTCCGGGCGGGGTACAAAAAGATCTTACTGTCGATGCAAATGGTGACTGGTTTTATCAAATCGAACAACCATTGCAAGCAAAAAAGTATAGACTTAGCGTTCTTACCTATGATGTAGTAGGAACACTGGTAAATATAAAAAGTTTTCCTATAGAAATTACCTCTCCTACGAGTTCTTTATTTCTGCCAGAAGCGAAAGCACAAGAAGAAGGCCCCACGTATACACTCTTGCGTGATCACTATCCTGACTACGATGAGCATTATAAGGATTGGGAAAAGCGAATGCGCAAGATTCAAATTTACCCGGTTTGGGACGAAGCAGTAGGAGAAACTGTCTTTTTAAATACAGAAACCTTTCTCGATAGCAATGTTTGCAGAACACAAGACTGTGCTATCGATGCTCGGCAAATGTCAGAGGTTGAATTGGCAGACGAGTTGACAAATGTATTTGTCGAATATGTCCAGGCCCTTGGAGATGTCATGCTTGAGCAGTGTTATGTACCATTTGTGGCATTGGAACAACACTTTCCGGATATAGAGCTCTTCCGGCAATATCCGAGTTTAAGCCACTACTTTGATGAAGGTCAATTACGTGGTCAGTGTATTACGCAAATAAAAAGAGATATTGAGGTAGCTGATCTCGAGAATATTATCGAAAGTGAACGGACTGCCGACTTTTTTACGCAAAAACTCAACGAGCGGGGGCTTAATGAAGCAAGAGATCCAGTAATAAGGGCATTTATCGGACTGGATGGTTTACTGAATACGCATCTTGTCCTTAAATTTATTGCTCAAAATGATGGATATAGGCTCTCGGATGACGATAAGGTAGATTTGGCACTTGCGCTTTTTGATTTTATTCCGTTTAACCCACTTAAATTTGCAGCAATTGTTGATGCGGATGTCGAAGAAAACCCTTTTGTTCCCAGTGCTTATGCAAAACACCAAAATCTCCAGAAGATAGTGAGAGGAAGTTATTCAGTAAATCCTCAACAAGCTGCTGCGAACGCCAGAACAGTAAGGAACACAGTGCAACGACGAGGAACTGTATCACAGTCAGTAGCCAATGCTGCCATTAACACCTTTGATAGTATACGAAGAACAATACCTCCAAGGGGAAAAGCAGGTGCTAAAAATATTGGATATCACTCTAGCAACGACGGCTTTCCAACTCAAGATTGGTATTTTAAAGATGGAGCAAATAGAAAAGGATCGGTATTTGATGGAGTATCAACTGGCGATGGAGGACCAGCAGCCCGCTTAGCCAGCAGCACAATAGAGCAAAAAATCGCGGGGATACCTGACGTTGTATCCTATGATCAGTTAGACCAGGTAGCAAACATACTTCGTGACGCCTACAACAGTGCGCATAGACAAGTTCGAACTCTAGGCGGTCGTCGATTGACAACTGCAGTCACAAGTGTGATAGTTGATACGGATCAAGGACCTCATGCTATTATTGCCAATGTTGGAGACGCGCGGGCCTATCTGTACAGAGAGGGTAGATTACAACAATTGAGCCGAGATGATAGGGGAGCAGCAGAGCATATTGTCACCCAAACGTTGGGCCAATCTGGCACTCCGAATGTTCACATACATCGAACGTCGCTTCAACCAGAAGATAGAATTGTTCTTATGTCAGATGGGATTTTTGACGATAATCCTCTCGATGAGCTTGAAGCGGTTCTACGTTCTACAGATGCTAATAAAGGCGATTTAGCAGAAGCACTTACAAGAATTGCTAGAAAATCAGATGATAAGACAGCAGTTGTTTTGGAAGTATACCCTTCAAGAACAACTGGTAATCTTCATACGGTCGTTCCGAAACGTTCTGCAGCTCCATCTCTTGCTGCAGGAGCAGCTGTCAGTGTCATTACACTTGGTTTGTTAAGCACCAGCGTTTCTTCTGTTGGTCCCACAAATCCTTCAATACCAGCTACGCCGACTGTTACTGTCCCCATCCCAAATCAAATAACTATCCATGAGGTTAATGGGCAATTTGTGCCAGGAGGAAGAATTGTAGCTTCGACATTTCTTTCAAAAGATGGAACAGTATTAAGTCATGCGAATTATAATTTTGTATGGGGGATAGATCAACCAAAAGATAAGACCACAACGGCAGAAATTAGTCCTCTTCCCGAAGTCAGTTGTAGCAGGGATTCTTGCACCATGAAACTCCCGCAAGACGTGCGCCCTGGCAAACATAGTCTTGTAGTGTATGTGACGCAAAGAAATGACAGTAAGGTTTTGGCTGCTAGTTCTAAGGATATTACCATAGGAAGTACCTCACAAACTTCTGCTTGTCCTGAAACCTTCTTTCGATGTGGGGGGAAACCTGGCTATGAAACCTATGAACGACATCACAGAATCTATGTTGAACCAATTTGTACTGGCAGTGATGTTACTTTGAGAAAAGAAGATTTAGGAGAAGATAGGACAGATTGTCCGCAATAACTTATGAAAAAACTGCTTTTCTTATTTCTACTTATGGTATTCCCCTTTTTGATGAGTCCGTCTTTCGCATATGGGCAAAGGCAAGAAGTTGACTGTACTATTGCGCAGTCAGCAGTAGGTACTGTTTCGGACTTATACCAGTGTTCAGGCGGTATTGCCTGCTATAACGACTTCGATTTTATTGTAGAAGGCAACAAATGTTTTAAAGAACCACGGCAAGGAGACTTTGATGGTGGACGTTACCATTGTGATACCCAAGCTGATGCTCCTTTTATTGATCCAAGGAATGGTTCTAGAACTACAGTAGGTGCAATTTGCACAGGTGCAGGGCTTAATTTATCAGCTTCAAGTAAAGCTCTTGAGAATTGCCACATTGAGTACGATAAAGAAAAACAGGAAGGCACGTTTTTTGCAAAGGCCAGTTCTTTTAGTGGTCCGGTAATCTTTGAACGATTCGAAACACTACCAAACGGACAGGAGGTTGAAATTGCAAAAGATCTTGCAAAATTGAGTTTTACAAATAATGAATTGCGTCGCTCCTTCAACCCAGCCCCTGATATCCTCAGAACAAGAGTGGTACTCTATCCTGTGGAAACCAATACTGCTCCGGATGCTGAGCTTTGTACAGCAAAACATGAGTTTGTTGTGGATAATAGTACTCAAGCAGAAGGTCCTTCTGAACCCGAACCAGCTGCTCCAAGACCTGTTGTTGCCCTACCTTCTGTTATTGAAATGGTAATTGATAGGTTGGATACTCAAGGAGCTGATAAAGTTGAGGAAAGGGTGGTAGAAGGATTTGAATATAGAGGTGGTGAAGAAGTAAATATCACTGCATTTTTGTATGGCAAAGCAGATGAAGCAAAAATTTATGCAGACCCCGCAAAATTAGCTGCAGGCAGATGTATACCAACAGATACTTCTTTAATCTGGAAGCTTGATGGAAAAGAAATTACAAATGACCAGGTAGTTAGTAATGAATTTGGAGGCAAATCAGTCCTAAAACAAGCCTGTCAACACTTTATTCTAAAAATGCCTACAGAATCGGGAGCTCACAACCTATCTGTTGCTCTACCCAATGATGAAAATTATTTGAAAGCTGCAGAACACATACACAGATTCCGAATTAAAGCTCCTGAACAAACCAGGTCAACAGTGGAGGTTACAGGCTCACCTAATGTATCATCCAGTAGTGTACGGGGTGTAGCCACTTCTTCTGCCAAGCTTAAGAAAAACAGCATTAAACGTTTGTCTCTTTCAAAAATACTTGAAAAAGATGTAGCAGGAGTTTCTGTTGAGAATTTAGGGGAAAACAGATACTCTGTTCAATCCACACCAGTTGGAGATAATTTAATTTATGTTAATCCCTGTACTACTTCTTTAGAATCATCTGATAAGCCTGACTTTACCTTTTTAACACTAAGAAAAGTTGATGAGGATAGATCTTCTGAAATTTTGCCCCAGAGCGGAAAAGTTGATAATTGTGAGATACAACCAATAGATTTAGGAGATATTGATGATATGAAGTATCTGGCAATTGATGTTCACTTTGATCCAGAAGGCTCTTACGAATTTGCTCCATCCAAATCAGAAGATGTAATTATTTATACAGAAGATGAAGAACTTAATTTAGCAAATGAACCGCTCTTTGTTAAGTTAAAAACAGATCCGGAAATTATTGGTGCTGATGATCGTGAAGTTGAAATCATTGCAATCAGTAACAGACCAATTGATGACCCTACTTTTTATGTTAATAGTGGGGGTAGATCTGCAGAATATATTGATTCTGATTGCACAGAAGGAGGAAATTGCGAATACCATATAACTGTTATTACTGAATCTAATACAAACTATAATATTGAATTTGCATCTAAATCAATTAGATTCTCAACCGGAGAACTAGAAATTCCAGATGAATCTCAGCCAGAAGAACCCCAATCTGGGGAACGTAACGTAACTAATGTTTCAGTATTTATCAATGGTGATGAAATACCCATTTCTGATCCTAACATTACTGTTCAAAGCCCTGGAACAGTTCTTATTAGGGTTACCTTTAGTGATGGAGATACGGAATCCATACTTTTGAATCTACAAAGAGGTTCAGGGGAACCAGGGCCTACAGAAGAACCTGGACCCACAGAAGAACCCCAGCCTACGGATGAACCACAACCTACAGAGGAACCTTCCCCTACACCATTTCCAACAACTCAATGCCCTGCAGATTGTAATGCTTATGGAGATGAATGCTGGAGAGGACCAGTAGGGAAAGTTGATGATGAGTGTCCAGAAGATTATACTGATCTTGATGATCCTGGTACAGGATGCTGGGGAAGATGTGAAGTATTATGAATATAGCAGGTTATCAAATTAGCAAAATACAAGCTTTTACAATAGGATTTTTACTAGTAGGCATTATTATCGGAGTCTTTTTAGTACAAAGACAACAAACTTTAAAAAGTAAAGCCAGTGAAGAGCTCTACAATAAAATTAATGTCCGGGATGCAGAGTGTTTTGGTGAAGGTAGCTCTTATACCTGCCGGACTCAATCTGATCAAGTTGAAATAGATATAAGCAATCTACTCCCTTAATCCAATACCACCCAGCCTCAGCCACAAAAAATACAACAACAAATTAGCCAAGTTTAAGTCCTGCCAATTTTTTAGATCTTAAATTTAACCTTTGCTAGCTTTATAGTCTGCTCTTGAAAGAATTTTTTAACCTCATCCCAGGAAACAGAAATTAACATTTTGGGAGGTTCCTGAGAATCTGCATCTGCAAAGTAATCCAGACTCCTCATAATATGGACAATATTGTTGGAAAGTTTACCGTATTTTTGTTCATAAAACTTTAAAATTTGTTCCAGGGAAAATTTTTTAACCAAAAAATAAAGGTCAATAAAATCTCTTTTTGTGCCTCGGCTTGAGATAGCATCAATTTTCATAGCAGCAATATCTTCCAGAGATGCCAGATTAATCTTAGAAAAGACAGATGTTTTTTTAATTAGTGGATATCTGTAATAAAAATAGCTGAACTTAACTTTTGGGAAACTACCCAAAATAGTCCATTTTGCTGTTTCATCTAATTTAAATCCAGGTAACTTTTCGAGCTGTTCTAAAACATCTTCTGTATTGAATTCAATGTTCGTAAAAAAATCAAGGTCTAAAGATATGCGGTGTCCAATCTGAAGCGCGCAAGATGTGCCTCCGGCAAGGTATGTATCTTTAAGAATCCCTGACTCTCCTAATAAGGCCAAAGCTCCTGCCGCATTTTTAGATAAGGTTTTTGTAAACATATCACCTTTCTTTTATTAATATCTAAAAGATCCGCCCAGAAATTGGCAGTTCTGGCAGAAAACCCCCTCCTTTTTGTAACTACCTCTCTAATTAAGTCTCTGCTGTAGGTTTTAAACATCCATCTGATTGCTTTATCATGCCCCTTATCCAAAAGCCTGTGTATAATGTAAGGCCCACTTTGCTCCTTATCAAGCTCATTAAAATCTACATCCCAAAAGTATTGTTTTAAAAAGGTAGGAAGCTTTTTCATATAGGTCCTTATACATATATTTTACCATAATTGATACCTAGAAGGTATATTTTTTTCTGTTTATTTCTATAGCCATAACCTTAATATCCCTAAGCAGAAAACCAGCTTTTTGGGATATCTGTTTATCGGCCTGAATAAACTCAAAGCTATCTAATAGATCTTCAATTAATCTCTTCTTCTGTTCTATCCGACCATATTCCTCTGGTTTCGTCAACTAATTTTTTGATCTTTTCCTTTTTATCTGCTTCATCGCTAATAGGTTGAAGTTTCACTTTTACTTCTCTATCTTTTTTTATATACACAGGTTCACCAGTAGAAACCACCATATCGACAAGGTTAAAGAAATTGTTTCTTACCTCAGTTGCTGTAATAATATTTTTAGCCATGACCCTATTTTACAAAAGTATGTACACAATATCAATACTTCTACTTAGACTACAGATTGACTTCAATCTAATTTTATGACCACAATAAATTGTGAGACAAAAACTGCTTATAGTAGGTTACATTACTTTGCTCATCACCATTCCTATTACTTTTTATTTATTTAAAGATCAAATCAGATCTAGCTTTCTTAAACCTAAAGTTTCAATCCAGCCAAAACTTATTAGAGAAACTACAATCGCTGAGGTTGCAGCAAAGTCCCACCCCAGCCTCTTTTATGCAGATTTGGAATATGATCCGAATACAGAAGCAGTAGCGTTAAGAGAAACATCTGTAGGTCGCGGTGACCCTCCATCACTTTTTCCTGATAAACCACCCGATGATAATAATCGTTTATCTTTCAAGGTGGAAGTTGTGTCAAAGGAAAATATTGTCCTTCAAAGCGGCTGGTATTCTGATTATAAACAAAAAGTAAAGCCAAAAGAGGGTTTGCTTAGATTCTCTGTGGTAACAGGGTATGAACCCGGAGCTATTGTAAAACTCTATTATCCTAATGAGAGTAAGCTTATCTGGCTTGGGAAAATACAATGATTAAAATTTTAATTTTTTGTTTTGCATTTCTACTTGCAACTTTTGCGTTTACTGGGTCCATTGCTGCACAACAAACAACTAGGCAATATATTGTAAGACCATATTTAGTAATCCCTTCTGACTGGAATACACCGGAAACTCTTGAACAAATCCCAACCTTTAAACAAGATATCTTACAAGCTTTAGAAGAAGTACAAACTTGGTATGCAGAAAACGCAAATGGTAAAACTTTTAATCTTGATGAAGAAGTTCGGGTTGTTTTCCCTCAAACAGCAGTTGTAGAAAGGCGTTTAGGAAATAGTAATATTGAGGATTTAGTGCCTAACGAGGAAAATGGAGTAGTAAACACTAATTGGATTGTAGGTTTATGGTCAGGAAGTGCTTTGGGAACTGGAGCTGGAAACCAACTTTCTTCCATAGGCAATGCCCGTTTAAGCTTTGATCAATTATTGGATTTGCATAATGTTGAAATTAAGGAAGGAATAAGTTATAGAGAAAATGCTATAAAAATACTTACCCATGAGTTAGGTCATGCTTTTGGTCTAGTTAATGCAGGATATGCCCTTAGTCATCCTTGCACTCAAATAAGTAAAAACGAATGTAGAGATGGTGCTCCACAACCCTTACCCCAACCTGAAGAATGGAATGGTAGTGTAATGGGGCAAGCTTTTACGAGCTTTTCCAGAGTGAAATTTAATAACTCAATACACAATCCTGAATTATGGAAATTATATGGAAGTGCATTTGTTAATCCTCAACGCGAGCCTGCTCCTTCTCCTTTCGGCGCAGCAAAACCGCCATTTCGACCCACTATTTTTTATGTTAACCCTCAACCAGTAGAAGTTGGGTCTGTTTTGGAAATACACGGGAACAGTTTTGGTGAAAATAAAGGAGAAGTAAATTTATTCCAACGCTTTTATTCTACTCGAGAAAATAAAGTAGAACAGATAGTTGAATGGTCAGACCAACTTATCAAGTTTGTGGTAGAAAAACCAGCAGATATGATATGCATTATCGTTCCTAGCCCAACCGAACCAAATACAACAATCGGTGAATGCGCAAACATTAAAATAGAAGGGGTACCACTTCCCCCAATCCTTACTATAAATTTATCAACCACCTGTGGAGAGCCGAAAAGGCCTTTACCTATATTTTCGGATTACAAAAAACTTCTAGGTGTCGAACTTAATAAACTTGAAGATAATGGCCAAGAAACTCAAAAAATGAACTGGAGTATAAATGCCACTGCCAAACTACAAGCACTTTTCCTCATTGGGTCAGAATCCCCAGTTGCATTAACAGAAGGAAATCATGTGCTTAGGGCACCGGTATTGGAAGATGTATCTCCTACGCCGGAGATTGTGCCTATTGAAATAACAGATATCACAAAGTCACAAGAATTGACAGCTAATTTCCATTATCCAGAGTGTCCTGTGCAACCTAGTCCTACGCCGACTCCTACTTCCACTGCTACCCCTTCAGCTACTCCTATAGGAACCTTTGTTACTGGTTCTGCCTCATGCACAAAACCTCATAACCATTTAACTAAGGATCACTTTGATGTATCCATTGATATGAATATCCCTCCCCAAAAATCAGACCTAAGCGTCTGGACAACGATTACTGATGATCGAAGTGGATCCACAGGACTTCTATCATCTGGTGGGGCCGGAAAAAGTCATACCGAACTTCATGACTCTTTCAGTTCAATAAGAGGACCAGGCACTACCATGAGTTTTACACCTAATACTAAATATACTGTTAAAGTCTGGGCTGCTCCTTATACTACTGAAAACCCCAAGTTTGATAATCTTATTACCCAAACTACATTTATAACTGGTGAGTGCGGAGAACTAGAACAAGTTATTATTTCAAATTATCCTGATTTTAGAGAGAATAATACTCCAATTGATGAAGGAAGTGAGACAAAAGTTATTGAAAATCCTAGTGAAAATCAGGAAATTAAATGGCAAGATTCAACCTTAAGTGAAGATCAACCAGTATATGTGAGGGAAGTGTATGAAGACGAAACAGTCAAGGATTATCAGGCTGATTTAGATAATGGAGAAAAAACCCTAGTTGGAAATGTACAAATTGAAGAAGTTGAGCAGCCTGTACAAGAGAAAAGGGTTACAAAAATATCTATAGAAGATTCTGTTATCTGGTCAAAAGAAGAAGGAAGCTTTCCTGTTAACTTAAATTTAAATGACCAGCAGGTTTACACTATCTGGGTATATTATTCAGATGATACATCAAAACCTTTCAGTTTAACTTTTCAAAAATCTGTCCAGGAAGAACCGTCTACCCAAGAGCCCGAATCCACAGATTGTCTTACTTCATGCGGGATAGAAAACGGCCTTAACTGTACTGACCAGGAAAAAGCAGATAAAGAGTGTGCAGATTCCTGGGAGGATGATTCTACCTGCAGTTTTACTGATTATGGTCCACCCGAGAGAGGAGACGGATGTATACCATGAAAGAATATATTAAAAATTTAAGGATCAGCAAAAAACAAGCTATTATTACTTTGATTCTGCTTTTGGGTATTGTCTTTGGTGTGATTTTAGTGCAAAAACCCCAGATTTTTAAAGGAAGGGCAGATGTTGATATATCTTCTGCTCTAAATATCCAAGGAACAGGTGGTGAGGCGGTTAAGTGTGTACAACAGACCTGTACTACCAAAGCAGAAGAAGTAACTATTGAAGTCAAAGATCCTGATATATTCCTTAAGGATTAACCGGTACAACCGAAGCCTCTAATATTTATGGAGATATAATTTTTACGTTCGCCATAGGCGAAGGCAAGGTTCTGACAACTGAGCAGTAGAATCTCTAATACTGCGAAGGTGTCATGGTCCTTATATCCTTCATTGGAAAATCGGAAGTGTTGTTTGTGACAAGGGTCAAATGGTTAAGTTTTGCCTGGGCAGCAAGGAAATAGTCTAAAAGCTGTGTTCTTTTGGTTCTCAAAAACTTTTTTCTATATGCTGCTGCTAGTTTAGCAGTGTCAAGGTCTATAGGCAAAATTGGAAAGCTATCTATTAACTTTTGGAATTGTTTCTCTTCCTTTTCTGTGGCTTGAGACAAAAATTCGCCGACAACTACTACAGATAAATAAAGCTCCTTCTCTGCTACTGCTTTTTTAAAAAAGCTTTGACTCGGTTCTTCTCCTATTAATGCTCTAATAATAACATTGGTATCTAAAAGATACATCTAAAGAATTTTCCTGTCGCGCCTTATTTCCCTTTGCCACTTATTAATATCTACTCCTGCCCAGCCACTTTCCTTAGGGTCTATTGAGCCGCCAAGCTCATCGGCTAATTTTTTAAGCTCTTCTTTTTCTTTTCTCTCCTCCTCTAGTCTTTTTCTAGCAGCTTTTCTTAAATACTCAGCAAGGGATTCACCACTGGAAGCTCTTTGACGGTCTATTTCAGCTCTTAAATCTTTTGGTAAATAAATTTGAGTTCTTATAGCTTGATGCATACATCATTAATATACATCACTAGAGTTATTTTGTCAATAGTTCGATTTCACTCACTATTGATACTGAGCATACTTGAGGTGAGCGTAGTCGAACCAGTCGAATGTATCAAGATAGCACCACCCAGCCTCTTAGGTCTTTTTTTGGAATCTTTATAGGAGTGGTTAAAAATTGGTCAACTTCCCCTATAAAGATTAAAGTGCCATATTTTGCATTAGATTTAGCTTCCCAATACTCTTTACTTTGGGCAATTCTCTTTCCATATCTTTTTCTTAAGTCATTCATATCAACCTCCTCAAGCCCATCATAAAAGACTACCTTTTTTACAAGAAATTGACCAACAGGATCCTGACCAGATGGTTTTATATAAACCAAATCCCCGGAAGAAATTTGACCAAAAGGAGGATCTTTCCTTCTTGAAAACCTGCTTTCTATGGTCTTTTGACCGGTAAGTATCTTCTCTCCCCCATCCCCCTTAAAAATAGCCAGGTGTTTCATGAAATATTATCCACCTATCCTGCAGGCAGCTATGCTTCCTAAAAGTCCTCTGCCTGCCCCAAAACCTAAAAGCAGGGTGATTTTCCCAGGATCCAGTCTATCCTCCTGGATCAATTTCACCAGGGCCTTTGGAATTGAGGCAGAGGAAAAATTGCCGTCCTTAAAATCTTCAACTACCTGACCTGCTTTAAAACTTGGGGTCAGTCTTTCCGCGAGTGCTCTCACCATTCTACCTGAACCCTGGTGAGGCACAATATACCCAACCTCATTTGGATCTATCCCATACTTTGCCATAAACTCCCCTAATGCTTGCGGTATCCTTTCCAAAACTTGTCTGTACACTGCCGGCCCTTCCTGTCTAAATTTACCATCATGAGATCTATCCACAGGCTCATTAATGAAGGGTTCTCTGACCAATTGCCAGTTAATTGGCATTCTGATCAGGTTGGTAACTTTATCAATCATCCTACTTTCTGCTGCCAGAATATTAAAATTTACCCCCAGTATAAAACTTAAACCTGCTGCCCCATCAGAAAAAATAGTTTGAGATAAAGAAGGATCTCTCTTAATTGCTTCCTCCTCTCTTAAATCAACCAGTTTGTCTGAATATTTTTCTGATGCTAAAAAAAATACTCTCCTGCCCCGGAAAGTGTCCTCGTTTTGTTTCAAAAATACTAGGCCTCTGACAAAACCGGAGCAGGCAGCATATATATCTAATCTTCCTCCTGTCAGATGAAGTTTTCTTAATACTTCTGTTGCTACATTCACACCGATTGGGAAACTAGTGGAAACTAAAATTAAATCCACCTGATTTTCTGCTAAAACATCTTCAGCCACTTTTAAGGCCATATCCACCACTGTCTCATCTTCTGCGGCATGAAACCGGCGCTCAATCCCGGTCTTTTGCAAAATAGATTGGGCTGTTAAAAACTGGCCGGAACTTACTTCTACCCTCCAGCTTTCAATTGTTTCGTTGGTTAAAACTAAAGCAGGCTTATAAACACCGTAGCTAACAGATGGTCTGGATTCAGCTAAAACCATATACTTGTTGCAATTATATCACCTACTCTGTTATACTTGACAAAAGGCCTCAAAATATGAGGCTTTTTTAGTGCAAATGCCCAATGTAATTGATTTTTTAAAAGAAGTTAGAGAGGAACTTACTAAAGTTGCGTGGCCCTCTCGTGATCAAATAATAAGGTATACTATTTTAGTAATAATTGTGGCTATAGTTGTAGGAATATTTTTAGGAGGTCTGGATTATATTTTGACTTTAGTTACAGCATTTATATTGGAAAACTATGGAAGATGATGATCAAAAACAATTAAATACACCAACTCAGGAACCAGAACAGCCTAGTGAGGAGGCACCGAAGTCAAGTGAGCCAGAAGCAGTTGGTGAAGCTCCACAGTCCGAAGAGGTAGGAGTTTCAGAAGATACTGGTGTGGAGCAAACCCACAGCGAGGCTCAAGACACTACCCAAGAATCAGAATCTAGTGAGCCGAGTGGTGCTTCTGCCACTGACGAGGTGCCGACTGTGAAAAAAAATGATAACCCTAATGCCAAATGGTATGTTGTGCATACCTACTCCGGCCATGAAAACAGGGTTGCTGCTGCTTTAAAACAAAGAGTTGAATCCGAAGGTCTTGCAAGCAAAATTTTGGATATTTTGGTTCCTATGCAGGATAAAATAGAAATAAGATCGGGTAAAAAACAAACTATAAAAGAAAAAATCTTTCCGGGATATATTTTGGTTAAAATGGTATTGGATGATACCTCCTGGCTTGCTGTCAGAACCACCCAGGGTGTAACCTCATTTGTGGGGATTGGCAACAAACCTACACCTATTTCGGATGCGGAGGTTCAAACCATAGTTAAATTCACCCAGGAAGAAGCTCCTGTTTATAAACAGGTATTTGCTGTTTCGGATACTGTTAAAATAATTGACGGTCCTTTTGCGGACTTTATTGGAAAAGTAGACTCCCTTGATGAAGAAAAAGGTAAACTGCGGATTTTGGTTTCTATTTTTGGAAGGGAAACACCAGTAGAATTGGATTTCCTGCAGGTACAAAAGATATGAGAATTGACCTAATTGATCTAATTAACCTAATTTCTAAACAAATCCCAATGACTAATTTTGGAAATTGGTGCTTAAGTCATTGTTTAGGTCAATTAGAAATTAGAAATTAGAAATTCAAGATTAAATGGAATAAATATGGCTCAGAAGAAAATAAAGACTTATATAAAACTTAATATCCCTGCAGCTACAGCCACGGCTGCTCCTCCTGTTGGACCTGCTTTGGGCCAGCATGGACTCCCTATAATGGAGTTTGTTAAAGCTTTTAATGAAAAGACAAAAGACAAACAGGGAAATATCTTGCCTGTAGTTATTACTGTTTATGAGGACAGAACCTTTTCTTTTATTACTAAAGAGCCTCCTGTGGCAGAGATGGTTAAAAAAACTCTTTCTCTGGAAAAAGGATCCGGTAGGGCTTTGAAAGAACCTGTGGGATCACTTAGTCAGGCCCAGGTCAGACAAATAGCGGAAGCAAAGTTACCTGATTTAAATACTAAAGATCTGGAAGCAGCTGTAAAGATTGTTGAAGGAACAGCCAAAAGTATGGGGGTAAAGATACAAGTATAAGTACCAAGTATCCAAATAACAAGTACCAAACAATGACCAAATTCTAAAATTTTAAATTTAAATATTGGTTATTAGAATTTGTTTGGATACTTGGAAAACTTGGATCTTGGAATTTACGACTGAAAGGAGTAATTGTGGGTAAAACAAAGATTAAAACAATTGATGATTCTGCTCCAGTGGAGGGAGAAAAGGAAAAAACTTCTAATAAACCAAGAAAGACTGCGAAGTCTGAAGTCGACAAAGTAATCGGTGAAGTTGAGAGTGCTCCAAAGGAAGTCTCTGATGCCGATGAAGCGAGGGGTGACAGCGAGGAGGGTTCCCGACGCGTAGCCGCAGCGAGTGAAACGAGCGAGGATGCACGGCGGGACACCGAGCTGGCAGGACCCCGAGCGCAGAAGAAATCTCAGAAGCCAGGCAAAGCCAAGCCAAGATCCAAGAAATACCAGGAAGTTTTCAAAGATTTGGACCGCACAAAATCCTATCCCCTGGATGAAGCAGTTGACATGGTTAAAAAATTATCCTATGCTAAATTTAATGCCACCATAGAGGCTCACATAAACACGGTGCAAACAGGGCTTCGCGGTTTTGTCTCCTTACCTTATGCATCGGGTAAAAAAATTCGCATCCTAGCCTTCGGAAAAGGCGCTGAGCAATCTGGCGCGGATAAAGTTGGTACTGATGAGGTAATTGAGGATATTATTAAAGGTAAAGTTGATTTTGATTTAGTTGTAACTACCCCAGAATGGATGGCAAAGCTTGCCAAACTAGCCAAAGTTTTAGGCCCAAAAGGTCTTATGCCAAATCCTAAAAGTGGAACTATAACTGCTGATATTAAAAAGGCAGTTGAGAGTTTCCAGGCAGGAAAAACTGAATATGGATTTAAACAAGTTTATAAAACAGAAGCCAAAACACCTGTTATTCATCTTGCCTTAGGCAAAATAAACCAACCTACAGATGAGCTGACACAGAATATTAAAGTCTTATTATCCACCTTGGGAAAAACCAAAATCAAAAGAGTCTCCCTATCTCCTACCATGGGCCCATCAGTGAAACTGGATTTGAATTCAATTTAATATCCCCTAATTCCCTTTTCTTAAAGCCTTTTTGAGAATTAACCCCAGATCTATTTTTAGGAAGAACGCTGAAACTATTCCAAAAATTAATATAAAAACGGCTGAAAGGATATGAAAAAGTACAGTCATGGCTGAAGCTAAATTAGCTCCTATTCCAAATACTCCTGATAGAATCAGCAGACCGGAAGCCTCTGCAGATCCTACATATCCCGGTGCAGCAGGAATAAGATAAGTTAGTGCGGATAAAAGCTGGCCTAAGTACATTTTTAAAAAGTTTTGAGGAAATCCCAAAGCTATAAAAGTAAAATACCAGATATAAGCATCCGCAATGTATCCTAAAACTGTAAATAAAGAAAGCAAAAATAAATCCCTGGGATGCCTTTTAAGTATACTAAAGGATTCTAAAATGAAAATACTAAATCTATCAAAATATATCTTAATATCATTAAATATTAATAGATGCTTCAAAAAACCGATCATTTTTCTCGTAAAAGTTATCTGAAATATAGCAAAATAGGTTAAAACTAAAGCTGTTGCAAATATAATTGTTATGAAAATTATAATATTTATATCCAAGGCTGTTGGAATAAGCAGTAAAAGTACTGCTGCTAAAAGTAAGACTACTAAAAAATCAACAAATCTGTCCAAAAAAACCCAGATAACTGACTTTGCAAGAGGTAGGCCAAAACGGGTATTTAAATAAATACCTTTTGCTATTTCTCCTGCCCTGATTGGAATATAAAAGTTTAGCATCATTGCCACTCCATTTAGAAATATTAGATCCTTAAGAGCAATATCTTTAATATTTTTTAAAAAAATTTTTAACCGAATCGCCCGAATTACAGGTGACGCTAACATAAACAGGAAGACTGGTATCAAATTTAAAAATTTAAGATTTGAAAGGGTTGAAAAAATTTCTTCCAAATCAACAAACTGAAACCAAATTAGGATTAAAATCAAGCCTATTGCACTGTTTATAAAAATCCCTCTTAATGTTTTCATTGAAAATATGGCATCTATTAATATACACTTAATATACACTATTTATATGTTTTCATCTTTGAGAATGCGAATTATTTTGGGAATATATATATTTATCATTATCTCCATTCCAATTGGGGCATACCTTGCATCAGAGCAAACTATCTTCAAAGGCAAAGCCCAGGAGAAAAAAACTATAACAAAACCCCCTTCCAGTCCTAAAGCATCGCCCGCAAAGAATTTAAATGATCTTTCGGAAGGTACAGAAGATAAAGAAAGCATAGCTACCTCTTTTGGCCCAACGCTAAGTTTAAAAGTAGCCCTTGAAGGAAGACCCAAGGATAAACAGTCAGGCAAATTATTTGTTGGTATCATAGAGGGTTTGGTAAGTTTGAACCCAAAATTCTTACTTAGCTTCACTATAGATGTTCCTGCAGGAGGAGAATACAGCGGTTTATCCCTGGCAGGATTAACCCCGGGGACACGCTATTCTGCTTTACTTAAGGGTCCTGCGCAAATTGCATCAGCATCAGCATTTATTATGACCCCGACAGTAAGTAATTTAAATTCGGGCGATACTATAGCTTTGCTAACTGGCGATTTAAATGAGGATAACACAATAAATTCCCAGGACTATTCCATTGCCCAAAAAGCGCAAGGCTCGACTTCTAAATCTTCAAACTGGAATGAAAATGCGGATTTTAATAAGGATGGCACAGTAAATGCATTTGATTTAGCAATCATTACTAAAAACTTCGGCAAAATTGGGGATTCGGGACCTTGGACTTCTCCTATACCAACAAAAGAAGCTTCAAAGTCGGCAGGCTTAGTTACTCCCCCAAACTCAGGCGGCTACTGGTTCTGGTTGCCAAGTTTTTAACACGAACTTGACCACGAACTTGACCACTTGACAAATGCAAAAAAATAGGTTTAGACTAAAGATATGGATGTAAAAAGTTTGGTTTTGATGATTGATATACTAGGGATTGGTGTGGGACTTACCTCTCTTTGGGTAATAATCTCTACTTCTACTAAGGTTGGAGGTCAGGTAGGCAGCTCCTTTAACTTTGTACTTTTGGGAATTCTTTTTCAGATGGCTGCCATTATTTATACAATAATTTTTACGAGGCTTAAGCTTTTATCGGCACCTGCACTTGATATCCATCACGCCTTAATGGTCATTGGACTAATCCTTTTTGTGGTTGCTGCGAAAAAATTTTCCGATTTGTCAAGATAATGTATGTTCCTGCCCTCATTTCTACGAAGGAAAGGCCCAAATAATGGGCTCGAAGAAAAGTCCAATCAACAAGACTTGCTCCCTCCACTTGTAGAATTTGCCTATAAATTGGGGCAGGAAAAAATTGGGGTCAAAATCAATACCTTAGGCTCAAAGCCAAGCAGTCAATCCTCAAGAGAGGCTCTCCCGCAATACATTAAGCATGTTTATGACCTTTTGGCAATAAGTCTTGGACCGCAAGTTGCAAGAGAGTTATTTGAATCTCAACTGACACTTTTTAAAAAGACATACGGAGTAAATCAGAAGTATTTTGAGCTCCTTAAAGAGTTGCCAATTCCGGTCATGGGAGCAGAAAGACTTGCTGTTTTAAATAGGGCTGAACTTGAAAATGAACTTAAGCTTCGTATCAAAGAGTTAGAAGAAATTAAGGCCAATCTTGAAAAAACCGTTTTGGAGCGAACCAAAACAATAACCGCTGAAAGAAATAAATTATCCCTTATTCTCTCCGGCATTACAGATGCAGTAATAGCTTTGGATCTAAACCGAAGCGTTGTTACGTTCAACAGGGGTGCAGAGCGCCTAATCGGTATTTCTCAGCAAGATGCCTTGGGCAAACCAATAAGTAACCTGATCAAGTTTTTTTCCAAAGACAGAGAGATGTTTACTCAAGAATATACCCCTTTTAGAGGAGACGGTTTTGAAGGAGAAACACTAAATCTTGAAGGCTTAAAAATAAAAAGTTTCAATGGGAAGGAAGTCTTTGTTAATTTAAGAGTAGGACAAATCAGGGAAGGTCCATTTGTAAATTTGGGTTGTATTTTAACTTTACATGATGTAACGCAAGAAAAGAAGCTTGAGGAAATGAAACTTGATTTTGTATCCATGGCTGCTCACGAGTTGCGTACTCCCTTAACTGCACTTAAAGGATACATATATGTTTTTTCAAAAAATCTTATCAACGTTTTAAATGAGCAACAAAAAACCTACCTTTTAAGGATGAATATTGCAAGCCAAAGGCTTATTGCATTGGTTGAAAATCTTTTAAATGTTTCAAGAATTGAAAGGGGAAGTTTAACGCTTCATTTGGAGGAAGTTGATTGGGTTGGAAATGTAAAAGCAACTGTTTCAGAACTTTTAGATGAAGTCAGAGAGAAAAATCAGGAGCTTGCAATAATTGAGCCTACAAAACCTTTGCCGAAAGTGAAAGTTGATAAATTCAGAATGAACGAGGTATTATCAAACCTTCTTTCAAATGCCATATCATATACCCCAACAGGTGGTAAAATTAAAGTATGGTTTGACTGCTCTCCTGATGAGGTTATAACTTATGTTGAAGATAATGGCCAGGGTATTCCAAAAGAAGCTCTGCCTCATCTTTTTACAAAATTCTTTAGGGTTTCAGGAGTGTTGGAACAGGGCTCAAAAGGCACGGGACTGGGGCTTTATATTGCAAAATCTATTGTTGATCTGCACAAAGGCAAAATACGGGCTACCTCTGAAGGGTTAGGCAAAGGTTCAACTTTCAGCTTCTCAATACCTATAAAGGAGCAAGTGGTAAGTCAGATAAAAAGTATTCCTGATGGTAAAATATACATAGGACGTATCTAAAATAAAATGAACAATGGTAAAAAGGTACTGCTTATTGAAGATGAATTCTTCATAAGTGACTTATACAAACATATTTTATCCGATGCAGGAATTAGGGTAGAAGTAGCAGAAGATGGTGAGCAGGCTTTACAAAAATCAAAGGCTGATAATATTGGTTTAATACTGTTGGATATCATGCTGCCAGGGCTTAATGGCATTGAAGTTTTAAAAAAATTAAAAGAAGATCCCCTGTACCGAACAATTCCTGTTGTGCTTCTTACAAATTTAGTACAATCATCTGTTGTGAAACTTGCTTATAACCTAGGAGCTTCCGGATATCTTTTAAAGGTCAGTTTAAAACCAGAGGACCTTGTAAGATGTGTTCAAGATTATTTCAAAAACCCAAATCTCAAGATGAGGTATGAGACTTTGGATTTGGATTAGCCAATCATGGATAAAAAAATACTTTTGATTGAGGATGATGATTTAATAAGACAGCTTTATGCGGATCAGATGAGGGCAGCTGGCTTAGAAGTTTTTGATTTCCCTGATGGAAAATCAGGGCTTGCGGCCTTAAGACAGCAAAAGTATGACCTTATACTTTTGGATATAATGCTTCCTGACATCAATGGTTTGGAAATTTTAAAGCAAATTAAACAAGATAATGGATTAAAATCCATCCCTGTTGTGCTTCTTACAAATTTAGGACAGGATACTATTATAAAGGAAGGATTTAAACTGGGAGCTGATGCATATCTTATAAAGCTTGCTTATAATACTGACCAGATTATAACAGAGGTTAAAAATATATTAGCAGGCCAAATGCCCCAAAAACCCCAAGAGTTGACCCCGATTTAATCGTGGTTGACAAACCAGTAAGTTTTGGATAGAATAGTTTTGCTTAAGACAGTAGGTGCCTAACTAAGTCCTACCGAGGCAAAAAATGCCAAAAACAAGACAACAAAAAGAGAAAGAGGTTAAATCTTTATCAGATAAGCTTTCTAGAGCCAAGTCTGTTGTTTTTGCTGACTTTCGAGGCTTAAGTATGAAATATTTATCAGCGCTTCGTAATCAGCTGCGTGACCAGCAAGCAGAGTTTACCATCACTAAAAATACTCTACTTAAACGTGCCCTTCCAGCATCCAACTTCCAACTTCCAACTTCCAGCCTAGAGGGTCCTACAGCAGCGCTCTTTGCTTATGATGATGAAATCTCTCCAATTAAAATTTTGGTTAAAACCTTAAAAGATACAGGGTTTGGTAAGGTCAAAATGGGTTTTTTAGGTCCAGATTCACTTGATGAAGCCAAAATCTTACAGCTTGCCACCCTACCTACAAAGATTGAATTAAGAGGTCAGACAGTAGGAGTTTTAGCTGCTCCACTACAAGGAATGGTAGGAGTACTTATGGGGAATATACGTAATCTAGCATATGCATTAGATCAGATTCGTTTACAGAAAGGGGGTGTTTCGTAATGGCAGACGATCAACAAAAACAAGATCAACCACAAGTCAAAGACACTAACCAAAGTGGAAGTGCTGAAGAGCCTAAACTTGAAGAAAAACCGGTTCCAAAACCAGTCAAAGATACTGAGCAAAGTCGAAGTATATCAGCCAGTTTAGAAAAGATAATTGAACAAATAGAAAAATTATCAGTTCTTGAACTAGCTGATTTAGTACATGCTTTGGAAGACAGGTTTGGTGTTAGCGCATCAGCACCAGTAGCTGTTGCAACATCAGGAGCAGAAGGTGGACCCGCAGCAGGCGAACCGGAGGAAGAAAAAACTACATTTAATGTTATTCTTTCAGCATCTGGTGCTAATAAAATTGCAGTTATTAAAGCTGTAAGAGAACTTGTTCCAACTTTAGGGCTTAAAGAAGCTAAAGATTTGGTAGAAGCAGCTCCAAAACCAGTACTTGAGAGTGTCAACAAGCAAACAGCAGAAGAGGCTAAGACAAAATTAACAGCCACAGGAGCTACAGTTGAATTACAATAACAGGATAAGAGTATATAGTTTCTAGTTACTCATTACCTATTGACATCCTCTGAAACCATGTGATATATATTGAGACAGAATGGCTGATGAAGATCATAAATGATCTTCTCTGACCATATAAATATGGCAGATAAATTATCACTTGAGAATCTCCCTGACCTTTTAACTGTTAGAGAAGTTGCTGAAGTTTTAAGGGTCTCCCCTTTAACCATCAAGAGATGGGGTAAAAGAGGAAAACTCCCTGCAATAAGAATAAATTCCAGAGGAGATAGAAGATATAAGAAAGAAGCCGTGCTATGGTTACTAGGAATAACTCAGAAAAACACCGGAACTGAATCAAGTACACCAACCACCTATTAAATTTCTAATTACTAATTTCTAATTGACCTAAATAATGACTTAATGTCTAATGTCCCAATTTAGTCATTTGGTCATTGGGATTTGATTAGAAATTAGGTTAATTAGGTTAATTAGGGCAATTTAGCACTTTACTACTCTATTCTGCTAATTACCGATGAATATGTTGTCCTAAAGCCAAATCCGCCAGCAGCGGATCATTCAGTAGCTATTTGTGGACGAACCGAATAGTTTGGATTTTGTTCAAAACTAATTTCTCCCTTTTTCTCAATAATATAGTAAGCAAAACCCTGCTTTTCTAAAATAGGCTTTAAATCTTCCAAAGCAGAATCAAGAAAACCAATCCTTAAAACTGCTAAAAAGCTACTGCCTGTATTCACAATGCACATTCCCCATCCTGCCGGCAGCAAAACCTGTTTTCCGGGATTTAAACTTACCACCTTAAATTCCTTTGCCTCTCCTTTCTCATCATTCCTTTGTATAATAAATATTCCCTTCCCATATAAACACTGATAGGTCTGCAGTCCGGGAAAATTACTAAAATAGCCCAGGGTTTTATTAAATTCTATTCCATTCTTTCCGGGAGATAGCACAATTATAGCTTGTTCGTTATCCGAAATTATATAGTATGGAGTTTTTATAGCTCCTCTTACGCCTTTCATCAGTACAGGTTTTAAATCTTTTTTTGTTTTGGAAATTACCATATATTTTTAAGAATATCACACTTTGTCATCTCCATGAAAGTCTTTCGAATTCCTTATCAAATACCACACATATTTTAGAAGGGCAAATTGTCTTTTTATTCTCCAGGGCTGCAATATTAGCCTGAACAACCATTCAAATCCTAAATTCCTTATCCAGATTGGTGCTCTTTGCACTCTACCTGATAGATAATCAAATGCCCCGCCAACACCCATGGCTACCTTAACATCCAAGTTTGGTAAATTTTTTGCAATCCATTTTTCCTGTTTTGGTGGACCAAAAGCTACAAAAAGAATATCTACCTCATCGTCATTGCGATCCCGCACCATATGGTGCGGGAGTGGCAATCTTTTATTAACAATGACATTCCCATTGTTATCAACCTCTCCACCATTTTCAGCGAAAACAATGTTAAGTTTTGGGTATTTTCGCAACAAGCACTTAGCACACCTTTCTGCTACCCCGTCCCTAGCTCCTAAAAGGCCTATTGTGAAGCCCTTTTCGGAAGACAGCTTAATTAGCTCCTCCATAAAGTCTATCCCGGGAATATGACAAACTATATCACCTGTTAATCTTAATCCCTTTCCATCAGGAATAGCCAGATCTGCTTTATTGATAATATCCAGAATCCTCTTATCACTCCGTGCCATCATTACAATCTCGGGATTAGGGGTAACAATGTAGTGCTTTTTGCCATTTTCCAACCATTTCTCCACCACTTTTATAGCCTGTTCCATATTTACATCATCAATTTTTACTCCAAGAACATACTTTTTCATTTTGCTGCTTCCTCCAAAATTTTTAGGGTTTCTTTCGCAGTTTTCTCCCAAGAGAATCTTTTTACATTCTCAAATCCGGCTTTAACGATTTGAGATTTGACATTTGAGATTTGACATTTTCCCATACCTTTAACTATATCATCTACAGAATACGGATTTACATATATTGCCCCTTTCCCGGCCACTTCAGGCATGGAGGATATGTTAGAAGTAACAACCGGACATCCACAGGCTTGAGCTTCCAAAATAGGCAGGCCAAAACCTTCAAAAAGGGAGGGAAATGTTAAAGCTATGGCCCCCGAATACAAAGCCGGCAGATCTTTATCAGGCACATAGCCTAAGAACTTCACTTTATCCTCTATTCCAAGCTCCTTTGGCAATCTATATATTTCATCTGCTAGCCAGCCTTTGGAACCTGCTATGACTAAATGAATGTCATTGCGAGGGTTCGAAAAACCCGAAGCAATCTTTTTTTGAGAGTGGTAAAATGCTTTTATAAGCCTCTCAAGATTCTTCCTTGGTTGTACAGTTCCTACGGATAAAAAATATTCTCCAGGAATTAGTTTATACTGCCTCAAACTAGTAACTAAGATATCACTTTTTACTGGTCTAAATAGATTGTTGTCAAAACCTTCATACACAACACTTACTTTTTGAGGATGAATACTAGCCTTTTTTAGCAAATCCTCTTTTGTAGCATTTGAAACAGCAATAAGTTTGGTAGCTGTTTGTAATTGATATCTTGTTATATATTTAAGATATAGCTGCTGCTTAAGTTGATGATAGTATGGCAGATATTCCACTCCAAGATCATGAACAGTCATTACTGTTTTTAAACCCGGCTTTCTGATTATTGGCAGAGTATGTGAAGGTATAAACAAAACATCTAAACTATCTATAAATGTCTGGATGGCCAATCCTCCTTGAGTCCAAAGCCTATTCCACTTTATTTCCACAATCTCAGAATTTTTTGGCAGTATTTTCATTAGTTCACCGATCGGATCATTAATGAAACGGATATATACCTTATAGCTGTTCTTCTTATCTATCTTACTAAGAGATTTGAGAAGTTGATAAGAATAATTCTCTGTTCCTGTTCTCTTACCTACAAAGACTCTTGATGCATCAAAACCAATTACCATAAAGGATATTATCTTTTGGAGACTGATCTTTTGTAAAGATCCAGATTCTCAAGTGCCATTCCTGTTCCTAAAGCCACGCATAAAAGTGGATTTTCTGCCAAAGCTGCCGGCACCCCTAAACTTTCAGTCATTAGCTTATCTAAATTCCTTAAAAGCGAGGTTCCTCCCGACAGTACAATACCTTTATCAATAATATCTGATGCAAGTTCGGGCGGAATCTGCTCCAAAACACCCTTAGCTGCACCGACTATTTTTTGGAGTATATCGACTATAGATTCAGTTACCTCGTCCGATGAGATTTCAACAGTCCGGGGTAAACCGGAAGCAGCATCTCTTCCTCTAACTTCCATCTTCTCGGCTATTTTAAGTGGGATTGCCGAACCAATTTTTATCTTTACCTCTTCCGCCATCCTCTCTCCAATTATTAAATTATGCTTTTTTCGGATATAATTTTGGATGGCTTCATCAATTTTATTGCCTCCAACCCGTACGGAAGAGTGCACTACAACTCCGCCCAGACAAACAACAGCAGCTTCGGTTGTACCACCACCAATATCAATAATCATGTTACCTGAAGGGTTTGCAATTGGTATTTTAGCCCCGATTGCTGCAGCCAAAGGCTCATCAATTAGAAATGCAACTTTTGCTCCTGCTGAAAGGGTTGCGTCCAAAATAGCTCTTTTCTCAACAGAAGTAACACCGGCCGGGGCACAAATCATAACTTCCGGTTTAAAAAACCTGGATGATCCACAAACCTTATCCAGGAAATACCGAATCATAGCTTCGGTAATTACATAATCCGCAATAACCCCTTCTCTCATGGGTCGAAGAGCTAAAATATTGCCCGGAGTTCTCCCCAACATCTCCTTGGCC
Source organism: Patescibacteria group bacterium (assembly GCA_038064895.1). Lineage (GTDB taxonomy): Bacteria > Patescibacteriota > Microgenomatia > Daviesbacterales > UBA10151 > JBBTSA01. The sequence goes on from JBBTSA010000002.1 coordinate 74,477, forward strand.
TCATTGCCAACAGCCAAAACACGGTTATCATCTGTTGTCACAGCCACAACAGTAGGCTCATTTAAAACAATACCCGATCCGGCAAGATAAACCAAAGAATTGGCAGTACCTAAATCAATTCCTACCCTTTTGGATAATCCGAACATTACGGAGACATTTTACTAGCCCCAAAACATGATCACAAGACAGACTAAATGGATCAGACTATCTCAAGTTTATACCATACAAATTTGGCTCTTGAGCAGTAGGTGTAGGGAGTGTACTGATAATAACCAGTCTTGATGAATCCGGCCAAGGAAAAACAAAATTGTCCAAAAAAGTGCCTGCAAAAATCACAGCCTTATTAGTTCCGTCAAAATCCAAAACAGAAATTGAATCTTCCTCAACCATTATTATGTGGCGGGAATCAGGAAGCCAAAGATGCAGTTTGGCTGCCGGAATTTGATATTCTGTATTTTCTTCCAGATCATAAACTTTCACATTCTCACTCTTTACCATAAATTTGGTTTCATCCGGAGCCCAGCTTAAAGTAGCTGAATCTGATGCTATTTTTCTAAAACTTTCATTTTTGATGGTAGCAATTCTTGCTGCTTCCTTGTTTTCCTCATCTTCGGCCCAGGAACTAAGTGTTGCTTCCAAAATTGCTGTAATATCTCTTGGATCAGCATTAAAATTATCCGCATTCAAAAGCCAGTTTTGAGCGGCCACCGTTGCTAAAACTTGCTTTGAGTTAGGGGAAAAACGAAGGGTTGCGGATGTAAAATCAATAAATTGTGATGAGGAAATTTGGTGTGGTTCGGCAGAACGGGCAAAAGCAATAGGTTGGTTACGGATTAGAGTCCAAACCCAAACCCCACTCTTTTTGTTCACTTCCCCACCCGATGTTTTTACAGGAACTATATATGCCAGTTTTGAACCGTCCGGTGAAAGAGTTGGATTTTGTACTCCTGAAAAGGTTAAAGGATAAATAGTTGGTATGCTTGGGAAGAGTGTAACTTTAAGGGCAGTAACCAAACCTACCTTAACAGTTACCGTTTTTTCCCAGGGTATAAAACCTTCTTTTACAACCCTGACAGTATAGTTTTTTGGTTTTAATGATGAAATTGTTGCATTAGTTGCCGTTGTTAAATGACCATCAATAAAAACTGATGCTGCGTCCGGTTCGGAGGAAATATTAATGATTCCTGTTCCTAAAATTTTCTTTTCTTGAGGTGAAAAGGTATAACCTTTGGCAAAAAATATGGCAACCCCTGCAGAAACTCCAATCACAAGGACGGTTATGATGGTTATGATAAAACGCCGAGACATCTTAAGTATCTTAAGTTACTTAGGTCACTTAAGTCAAATCAGCTGCTTACCAGCTTTGCTCTAACCACAAGCCTCCTAAGTAAAGTTCCCGGCGGATCACAAGTTTGCAATGTCAAAACCGGAACATCGTAGGTATTTGTTAAGAATGATACCTCACCTGGTTCAACTGTAGTCTTATCAAAAACAATATAATCATATCTTTTATTCTTATAGAAGACAATCACTCTATCACCTGCTTCAAGCTCTTTCAAGAGATAAAAGACTGCATTGAGACGGACAATATTCCAGGGAGCATCTGTTGAATGAGAAAAAAGATAAAGATTACCCGGCTGACCGGGAGGAGTTGAACCTAATGCTTCTGCAACACCGCTTTGCAGAGCCTTAACATATTCACGCTCATTAACCGGATTAACCCCCCGGATTATCTTTGCATTTGCATTAATTTTCTCAATAACAATTCCATATTCAGTTGATGTAGGCTCTATTATATTTTCCGAAGCAACAATATTCCCAAAAGATTCGGATGCATCTTGAGGAGATGGAAGCGGCATTTGAATTTCTGCCCCAGAAGTATGATAAGATACTCTCCTTTGTATCCCCAATATTCTATCTTTTCTATAGCCGATTTCTGCCTGAATAAACGGTCCCAAGATGAAAATTACTCCAAAAATTCCACTTAAAAATAAAGAGTAACCTAAAAATCTAACCAGAAAAACTATTTTATAACTTTTGCTCATAACAGTACCCCTGGAGGGAATTGCACCCCCGACCACTCCCTTAGGACGGGATTGCTCT
>JBBTSA010000003.1:0-1080 GCA_038064895.1 Patescibacteria group bacterium
CTTTTATTTGATGTGGTGATATTACGTATTTGATATTGTAGCCTGCAAGCTCTGACCCAATAGGTTGAATTTCTCTAAATTTATAAATTTCGAAAGGTGGTAGGACTAATGTGTATCTATCCCAAAAGACTTGGGAAAGCTGTATAAATTGATCATAATAATTTTTTAGCTGCGGCGTTGCGTACCCATCAACTAATTGAAGTCCGTGTATCGCAGCTTGCTTTTGCGGTATACATCTTGTTAAACAAAATACTCTATGTAGACTTTTATCCTGCTTTAAATATTGATAAACTTCTTGCGGAACCTGATCTTTAGGTTTGATGGGGACGGTTAGTCTTGCCCAATCAAGCATCAATAATTCCGCCATTGTTACCAATATAATACTGATTAAAAAAAATTTGTTTAACCGAATCTGCTTATATAATCTATCAATAGCAAATCCGGCTAGAATTATTATAATAATTTGGCTTAAGAAAAATACCCTTGTTGAAACTCTTAACAAGACATACCAATCTTGACTAAGCAGAGATGAATAAAACGGTGATGCATTATTTAAAGAGATTATTAGTATTGGGGTTGTCATAAGAAGCAAAAGAACTTTGTGCCTCATTTTTAAATATATAAATCCAAGTCCTGCCAGCAGCACTATTAAAAGACCCATTGAAAGCCATTTTTCAGAATCAATCTGGTTAATTTGCAGTTTCCAGGGAAAAATTATTGCAAGGGCAAATTCAAAAATACTGTTCCACTTGGGATAAACATCAGGGTATTTCAATAAAAGAAAGCGGGTTGTTTGTGGAATCCATTCAAGTTGTGGAAGTAACGTTATGGCTGATAATCCAAAGGTAAAAATTAGCCCCAAGCACACAAACAAAACTTGCCTTTTAAAAAATACGGTTGAGATTGTAAAGTTACAGAAAAAAAATAGCAGTAGTGAAATTAAAGTGATTGCAAAAATAAAAGGATTATTAAAAAAGATAGAAGTAAGGCTTATGGCAAATATTACCACCCACTTAAATGAAGGAGATTTACTAAGCTGTAAAGTAGAGAGGATTGCAAGAGGAAGCCAGGCTGATAATG
>JBBTSA010000004.1:0-8456 GCA_038064895.1 Patescibacteria group bacterium
AACTTAGTAGACACCCCCGGTCACGTTGATTTTTCTTATGAAGTTTCACGGTCTCTAGCTGCAGTTGAAGGGGCAGTGCTTTTAGTAGATGCCACTCAAGGAATTCAGGCCCAGACTTTATCTCATGGTCTGGCAGCTTTAGAGCAAAATCTAATACTGATTCCTGCGGTAAATAAAATAGATCTTCCAAATGCAAATATTGAGAAAACAAAAAAAGAGCTTGTAGAAACTTTTGGATTTAAAGAAGATGAAATACTATTAGCATCGGGAAAAACAGGGCAAGGAGTTGAAGATATTTTACAGGCTGTAATTGAGTGTGTACCTTCTCCAAAATCTCGAGGTTCAAACATAACTAACTTTCGAGGTTGCCGAGCATTAATATTTGACAGCTTTTTTGACTCGTATAAGGGAGTAGTAGCAGCTGTTAGGATTATGGATGGGGAGGTTACAAAAGTTGGCTCAGACATTAAATTTCTGGGAACCCAAGCAGATGGGCAGGTTCTGGAGATGGGAATATTTACTCCTCAACTTACATCAACAAACTCTCTTTTGGCTGGAGAGATTGGTTATATTGCAACTGGTATTAAGGAACCTGATAAGGTTAGGGTTGGAGATACTATAACAAGTGGACAGGGTACAGGGGATAGTGGACAAGCGCAACCGCTTCCTGGTTATAAAGAAGTAAAACCAATGGTTTTTGTTGGGCTTTATCCAATAGATCAGGATGAATTTCATGATATTAAGGAAGCCTTAGAAAAATTTCGTTTAAATGATCCGGCTTTTACTTATGAATTGGAACATTCTACTGCCCTAGGAGCAGGATTTCGCTGCGGCTTTTTAGGGCTTTTGCATGCAGAAGTAGTACAGGAAAGGCTTTCTTCTGAGTTTGGAGCAGAACTCTTAGCAACTGCCCCATCTGTTGAATATATGCTGAGTGAGAATTTGATTCATAATCCGTCTGATTTGCCTCAGGGTGAGAACTTAAAAGATTTAAAAGAGCCCTGGGTATATTTAAAAATATTTGTGCCCCAAACTTTTATTGGCCCAGTGATGGAACTTGCTACTGATAAAAGAGGAAAATTTATTAACATGACTCATTTCGGAACTCAAGTTGAGATGAGTTATGAAATGCCCTTAGCTGAAATGGTAACTAATTTTTATGACAGATTAAAATCTGTATCTTCTGGATTTGCTTCTTTAGACTGGAAGTTTTTGGATTTTAGGGAGGTGGATGCAGTCAGAGTTGATATTTTGGTGGCAGGAGAAAAAGTGGATGCGCTGTCACAAATAGTGGTTAGAGAAAAGGCAGAAGGAATGGGTAGGAGATTAGTAGACAAGCTAAAAGAGGTTTTACCAAGACAAAATTTTGAAGTAGCACTTCAGGCAACAATAGGAGGAAAAGTTATAGCTAGAGAAACAATCTCTGCAGTTAGAAAAGATGTTACAGCAAAGCTGTATGGTGGAGATAGAACAAGAAAAGATAAGCTTTTAGAAAAGCAGAAAAAAGGAAAGAAGAAAATGAAGATGATAGGTAGGGTGGAGATCCCCCAGGAAGCATTTTTAAATATTTTAAAATCATAGACACACCCCTTGATTAAAGTCTAAATTTGTGAGTACACTGGAAGTAGTGATCCTCCTACGCTAAAGCTTCGGAGGACAAGGAAGGGGGTGAGAAAATGAAAGCTCTTCATATGGTGGCATATGTCCTTCTTTGGGTTGGTGGTCTTAACCTAGGTTTCGGAGCATTGGGTTTTGATGTTGTAAATTTGGTGCTTGGTGGTTTGGGATTGGTCCAAATTTTTAATATTTTGGTTGGAGTTTCAGCAGGATATTCTGTAGCAACCCACATGGGGGATTGTAAGGTGTGTGGTAAAGGATAAAAGGTAATCATTTCCTGATTAGGAAAAGAAAAATCTCGCTTCGCTGCCTGGAGCGAGATTTTTGTGGTATCATCGCATTTGTGAAAGTAATTAAGCCTCCCAAATTAAATATTGGGGATACTATTGGAATTGTTGCCTCATCTTTACCTGTTTTACCTGAATTTAAAGACCAGTATGAACGAGGTAAAAAGGCCATAGAGTATATGGGTTTTAAGATTAAAGAGGGGAAAACTATTGGAAACATCAGATGGTGGATGGCTGGGACTCCGAAAGAGGTAGCTGATGATATAAACTCCATGTTTGCTGATAAATCTGTAAAGGCAATTATGGCTCAAACTGGTGGTTATTCTGCGATCTCTGTTTTAGAATTTTTGGACTATGAACTGATTAAGAAAAATCCAAAACCTTTTATGGGAATGTCTGATATGACTATTTACCATCTGGCAATACTAACAAAAACTGGCATGGTAGGATTTCATATGGATTATCTCTCTTCTTTTACAGGGAGACACTTTAAAGAATTTTTAATGAGTGCTGAAACTCCTGGGGTAGTTGAACCATTAAGCGAGTGGGAAGAGTGGAAAAAAGGGGAGGCCTCTGGGCAGTTGATCGGTGGGTTGCTAGAGAGGATTTCCATGCTTTCCGGCACAAAATATTTTCCAAAAGTAGAAGATTTTGAAGGAGCAATATTATTTTGGGAACAGGTAGGAGGAGATATTACGGATATTTACCAGTATCTTTATCAGTTAAAAAATATGGGAATTTTTGATCGAATTTCAGGGATGCTGATTGGAAAACTACAGTATTTAAAACCTTTAAGGAATAAAGACATCTCTGTTCCTTCTATAAAAGAGATGGTTTTAGATATTCTAAAAGATTACAATTTTCCAATTATGGCCAATATGGATTTTGGCCATTTTACAATAAATATCCCCATGCCAATAGGAATTAAAGTTTCATTTGACAGCTCCAAAAAAGAGTTAAAATTTTTAGAATCTGCTGTTAGTTCTTAGAAGTAGCCAATTTTTCTAAATGTTTTCCTAGCCATCTCCAAAGTATACCTTCATATTGGGTCCCCCAACCACCAGGTGGAAATATAGATGAGATTTTTGCAACTAAGTATCTTACGCTGTAATGCCAAATAAGATCACTTCCACTGGTTGCTGTAACTCCAATTTGAGCAGGGATGGCGAGATGACTGCCTATAATCGGAATAACTGATATTTTAGCTGCTGTATCCAAATCCATACTAGAAAGTCTTCCTAATACCTTCGTACCGATGTATGTATTAAGTCCACCGATAACTCTAAATGCTAAAAAGGTTGAACCGAAAATAGCAAGCTTCTCGGATACATTTTCCTGTGACAGAAGAGGAGTTAAATCTAACTCTACTAAACGGTCTGCTAAACCAGATCCAAACAGATAAGCATATGAAGCCAATTCAGTAGGTTTTAATAAGAATATGCTCGAACCTTGGTAGTATCCATAAACCCCTGTTAGGACTGGTAAAGTTCTTTTAGAGATAGTACGAGGGTTTGGGTCCTCGACTGCAAGTTTAGCTTCTTGGTATTCTTCATTACTAATAACACCTTCCTCGAGAGCCTTTTTTGTTCCCGCTAAAACCAAATCATTTACTAAAATCCTTCTTAAGTTTGCATCGAAAATTGCCCGAACTGTTGTTTTAAGGGTTCTACCTATATCTAAGATAGTTGTAGGAAGTATTTTCCCAGATTCTAAAGCAGCAAGCCCTAAGGCTCCAAAGTTTCTCGGGGTTTTACTTTGGTGCCGTCTTTCTTCCCAGAGTACCTGATATAAATTTAAACTGTCTAATACTTGCTGATAGACATTTTCATCAAATAAGTATCTACTGTTTTGAATCTCCTGCAAAAACATATCAGAATGAACTCTATTAAAAGTCATCGCGTCTGTTTCTGGATAAAACCAATGCCTGACGTCTTTGTGGAATCTAAAGTAAAATAATGGCCAGATCCAACCTTTATGTGGGATGGCGGGTAATGTATCCAGCCAAATCCACTGGTTGTTTCCCTCATCAAACCATAGGTTTGCCATACCAAAGGGATTATCTGTGTGAATTTGTGCTGTATGTTCCAATCCGAGATTTAACCCAGTAGAGGTAAGTACGGGTTGGGCTTGACGAAAGCTTTCATATTCATTATCAGCTGTATCAAATCTAGGTCCTCTTCCGTTAACTCTTTCTATTACTTGGGCATACCCATTAGAGAGTTTGGTGTACCCAAGTGAATGGGGGGCATAGAATCTATCATTAGTTATGGTTGGTAAGACATCAGCTATTAAATTAGTAGCCAAAAAATCTAATTTTGCTTGAGTTTCTGAAACTTGGGAAGGAAATTCTCTAAATCCCCAATTAGCTCTTCTCCAGAAATCATGCCATGGGTCAGGTACAGATGTTTTGATTACAAAATCTTGCCCCTCTGGTATCAGAACTCTACCAAAAAATCCGCCACTTTTAACAGAGGATAATTCAACACGTTTTTCTTCTAGGCAAATAGATCTGTCTGGATTAAGAGTATGCAAGGTAAAGTCTAAACTTTGCCCGGGAGAAAATTGTTTATAAGGATTGCGTTCTGCTCTTTCTGCCATATTTATATTAACCTCTAATTATCTGGCAGTTGGGGCATCTAAGGGATGATTCATAGATCTTGGCAAATTTTTCTGATAAATCAAAAGTAACTACTGTTCCTTCTGAAATATTAAAAATATCAGGATTATTATCAAAACTTAAATTAGCATGTCCTCTAACAAGTTTAAATTCTACAGAATCTTTTTCATTTAAATAAATTGGCCTGGTTTTTTCAGTAGTATTATTAAAGGCCAGCCCAAAGCCTTCACTGAAAGACTCACCTGTAACAGATTTAAAGTAGCCTGTTGAACCAAAGGGGGTTGATAAAACTATACCATCACCAATAAGTAGAGGTCCTTCGCTTCGCTTAGAATGATCTGTGGTCACCATGAATCTGATGGTATGAATTGGATGCTGATTTCTGATAATAAAATCATTTAAAGCATAAAAATCTTGATCCACAAATTTTGTATGCAGTTTGCTGTATTCTTTAAGAATTAATTTATTTTCCAGTAAATCTTTCAAAACCTTTTTATCTTCATGATTTGAACATTTATTACAAAACTGGCTGTTTCTTATTGGTAATTTAGGAACAGATGGGTATTCTCTTTCTGATGAAAGAAGTGTACCGTCTCCGCCAAAGCTAATTACTACTTCTGCATCAGAAGTCACTATTTCAAATCCCTGATTTTCTACAATTCCTTTAATATCCTGCGAATTTTTACCAAAAAGCAATACCTTCATCTAGCTAATTGTACTATATATTGAGTATAATTTAAGATTACATGCAAGCCTTAAAGATTCCCCAGTATAGGAATTATTTAACCGGAGCATTTGTTTCTGAAATTGGAAATCAAATGCAGATTGTTGCGGTTTCTTGGCAAATTTATGAAATTACCAGAAACCCTGTATCGCTTGGGCTTATTGGAGTTGCCAATTTTTTGCCAATAATACTTTTTTCTCTTATCGGAGGTATAACAGTTGATAAACTGGATAGAAGGAAGGTTTTAATTTCCGTCCAAAGCATACAGGCCTGTTTGGCAATTATTCTTTTTACTGCCACAATTTTACACAGTATAAACCCCCTAATAATCTATGCTGTTTTATTTTTAGTCTCAACTTCCCAGTCCTTTTCCATCCCTGCCAGGCAATCTGTCATGCCGCACCTTGTCCCCAAAAAATATTTTATGAATGCGGTTTCTATAAATACCCTTCAATACCAGTCTGCTATTATGATCGGGCCGGCAATAGCTGGGTTTTTGATTGGAGGAATAGGAGTGCATTCTATTTATCTTCTTAATGCCCTCTCATTCCTTTTTTTCATAGGAGCGCTGATTTCTATTAAAGTGCCTTTCCAAAAACATGAGACAGACGAGGTTAGCTTTAGCATTTCCTCTATTACAGAGGGAGTTAAATTTGTGTTAAAAACCCCGATTCTTGTGACAACAATGCTTTTGGATTTTTTGGTAACGTTTTTTGGTAGCGCAACAATACTGATGCCTGTTTTTGCACAAGATGTTTTAGGAGTTGGACCAAAAGGTTTGGGACTGCTTTATTCTGCTCCTGCAATAGGAGGAGTATTGGCAGGAATATTAGTAGCTTCTTTGCACAGCAAAATTAAAAATCAGGGTAAAGTCATAATTGTCTCAATAATGGTTTATGGGTTGGCAACTGTTATGTTTGGTTTATCCAAAAATTTCCCTCTTTCCATATTCTTTTTAATCCTTGTGGGCTTTGGGGATATGGTTTCAACAATTATAAGAAACACCATAAGGCAAATTATCACACCGGATTATTTAAGAGGGAGGATGTCTTCTATTATGAGGATGTTTTTCCAGGGAGGGCCACAGCTGGGGGAAATTGAAGCAGGATTTCTGGCAAAAGCCATTGGGGGGCCAGCAACTGTAGTGGTAGGTGGGATGGGAGTAGTACTTATAACAGCTTTTATTGCCTTAAAAAATAAAAGCCTAAGAAATTACCAGGGGAAAGAAGTAGCTGTTTAGTTGGATATTTTCACCAATTCTATCTCAATAGTCTGTTTCTGGTAGCTTAATTTAACATCAAAATGATCAAAGAATCCCTGCTGACCCAAAACACCATGACCGAAACTACTAATGTCAGCGAATAATACTTTAGTTTGGTAAGAATAGTTACTAAGTTTAATTTCAACTTCACCCAAATATCCTCTAATTTTATCTTTACTTATACCTTTAACAGTAATAGGAGCTTTGCCTAATTTGATCTCCAAAACTTTTGCCAGCTCAATATGAAAGATGCAATAATCTGCTCCAGAATCAATTAACACTGGATAAATAGCAAAATTCTTATCAGTTTTTAAAATTATTTCAATAATCGGCCTACGTATAGTAGAGGTGAACGTTAAATAAGGGTAGGTCATTAAAAAATGCCGACAATAGGTAAAATCTCTTTGGGGATTTGCATTATAACAGGGTGTTCAAAACCTTTCTTTTCAGCTTTCTTAAGGGTTTCTTTTAGTGTTTTAGCATATGCAATAACTTCAGGGTTACTAGTAAAGCTTTTTAGAGCAACCCAATTGCCATGGTAACTTTTATTGCCATAAACTTTTTTCATATCTATTGCTTTCATAGGTATATTTTACCACTTTAGAGATTCAAAAAATAGGGCTAACCAGGGGCTTGACAGAAGTTAGCACTCGGTGTATTATACTGCTAATCTTTCGACTCCTCCGCCTGTGGCGGAGTCGCTCAGGACTATAGTATGTCGGACTTATCTGAAAGACAGCAAGCTTTACTTAAAGCAATAGTAGAAGAATACATAGAGAGTGCAGAGCCGGTTGGCTCTGAGGTTATTGAAAGAAAGTATGATTTAGGTGTATCCCCTGCAACAATTAGGATTGAAATGGGAAAGTTGACTGATGCGGGTTACTTAAAGCAACCCCACACATCAGCAGGTAGAGTTCCAACTTCCATGGGTTTTAGGCTTTATGTTTCGGAGCTTATGAAGGAAAAACAACTTCCCGTAACAGCAGAGGTTTCAATAAAAGAAAAAATGTGGCAGGAAAGGTATAAAAGGGAAAAGCTCCTAAACCAAGCAGTTAAGGCTTTGGCAAAACAGTGTGATATGTTGGGGCTGGCTACAGATAATGAAGGAGAACTTTATTATGCCGGGGCTGCTAATATTTTGGATTGGCCTGAGTTTTATGATATTGATGTAGCCAGGTTTGTTTTATCTTTATTTGATGAAAACCCAAGGCTTTCTAATATCATAGGCAAGGCTCAAGGATCTGATCCAATGCATATTTTATTTGGAGAGGATTTAGGATTTGAGGATTTAGGTCCAACAGGGTTTGTATTTACAAGGTATGAGGTTGATCCCAGTAAAGACGGGGTAGTCGGAGTAATCGGCCCTGCCAGGATGAATTTTGCTTTAGTTTTGCCTTATGTGAAATATGTCAGGAATTTATTAATGGAGGCACTAAGGACTTAGGATAAGAGTAACAAGGATAGGAGTGATGAGTCAGAAACAAAAAGACTCATCACTAGATACTCTTGTCTTCTTATACTAAAAACTATGAGTAAAAAGAAAAATACAGAATTAGAAGAATTGCAAAATAAAGTAAATGAGCTTGATGCCCAATTAAAGAGGGCAGTGGCTGATTATCAGAATTTGGAAAAAAGGGTCAGCGAAGGAAGGTCTGAGCTTACTAATTTTGTAGGAGCAGAATTGGTAAGAAGACTTTTGCCAGTACTTGATCATCTGGAACAAGCTTTATCTGGAGTAACTGAGGAAGAGAAGCAGTCTGGATGGGTTAGAGGAGTAGAGTTGGCAGTAAAAGAGTTTGAAAATGTTCTGGTTCAAGAAGGGTTGGATCAAGTTGCTACAGACGGGACTTTTGATCCTGCCCTTCATGAGGCAGTTGATGCTAGAGAACCCTCCCCCGCTGAAGCTTCGGCGGGTAAAGGTGAGAACTCTATTTTAGAAGTTGTCAGAAA
>JBBTSA010000005.1:0-50095 GCA_038064895.1 Patescibacteria group bacterium
ACCAGAATTATCCAGCAAGCAGCTTCTGGTATTTCTCCATTTGAAGTTACTCCGGCCTATATTGATGGGTTTCCAAACCTTCACCATCCCAATAATCTTTGGGTTGGAGTAAAGGGAGATATAGATAAAGTTCTGCTAATAAGGGAAAAAATAAAAGATGGGCTGGAATATCTACATCTGCCTGTTGATGAAAGAAGATTTGTGCCACACATAACAATAGCTAAATTTAGCACCCCGTTTAAAATAAGCAGAAAACTGGAGGTGGAACTGGAAAAAATCATGGCTCAAGCCTTTGATCCAATAAGGATATCATCAATCAAGTTATTTGAATCCATTCCCTCCGACGGCTTCCACAAACATAATACTCTAGCAGAAGTTAAATTGAATTCTAATTAATATTTTGTAATGGATTTTACTAGCTTACTTTTAGCTTTCTTTACTAAGTTTTCATCAGCTGTATAAAAAGGAATATTAAGATATTCTGCCAAAGCAATATATGATCCGTCATAGGATGAAATATTAAGATCAATTGCCATTTTTAATGCAGCCTCAAGAAGCTTTTTTGAATCATACACTATAAAATTAAGCTTTAAAAATGCACTGTAAAACTCCTGGGCTTTTTCTCCATTAATTCTCCCACTTAAAGTTGCAGATTTTAAAAGGTTATTAACTTCATAAAATAAAAGACTTGGAATATAAATTTCAATTTCTTTATCTCTAAAATCATCTTTAAGAATATCTGCTTTAAAGCTGGATTCGTCAGCTAGCAACCACTTAGCAACAACTGAGGCATCTATAACACAGGATTTTTTCACTTAAAATTTCTCAATATCCTATCTGCACGTTCCTGAAGTTCTCTTTTATTTTTTTCTACCAGGGCTTTGGTATTAATTTTACTACCCTTTAGGCTTTGTCTAAGTTTATCTATTTTATCCATAGCAGTTCTTTGGGGATCTAAATCAGTAATGTAACCAAACCCCTGGACCAAGGCTTCATTAACTACTTCTTGTAAAGAAGTATTGGTGCGCAGAGCCAAAAGCTTTGACTGATCTAACAAATCCTTTCTAATTCTAATAGTAGTTCTTACCGTAGTTTGCATATATTTTAACTATAGCATCAAGATGACAAGATGTCAACAAGGCTTCCACAAACATAATACCCTAGCAGAAGTAAAATTAGGCCTATAGGTTGCAAATTAACTACACGTAGTGTATGCTTATACGCTTATGGAAAAAATACCTCCGCATGATCATTTAATAATTAAAGGGGTTATTAGTGCCTTATCTAAAGAGAAGGAGCCTTTAACAGCACTTACCTATTATGATCCTGCTGAACCTTTTCTACCATTTTCAAATACTCGAAGAGGTAGATTTAATGTTGAAGGTAAAATTTTACAAATATTAGGCGTGCCCCCTGAACAAATAGCCAACTTAACTTCTAATCAGGTTAGAGCTACACTCGCTGACGGTCTTGTAGGAAGTTCTGTCCTACAAGGAGGATTTCTACCTTTCTTTGATAGTAAGAGTTTTGCATTACAGTATCGTAATGGTCCAGAAGTAGCCAGAATACTACGAGATCCTAACACAGCTTTAGTACAAAGAGCAGGAGAGATAGCAAATTTGGCAGAGTTGGTATCAAGATATTCAGATGAAATAAGCAGCAGTATTGAACCTGCTAAAGGACCTCAAGGAATGCTTTATGCCAGTAATGTTTTTGCCTCCAAATTACTGATGGCAGCAGTTGCATACTTCCAAGGGCCTCCTGCGTATAACAAAGACATACGTCATTACGCAAATTTTACAGCCCAAGCTGTTATCAGAAACGTCACTCAAGATCTACCTCCCCACATTCAGGATATAGCATGCTGGGCAGCTAATGAGCTTCAGATAATAGGATATGACGGACGTATAACTGCCCTGGTACGTGATCCTGTAGAGGGAGTTATAGAAGTTAAAAGTGAGTTATTTTTCCTCCCACTTTTAGTAGATCCAGAAGGACAGCCATTAACCTTAGGGTATTTAAGAGATTACACAATGAAAGGATGGGAAAGAAACCTTACTCCCGGAGCTATGAATAGGAATAGAAAAAGATTCTTTGGTATGGTGGCTGAAAGACGTGCAGAACTCAAGAAAGCTAGAGAGCAATCAAATCCCTCAACCTAAATTGACTCCAATTTTCCACACCCCCTTTTCCCTAAAGCTGGGTATTGTTTGTCTTTTGGCCACCAGATTCACGTCTTTTTGTCAATTTAACGTGAATTTATCTGATTTTAGGGATATATTCACGTTTTTTGTGGCTAGCTGAAGTTAAATTGGACTTCTTCTTCTTGACAAAAGCTTAACTTTATCCTAACCTTATATCAATCATGCCGAGGACAAATAGGTCCTTGGTTTTTTAAAAGATTATGCCAGGACCGGAATCAAATCCAGAAACCAGACAAGAAAAAGCCTTCGGTGGAGCCCGGCGAGGTTTACCAAATCTGGGAGCTAGAGGGGATCAGTTAAGAGATGCTCATTTAAATGGGGGTTTATCTCCAGATACACCAATAGAAAACCTACAAACCTATCTTGGTGTGGATAAACCATTTAGCGGATCCTCAAGGAATTTGAGAAATCCGCATTTTAAACTACCTAAAACTAAACCAGGAGAAGAAATTACTTTTATATAAGTGGAATAGTTTTATATCAATATCAAGTAGGCAGAAAATAAATGTCCTTATGATACCTTTCATCCGTAAATTGAAACTCACCCCTTCCATCTAGAATAGCCTGATAAGCAATACAGTCACATTTTCCTTTTTCATTACATACCCAACTCTTGGTTACAATTGCCCCCTTAACCTCTTTTGCCTTTTCTGTAAGCCACTCTAGTCTAGGCTCAAGTGCATCCAAAACAATCTCTCTTGGTGCATCGTCCCTATCCAAATACCAGAAGCTTGCAGCAGATACACTTTTCCCAAAATTAGCTTCTGCTAAAATTGCATAAATATAAAGCTGCAAAGGATCTTTTTCATCATTTACTCCTGTTTTAAAATCGCAAACATGCAAAGTTCCGTCCTGCCTTTCTCCTATAAAATCAAAATTCCCCATAAGTATCACATCTTCAAAAAGATTAAGTTTTGGAAAATCTATTTTGTGGGTAATTTTTTCAAGCCTTTTTGCATTTTTAAAAAAATTATCAAGCATTTTTATGCCTCTTTTCCCAAATACAGCTTCATCTTCTCTTGTGGCAAAACCTCCGCGCTTTCCAGAGTATTTAAGCCAAAAATTCCTGAATTTTTTTTCAAGCTGATCATAAGTTATTTGTCCATCCATCTCTATGTACCACTTGACACTGTCATGAACAGTTGAACCTAAAGAAAGATAAGGGGATGCAACCTGGATCCTATTACCTGTTTTTTTATCCCTATAAAGATTTTTAAAATAATAAGTCCTAGGACATTTTAAAAAATCAGATAAAGATGTATAGGAAATAAAAATAGGATTTTTAATATAATCAGTTTTAGATTTAGTAATCATTTGATCCCTATACTCCAAACTCCTTTTTCTCTAAAGGCTGGGATCGTCTGACGTTTGGCTGCATTTAAAACTGCTGAAGGACTCATATTGGATTTTCTAGCATATTCCATAAGTTCTATAACATCCATACCTTTAAGATAAGCTATTCTTTTGTGTAAAGCTTCTAAGAGGGCTAAAGTAACTATACGTTCCATTATTTTGGTATTTTTGCTATCACGGTATGCAACAAAACCACGGTAATAATTTTTCTGTTCTTTATGCCGGATGATAATACCCGGAAATCCCAAGCTGTACAATTGGTAGTTTATCAATACACGTCCTATTCTACCGTTACCATCAAGAAATGGATGAATATTCTCAAAATCAAGATGGAATTTGGCAATTTTATCGGTAAAGTAGAGCCTAAGATCAGATGAGAATTCAATTAAAATATCTTCAATCCTCCTTTCAATATGCTCCGGAGGCAAAGCTATATGAGTACCGATTCGGACATACTCATTTTTTTTTCTAAACCTTCCGGCAATACTTTCATCAATATTACCTAAAAACATCTGGTGATAGAGTAAGACTTTTTCTTTTGATAAATCTTCTTTCTGCAATTTTCGTATATATTCCATCACCCTAGCTAAATTCTTTGCCTCAAAAACTTCTCTTAAAGAAAGATTGCCTGATAATTCCATCTCAAGAAGAATTTTTTCAGTTTCTTTCAAGGTTAGGGTTGAATTTTCTATAGCATTTGAGTTATAAACACTTTCCGGAACTTCTGCTTCATCTATTATCTTAAGCAGGGACTCCTTACCCGATTTTAGACGGTCAAACTCGCTTTTAAGTCTTTCAATTCTATTTTTAATTGGAAGAGGGGTTGCCATAGAATTTATTATATCAAATTCACTTACTTTTGTCAATTTAGCGTGAATTTATCCCGAAAGTGATCTAAATTCACGTATGCTACAATACAACAATGGTTATTTTAGGTATAGAAACTTCCTGTGATGAAACTGGGGCAGCTGTTTTGTCCTTCGACTCCGCTCAGGATAATAAGAACAAAAAAGGTATAAGGATTCTTTCCAACATAGTTGCCTCATCAGCTTCTATTCAGGCCAAATACGGAGGAGTGATTCCAGAACAAGCAGCTAGAGAACAGATTAAGGCAATAATTCCTGTAATACAGGAAACACTTCGACAAGCTCAGTGCAGTCCTGAAGGACTGGCTGCTATAGCGGTAACGTATGGACCAGGATTAATTGGATCACTTTTAGTAGGAGTTGAAACAGCAAAAACTTTGGCCACGGTCTGGAACAAGCCACTTATTCCTGTAAACCATCTTATTGGTCATTTTTATGCAAACTTTATCCAAGCAGAACACCTCCGAGGTGTGCGTAAGGTGACAGCTAAAATTCACCTCGGAGGTGAAGCGCCATCTTTCCCATGTATAGGTTTACTAGTCTCAGGTGGCCATACAGATTTGGTGCTATTCACAGATCATGGAAAGTATAAATATTTAGGTGGAACAAGAGATGATGCTGCTGGGGAATGTTTTGATAAATGTGCAAGGCTTTTGGGCCTTCCATATCCGGGTGGACCTGAAATTTCCAAATTAGCCTTAAAAGGTGATCCAAAGGCTTTTGATCTACCAAGACCCATGATAGATTCAAAAAACTTTGACTTTTCTTTTTCCGGCCTGAAAACTGCTGTAGCCAAACTCACCTCCGAGGAGTCAAAGCCCACCTCGGAGGTGTTGCCTGGTTTAGCTGCATCCATTGAAGCTGCTATTGTTGATGTTCTAGTCTCAAAAACTATCAGAGCAGCCCAAGTCTACAAGGTAAAACAAATTATGATCGCAGGCGGTGTAGCTGCCAACAGGAGGTTAGTTCACAGGTTACAGGTTACAGTAGGTAGATTGAAAATTAAACTTCATGTCCCCCCGCCAGAGCTCTGTACTGATAATGGTGCCATGATAGCAGCCGCAGGATTCTTTACTAGTCCCACCAAAGATCCTCTAACCTTACAAGCAGACCCAAACCTTGCGCTCTAAAGCTTAAGCCAATATACTTAACCTCATGGATAAAGTATATGACCAAAAAGAGGTTGAGGGAAAATGGTATAAATTCTGGGAAGAAAATGGGTATTTTAAGGCCGATCCAGAATCTTCTAAAAAACCCTACGGCCTTTTAATGCCTCCGCCAAATGTTACAGGTGAACTTCATCTAGGCCATGCTATGGAGCATTCAATCATGGATGCTATTGCCAGATTTAAGAGAATGCAAGGATATGATGTCTTACTTTTACCAGGAGTTGACCATGCAGGGATTCAGTTTGAAGGAACTTTAAATAAAATTTTAGAAAAAGAGGGAATCTCCAGAGTGAAACTTGGGAGAGATGCTTGGCTAAAACGTGCCTGGAAATTTAAAGATGAGGTTTATAAATCCGTATCTGCTACATGGAGAACCATGGGTTTATCAGCTGACTGGTCAAGAGAAGTTTTTACACTTGATCCTAAGGTTGCCGAAGCAGTCTTATATGAATTTCAAACATTTTTTGATCAAGATCTGCTTTATAAGGGTGCTTATATAGTTCAATGGTGCCCAAAAGATAGAACAGCCATAGAAGATGTAGAAATGGAATATGAAGAGCGAAAAGAAAAGTTTTATTACATTAATTACCCATTTGCTGATGATTCAAAAAAGTTTATAACAATAGCAACTGTTAGGCCGGAAACTATGTTTTCAGATGTTGCAGTAGCTGTTAATCCAAAGGATAAAAGATACAAGAGCCTAATTGGCAAAAAAGTTATTGTTCCGCTTATTAACCGCGAGGTCCCAATAATTGGGGATTCCTCAATTGATATGAAACTTGGAAGCGGAGCGTTAAAAGTTGATCCTCCACATTCATTAATTGATTATGAAATTGGCAAGAAAAATAACCTGCAAATTATTCCTGTTATAGGAAAAGACGGCAGGCTAAATGAAAATGCAGGTAAATTTGCAGGTCAAAATGCACAGGAAGTTAGAAAAATCATAACTTCCGAACTGGAAAAACAAGGCCTCATGGCTAAAGTTTTGGATATAATCCATGCTGTTCCTGTTTGTGAAAGATGTAAAGCAACTATTGAACCTCTTATTTCCGAGGAGTGGTTTGTTAAGATAAAACCTTTGGCAGACAAGGCTTTAAAAAAGATTAATGAGATCAATTTTGTACCTAAGAATTACCAGAAAATTTTATCTGTCTGGATGGAGGAAATTCACGATTGGTGCATCTCAAGACCTCTTTGGTGGGGATACAGAATTCCTGTTTGGTATTGCCAAAAGTGTAATCCAAACCATGAGGTTGAAAAAAACAAGGATATGGTTATTTCCATGGAAAAACCTGGCAAAAATTGTCAGACATGTAGGGAGAAACACTGGGTTCAAGAAGAGGCTTTACTTGATACCTGGTTTTCATCAGGCCTTTGGCCTTTAGGCACTTTAGGCTGGCCCGCTTCGCGAGGCGAGCCGGATAAGTCAAAAGAATTTGAAAAATATTTCCCTTGGGATTTTGAAACCTCAGCAGGTGAAATAAAATTCCTCTGGATTGCCAGAATGATTATGCTTTCTGTTTGGTTTACAGATAAAATCCCATTTAAAAATCAGTTTTTCCATGGAATGTTACGAGATCTAAAAGGAAGAAAGTTTTCCAAATCTTTGGGCAATGGTATTGATCCTAATAAGTTAAGGCAAGATTGGGGCATTGATGCTACTAGAATGGCTCTTTATACCTATTCTGCCCCGGGCAGAGATGGTAGAGTTTCAAAACAGACAATGGATGAACGGGCTAAAAACTTTAGAAATTTTTCTACAAAGCTTAAAAATATAGCCAGGTTTATTGTGGACTTGGCTCCGGCAGAGATTGCTTCGTCGAAGACTCCTCGCAATGACGTCATTGCGACCCCGGACTTGATCCGGGGGAAGCAATCTCAAAATAAAGATGATAAGGAAATTGTAGAAAAACTTGACAGGGTAATAAGTGTTGTTACTAGGAACATTGATAGTTTCCAGCTTCATTTGGCCTCAGAAGCCTTATATGAATTTATATGGCATGAGTTTGCGGATAAATATATAGAGGCAACTAAAAATAGAAGGACTGAAGCTCAACCTGTTTTGGAATATGTTTTCAGAACCAGTCTGGAACTGCTTCATCCTTTTATGCCTTTCATAACTGAGGAATTATGGCAAAAGTTACCTCACGAGGGGAAGTCTATAATGGTTTCAAAATGGCCAAAAATTTAAGGTTTTGAGGCTAAATCCCCGCAAAATTAACGCAAATTTAACGAATTAATTATAATTCTTGTGATGCAGGATCAGTTATCTCTTCTAAAGAAGGTCTAAATAATCTGCCTAACACCACAATCGCCCCAGAGACATTGGTAAAACCTGAGGAATCTGACCACTTTCTCTCTTCTAGTCCAGCTAATCTTCTAAACTGAAAATCCATCTCCGGGTCAGACCTATCCGGATCGTAAACATCCAGTACAAATCTGTTTACCAACTCTTCCGGTGAAAGATCTCTAATTACACTATAATCCGGCAGACCTTCAGGAAATGGCATTACAAGATTATCGTACTCACAACTTTGGAGAGTTGTCAAATCTTAACTTAATTACCCTGCTTTTCTGAAGTGTTAGATTCTTCGGATGGTTTTTCTCCAGCCTCCCGCCCTTGGCGAGGCTCGCCTTCGGCGGCAGCTGGTGTTTCAGCAGATTCAGCTGGAGTCTGACCTTCTACTGGAGGAGCCTCCTCTTCAGCCCTCTCTACAACAGTCTCTGCAGCTTGAGCAGCTTTTTCAGCAGCCTCCTCTTCCAGAAGCTTTTCAGTTTCAGCTGAAACAGCAGGAGCAAGCTTTACAACTATTTCTTCAGGATCCGCATGAATGGTAATTTTTTCTCTATCTATGGAAAGCTGGCTTACTGTTATGGCATCATCAATTGCAACAAGTTTAGATATATCAACTTCTATATTTTCAGGCAAATCCGTTGGTAGAGCTTCAACCTCCAACTCATTAACAGTTTGCAAAACTATTGCCTCACCCAGATGTACTGCCTCCGGCTGCTCACCTACTTGCACGACAGGCACAGCCACTTTAACTTTTTCAGAAAGATTAACCTGATAAAAATCAATGTGTATTGGGGAATCTGTAATGGGATCATACTGAACATCCCGGATAAGAACCGGTCTAACTTTTTCTGCACCAATCTTAAGATCAATTAAACCTGTTTCACCTGCCTGGTGAAAGGTCTTTAAAAAATCCCCTGCTTTAACAGCAACTGCCTCACTATCAACCCCTTTACCGAATACATGTCCTGGCAGAAGGCCATCTTTCCTTAAACTTTTTACTTTTTTACCCAAAATTTTTCTTTCCTGTGCATGCAAACTTAACCTATCCATGGTCTAGTAATTTAACATATTCAGCTTTGCTTAGCAACAGCAAAAGAGGGCTTACCCCAAGGAAACCCATAGTATTCTCACGTGCAGGTTTATGCCAACCCAAGAATTATGACTCCTGATAGAAGAATACCTGCACCTACTAAAACTTGCAGCTTATGTCTGGGCTGGGTAATCTCTTTAAAATAAAACAGGCCCCAAAAGACAGCTATTAAAACTGCGAGCTGCGTCAAAGGAAAACCCTTTGCAAGACCAATTAAAGAAACGGCAATGATGCTTAATAAATTTCCCAGACTCCATATTCCACCAGCTAACAAGCTACTAAATATTGCTTCATTTTTAAATCTGGCTTGTTTGAAAAGAAAAAAGATTACTCCAAACAAAACTATACCTACTGACATGGGGAAGAAAAAAGTGGACGGTGAAAGATTACCAACTTTTAAAGGCATCAGTTGAGAGCCAAATAAAGTACCTGCAAGAACAGATAATAGAATTCCCCTTCTGATATTTTTATTCTCTACATTGCCAGTACTACCTACTAAAACTACCCCCAAAATTATTAAGACAATACCTACCAAACCCTTCATTAAACCTGCGGGCAATTCTTGAAATGCAATCACCCCCCAGAGAAACGAAACCAGTATTACTACAGAAACCCAAATAGGCATAGCTCTGGATAATCCAATATCAGCAACCGCTTTCAAAGACATTGCGTTTGCTAAAGCCCAAAGAACACCTCCGGTGATACCGTATATATTTAGAGTTAACGGATATCCAAGAAAAGGTACTACAACTAAGGCAAATAGAAAAATACCAACAGTCATTAGAGCCTGAAACTGTATAAGATTAGCGGATGTTGACATCTTAAAAGGGACAATGTAAGAACCCCAAACCAAGGCTGCGCTTAAAGCGGTTAGCATACCTAAATTTTCCATGTTATTTAGTAAATACTACCTCAAAGCTTCTGTCTTTTGATAGATCTGTCTGGATGGTTTGTTCCTGAGGACCAATTTTTTGTCCGTCAGCTGACGGACTGCCGGATACTATCTGGTAGTTTATTGGGTAAGTGATTTTCCAATTCAAGGGATCACTTAAAGTCCCTGCCTGCTTTATGGCATCCAATCTGTAAACTACCTTCCCTTCTTTAAATTCAAACTTGCCAGGCACTTCATAATCCAAAATAAAGGCTTTTTGTTGCTTTGGGGCAAGTTCTAAAACAAAAGAATACACTGATTTTCCAGAATCAACATATGCGTATGCATCTTTGGTTATATTAGCCTCTCCCCACAAAACTTTTGTGAGTTTTGTTCCTAATGGAAAATAAATTCTTAACCTGTTTTTATATTTTCCTGCAGGGTGAGTATAAGAAGGACTTTTATTTGTATAGTTTATTTTAAGATGGTGTTTTACTTCTCCGTCTTTACCAATTACAGTCTCAAGGTTATAACTCCTATCTAAATAGTAATTAGCTTTATTTGCCCCCATATTTGCCTCAACCGGCGCAAGGAAATCTTGAAATTCACCACTTTCTGCCTCCTTCGCCCTTGGCAAAACACCATTCCATCCTTGGGATATCAAATAAGAAAAAAGTTTTGGATCATCCAAAAATATACTTACATGCTTTGTTTCCAAAGACTTGCCTAATGCGTTAACAATGCCTGCCCAATTTTGATTAGGCAGGAAAAATAGCTTATTAAAAATTTGCGCTGTGAGTTTTGTTAGAAAACCCTTCTCATTATGCACTAGCGCTTTCTCAAATATATTTTCGGCAGGTCCCAAAACAGCTGAAAGATTATCTAAAGCTTTAATATCCAAAGTTATCACGCCCGCAACTGCTGTTCCGGTTTCCTGGTTAAAAAACCACTCTGCTTGTTTTGCAGATTGAGGGAAATCAGGCTCAAAATTTGAATCGCGCAAGTACCAGTCCTTCTGACCTAAATCTTCCTTAATTTCTTTTGGCGGCTCAACGTGAATTTTAAGCTGGCTATCTACTTCATCAATATCACCAAACTTAAGCTTCTTAAGCTTTCCCTTTTCAAAAGAAATAAGGCCATATGAAGAAATAAGGCCTCCTGTGGGCCGAAGCTCCATATTATCCTGTAGAAGTATTAGATAACTTTTATCTGATACGATTATTTTTGGCAAAATTATACTTGCAACATGAGCCTTTTTTACAACAGAGCTAAAATCTCCAACAAAATCTCCCAATACGGGTATCTTAATTTCATCTTTATTTATTCGCGCAGCCACAGTAGATAAACTATCATCAGCAAATCCAAGTTCTACTTGAGCAGAGGCGAAGAAGTCAAAAGGCTCTTCTTTTGTCTCACCGGTTACGGCCCTAAGACCCTGGTATAGAAATCCAGTCCCCGCTGCAGCGCTTTGAATAGATGAAACTAGGGAGGAAGCAAGGTTTAAAATTTGATCTGCCCGGTCAAATTCTTCATTTACAAGATTGGTCCTTCGCAAAAGTTCTAATGAATTAATAATATTTTCAGCCTCGTCAATACCCACCTTCACTCTGGCAAGTGATGCCAGACTTTCATTAAAATCTCCTTTTGCCAAACTATCCGAGGCCTTCTGTAGCTCAAATCTAAATGTTACAAAACCCCACCCTAAAGCAAATATTGGATAAACTATTCCTAAAACAATTATTGCAGTCGCAAAAAGTAAATAAAGATTTGGAATTCTTATCCTAAATTTTGGCGAACTGGGTTCTTTTTTTACAACCTTTGAGGCTTCCTCAACCTTGCTCTCGGATTGTTCTTTAAATTTTTCAAGTTCTTCTTTTTTCTCATACTCCCAGTTATCGTATCTTTTGGTTTGGGGTATTTCAACTTCATTATCTCTAAAGTAACTTAAAGTCTGCCTTAAGCTCCCAACCAATTTGGCTTTTGGTTTCCAGTTTAGAAACTTCATAGTTTTTTCCAAATTAGGTGTTGGCCAAGGAGGAAGTTCCGAGGGACTAAATCCTTTTTGGTCATACCAAACAGGATCTAAAAGTACCTGCTTTATTTCAGATACTTTGATCGGAGTGGGCAGTACTCCGTCAAAGATTTTTTGGGCTGTTGAACCCGCAAAAATACTTTTAATCATTAGATCCACTGCATCCTGTACATACAGCGCTCTTGAGGAAAATTCCAAAGCCTCCTCCTTTTGAATCTCACCCAGAAGTTGGGCCCAAATAAGCCTGATTGCCGGGTCAGGAGTCTCAAAATGCATTCCAGGACCAAATACGGGGCCCAGTCTTAAAATTCTTGCATTTAGATTATGTGCATGCGCAAACTTTGCCAAATGTACTTCTGCATCTTTGAACCACTTAAATCCCTCTTCATCCCTTTTGTCATATAGATTAATCCAGGAAACAAACAAACATCTTGCCTGTCTTTCCAAAAATAAGTTTAACACCCCGTTAATATTCCAATCCTTACCGCAAACTATAAAAATATAATCAAGCCTTTCCAAATTTAAATCCAGCTTCTCCGCATTTTCGTTTAAGAAATGAAACTTTTTATCTTTAACCGCTTTCCCGAGATTCTCCTTTTTCCCGGTTGAAAAATTATCCAATCCCACAACCTGAAGTCCCTTCTCAAGTAGAGCCTCAATCAGATTAGATCCCAAAAAGCCTGCGGCACCCACGACTAAAGCAGCAGGTGTGTTTCTCGAAAGCAATATTCTAGTTTTTTTGTTGATATTTTTGTCTTGTTCGTCCACGCGTAAATCGTAACACCAAGATGAATAAAAGCAAGAGAGATAAAACGTGACATTCTATGTCATTTACCGGGAGTCTAGTGCGAGGTTTGCAAGTCTATCCGCAAGAGTATTTTTTGACCTAGGCACATGGCTAAACATTATCCCACCAAGTTCTAAAGATAAAAATTGAATTTTCTCGATAATGGGCTTTAAATGTTTAGCTTTAATTTTATATCTTCCAGATAGTTGTTCCGCCACAAGTTTTGAATCTACATATAGTTCAATCCTCACTCGACCCTTAATGTTTTCCTTTATCCATCTTAGGGCTTCCAATACTGCTGTGTATTCAGCGACATTATTAGTAGTTACCCCAATGTATTTACCCTCTTCAAAAGTAAGTTTCCCTTTTTCATCAGAAATAGTAAAACCATACGACGAGTGACCTGGATTACCCCTTGATGCTCCGTCTGTATATATAATAAGTTTTGTCATTTACGAAGATAAAGTATGCCTATTTGGAGCATTAAAATCAAGTATTCCGAGATTCCAGTTATCCATGAGGCCCCGATATAAGAATATTTTGGAATAAACATAATATTCATTAAAGCATTAAAGATAAGCCCTACCAAATAAATTATGACCATTTCCTTATACATTTTCTTTGCAACCATTATCCAAAGAGCCAATGCTGATAAAAAATAGGCTGGGAAACCAAAAGATAAGATTTGTAAGGATTCAACCGAACCAGCAAAACCTGCGCCTGTGATTAATTTGATTACTAATGGGGAAAGTATGTAGGTTAATACTAAAATACCAACAGAGCAAAAAAGGAGTCCTAAAACTGCAAGTCTAATCTGATAGCCAAATCTGGCAATATTTAGTTTAATTGTTTGGAGCATCATAGGGTAGAAAGAATTCATAATGAATGTCGGCAAAACTAGCACAGCTTGAAAAACCTGGTATGCTGTATTATAAACTCCAACAACAGAAGAAGGATGGTAGAAAGATAGTATAAAGGCATCTAGCCTAAAATAAATTGTATTTAAAACAAGGGTAGCTGCTAGGGGCCAGGAGCCTGTAAACAGCAGTTTAGTAAACTTTATATCAAATATTGGGGTAACGTATTTAGTAAATTTAGAGGCAAGGAGTATTGTAGATACTCCATAGATAATCCATGAAAGAACGTAGCCTAAGATTATCATTTGGACGGGAAAACCAGCTTTTGCCATAAGTATTATCGAGATTACTCCTGCTGGAGCAGAAAAAAGTACTGGAATTGCTCCAAATTCATATTTGAGTTTTGCCTGGAAAATACTATTAGCTGTTGAGTTAAGAGCATAAAAAAAGATAGTGATAACGCCTAAAATAACTGCAACCCTAAACTGTGGAGAAAATGAAGCCATTGGTAAAAAACCTGCTAAAAATAAGGCCAAAGCCATTAACAATATGCTCCATAATATCCTTGCCCCCAAAAGTTTTCTCCAAATAATTGGATAGTTTTTTTCCTGTAATTTTCCTAAAAGGTGAGCATTAAACCCAAAATCAGAAAAAATATAAAAAAAAGTAAGATATGTTAAAGCAAGTGTAAATACGCCAGTACCGGCCTCACCATAGTTTCTACTAACTATTCCTAAAATAATAAAACCACCTATTGAGGTAATAACTTTAACGACCGTCTGCCAGAAAGTTTGTTGGTATATCTTAAGAAGACTTTTCACTTTTGAGTTTTGCCGCCTTTGGCCCAGCCTCGCTCTCGCTCGGCGAGGCGGGCGAGCCTCGCCTCTGGCGGGACTTCTGTTCTGCCGAAGGCAGGTTATTTGTTTTGAGTTTAATTACAATGTGTCTGTCTCTTCCTTCACCGACACTTTCGGAAACTAGCCCATCCATCTCGGATATACCCATATGCACAACTCTTCTTTGCCAGGGGGATTGTGGCTCAAGGACAAGCTCATGACCTTCCTCCAAAACCTGTTTGCCCCAAACTTCAGCCTGTTTTTTCAAATCTTCTTCTTTTTGCTTTCTCCAATTAGAAACATCCAAAATAACTCTTTTAAACCCTTCTTCTTCTATTTTTCTAGACATTATCTGATTAATGATCAGTTGCAGGCTTTCCAAAGACTCTCCTCTTACCCCAATTAGTCTTCCCGCATCATTTGTATCAATTGAAACAAAAAATCCTTCCTCTGTTTCATTTATCTCATAACTACCCTCCAAAAGAAGTAGGCCCAAAATATTATCCAATACATCTGATAGCTGCTGTTCCATATTACAAATGTTTATTATTTGGTGTTTGTGATTTGAAATTTGCCGATTATATCGGCCAGTCCTCCCCAACCCTGAATACGGTGCTGCTGGATTATACCCAATATTGTGTACACATTCCAGTAAACTGCAAGACCAACAGGGAAAGAGAATGCAAAATATCCAATCATTATTGGCATAAGATAAACCATTTGTGATTGTACCGCACTCATTGTATCTTCCATTTTCTCTTTTTCTTTTGTCTCTTTTTGGGGCTCGCCTTTATGATGTGGAATTGCTTTTAGCATCATCATCTTAGACTGAATAAAGGTAAGAAAAGCTGTTATGAATGGGACCATAAGCAATCCAACACCATATTTCCCAAATTCAGAAGGCTTAACACCTAAATTTAATCCAAAAAAATTAGGATCTATGTGGGCGGGCAACTTAAGTTGGGAAGAATACAAAAGGCTGTTAACAT
Organism: Patescibacteria group bacterium; assembly: GCA_038064895.1. Taxonomy (GTDB): domain Bacteria; phylum Patescibacteriota; class Microgenomatia; order Daviesbacterales; family UBA10151; genus JBBTSA01. Next base: position 15,351 of record JBBTSA010000005.1, read on the forward strand.
GATCCAGATTGCCGCCCGCTCCCGGAATAATATTGATGATTGCCTGATATAAAGCTATGAATACAGGTATTTGTATCAAAGCCGGCAAACAACCCCCGGCAGGATTAACGCCATGCTCTTTGTATAAGGCCATTTGAGCGGAAGCCAAGGCTTGTTTGTCATCTTTGTGTTTTTGTTTTAACTCTTCAAGATGAGGCTTTAAATCACCCATTTTTTTTGTGGCCTTTATTTGAGAAGTCATTAAAGGCCAGGCCAAAAATCTAATTAAAACAGTAAGGATTATTATTGCAAAGCCTAAAGCTCCAGGAATATGTGTTGCTTGTAGACCATGGAATATTAAAACCAAAAGATTAATTATTGGGCCAAAAAAAAGCAGATTGAAAAGATCAAATATAAAACCCATTTATCTACACCCCCACAGCCTTTTTAGCCCAAGAAGTACACCTTTATAAACTCCAAACCTCTGAATAGACTCTTTTGTATATTCGGAGCAGGTTGGGGCGTTTTTGCATGCTCCAAAGGGGGCAAGGAACATTAAAATACCCCTGTCAAAGGATAAGTATTTTTGATAAAACTCAATAAGGTTAATCAATATTTCTTTCATATTCCTTCTTTAATATTTCCTCCAAATCCAAAAGCGCATCAGATGATTTTACATCAAGAATACCAGGTTTGGGAATAGCCACAATAGAGATATTAGTTGGCAGTTGGGAGTATGCAGACTCAAAAGCTGAGGACACTAACCGTTTAGCTTTATTTCTAGCGGTGGCTTTTTTAAAAGTTTTAGAGGAAACTGCAATGCCAACTTTAGCTTGAGTACTCTGTCCATACTTCACATAGATTTTTAAGTATTTAGTCTCAAGTTTCTTGCCGGATGCCACCCATTTAAAATCTTTTTTTAAATTAAGCCGCTTGGATTTTGGAAGCATTAAACTGAGAGGCGAACTCTACCCCTTGCCCTTCTTCTTTTTAAAACTTTCTGCCCACCAGAAGTAGCCATCCTTTTTCTAAAACCATGTTTTCTAACCCGCTTCAGTTTTTTGGGTTGATATGTTCTTTTAGGCATTTAATTCTCCATTATTTTTTTGGTTGACGTTTTTGGCGTAGCCAAAAAGGCAAGGTTCTGATGTCGAAGACATCAGGTTCTTATAAACTCTCTTTGGCATGAGGGTAGTTTACTAAAAGCAACCTCGTAAAGCAACTAAATTAACTTAAAGTAATATCCTCCAATCTCATATGTTCCTTTTCTAAAACATCACCTAGAAGCGGTCTATCTCCTTTCTGTTTCACATATTCCCTGGCTATTTTGATACATTTTGTTAAATGATCCGCTAATTGCTGGTATAGTTCATGAGCTTTTGGATTTTCTTTAGCTGCTCTAAGGATTGCCAGTGCTTCATTCCATCTTCCCTCTAACCCTTCTGGGGTAGTATCTATTGGCCAATCTGCAGGGCCAAAATTTTGTCCAGGTTCAGATAACAAAGCTCGTCTTTCTATAGCAACATATTCCCTCAAATCTCCTTGTCTCGCATGTTGAAGGTAAGTTTCTAATCTATTAACAGCCCTCTCCATACCTAATCTATTATACTGATCTACAATATTCCCTAAACCTCCAAGAAGTTGAAGAGCCTCGTCTGTAGGTTCTTGAAGATCGTAATTATCCAGCACCTGTTGTACTAAAACCGCTGAAAGTCCTTCTAAATTTTGTTTAAGTCCTGTCTGCTCAACTAATTCCGGCTCTAAAGCTCCTAAGAAAGATACAAACCTGTTTCTGTTGGAAACATTAATCCTCATTTGACCTTCACCGGCTTGTTGTCCTAAAACCATAAGGGTTGCCCCTTTACCGGATACTGGTTCAAGCGATAAACCAATTTTATCTAATGTGTCTTTATGAATAACAGCTAAGGCAGAAGCAGTCATTTTTTGATGATCTTCTTCTCGGCCAAGACTATCAGGTGCTCTAGGTTCGTCATCATCTTCAAATCTTACTACTGAGAATAATGACCGCGCCATCATAGCTCCCATTGAAAATTGTTGATTGTATCTGTCTATATCGGAAAATAGATGGCTTACCGCAGGAATTTTCACTTCATAAGGTTCTCTCTCTGTCTCTATTCTAACGGTAAGAGGTTGATCTGGTGTAGCAGCTTGTGGTTTTACATCCCCTGTTTGTTCTTCCGGCATAGATACATAATAACAAACTGGGATTATTTTTCAATTAAGAAAAGTTATTATTCATTTTTAAGAATCAGTTGCAGATGGTGGAAGTTTTCATTTTACCTTTTCAAGCAACTCAAAATAACGATCTCTTGATATCCCTGCTGTAGTTAAATTAGTTCTAATATGAGTTACAGCCACATTGTGAGGACTGGTTTTAATAACAACCGGTCTTCTAACCCCAGGCTTAGTCATCGCGATATGGTCGCCTCTCTTTCTAGAAACCTGGAAACTCTCCAGTTCAAAAATCTGGACTAATTTTTTGTAATTCAGGGGAACAATCTTTGGCATTTAAATTCCCAACGCCATGCGTTCGGTAACCAAAGGATCATTACTACGCCACTCTTTATTCTTAGGCTTGAAACCTGCCTCAATTAAGACATCATCCAAACTTCCCATCCTTTTGCATTCTTCTAAGAATAATGCTACAGCTTCACGAAGAGACCTTCTGGCCTCTTTTTGCGACTTTCCAAAACTGGAAACATTAAGTTCAGGAGCAACAGCAACATAAAGGTTACCCTCTTTAAATATTTCAATACGGAAATCTAGTTTCATAGCAAAACTATTTTACTTTTTCCAAAGTCAGAAAACAAGTCCAAAATTTTTGATATACTTTTAAGTAGTTTTGCTATCTTGTCAAGAAAAACTTTGTGGACTATGGTTTGTGGATAAGTTTTCCACAACTTGTGGTGAGCGAAGCCAAACCATGGATAATCTAAGACTTCAGCATAAATTTTTAGAAATCATAAAATCTCAAGTATCCTCTGCTAATTTTAGGGCATGGTTTACAAACACCCATATAGAGAGTTTAGAGGAGAATAAAATAATTTTAGCAATCCCGTCAGCTTTTGTAAAAGAAACGCTAAATTTAAGACATCTTAAACTCATAGAGGATGTTCTTTTTCAAATTACAGGTAAGAAACTCAAGGTTGAATTTACAATCAAAAACGGCCAGCTACCCAAACCAAACGGCGATGGAGAAGAAGATATTTTCCAACCCATAAGGACACATACAACCTCATTCCTTAACCCAAAATATACCCTGGAAAATTTTGTAGTGGGGCTTTCGAATAATGTAGCTTATGCAGCAGCACAGGCGGTAATACAAAACCCAGGTCTCTCTTATAACCCTCTTTTCCTTTACGGCGGCACCGGCGTTGGGAAAACTCACCTTATGCTTGCAATCGGCAATACCCTCCTCAAATCCAAACCTAATCTTAAAATAATTTATTGTCCCTCAGAAACATTTATGAATGATTATGTTAATGCAATACAAACCCATAAGATGGGTGATTTGCGCGCAAAATACAGAGCTTGCGATATGCTTTTAGTTGATGACATCCAATTTTTTTCAGGCAGGGAAGGAACCCAGCAGGAATTCTTTCATACCTTTAACGAACTTCAGAGTAAAAACTCACAAATGGTTTTGACATCAGATAACCCCCCAAACGAGATAGCGAAACTTGAAGATAGGTTAAAATCACGCTTCCAAGGAGGATTGATGGTTGATATTCAACCACCTGATTTCGATACAAGAGTCGCAATTCTTAAAGCAAGGTGCATGGAGAAAGGAGAGAGTTTAGAAGAAGATGCCTTAAAACTTTTAGCTTCCTCACTAGATTCTAATATTAGAGAGCTTGAAGGAAAGCTTATGCAAATAATGCAGTCATTAAAATTAAAAAATCTCGAAGCTACTTATGAGAATATCATTCCTTTTTTAAACCATCAGCCCAAAAAGAAAGGCCAAAACCCCAAGCAACTCTTATCTACGATTTCTGATTTTTTTAATTTAAATTTAAAGGACCTAGTAGGCCCAAGAAGACACAAAGAGTTGGTTCTGCCTCGCCATGTTGCTATGTACCTTTTATCCGAAGAGTTTGATATGACTGTTGAAAGCATTGGCAAGCTTCTTGGAGGAAGAGATCATACTACCGTTATGCACGGACGGGATAAGATAAAAAAAATGATTACAACCGATCGGGAGGTACAAAGGATAATGATTGAAGTTAAAAGCAGACTTAGCTAAGTTATCAACAAAAAATCACAGTTATCCACAATTTATCCACAATAAATCCACTTCATACCAACACGAAATTTTACCAAAAATCAGATACAAAAACACTAATTTCCAACATACCCACAACACATATTAATATGACTACTATTTAATATATTTGTTGTATAATCTACAAACTTTGTGGAAAATCTAAAATGGAAATAAATTGGTGGATTATAGGAATTGTAACCCTGCTTTTGATAGTAACATACCTTATTGGAAGATTACATGGCAAAAAACCTTCTGATATTCCAGCGGATATAATAGATCTTTATAAAGGATTACAAGAACTCCCCCAAAAAGTTTTACAAGTTATTCAAGGCTCTATAAATCCTCAAAAGGGAAGGATGGCGGAACTTTTAACATATGCGGAGCTAAGATATGATTATGATCGGATTATTCCTTTAGGTTGGCCTATTGATTTTATAGGAATAAAAAACAACGATAGAATTGACTTTATAGAAGTGAAGTCAGGTCAATCTCCTATCTTGACAGAAGAGGAAAAACACATTAAAAACCTAATTAGCAAAGGTGCGGTAAGTTTTAGATTAATCAAGATCACAGAAGAGGAGATACAAAAATTTGTTGAGTCCAGGAAGGAAAATTAAGTGAAGTTTAGCTGTTTACAGCAAGATCTTCTGCCTATTCTCCAATCAGTAAGCAGAGCTGTTGGGATAAGGTCGACGCTGCCGGTTTTAGACAATATTCTTTTTTCAGTTGAGGGCAAAAAACTAAAGGTTGCTGCAACTAATTTGGAAATTGGTGTAATTAGATTCATACCAGTAGATGTTTTAGAAGAAGGAGCAACCACCGTGCCCGCAAAAACTCTTTTGGAGCTATTTTCCGGTATGGGTCAGGGTAAGGTTACCATAGAATCCAAGGATGATTTGCTTAGTCTTCAAAGCGGCAGCTTCCATGCTGAAATTAACGGTATCGCCGCCTCCGAATTTCCGGCAATCCCTCTTTCAAAAGAAGGAGGGATAACCCTACCAAAATCAGTTCTTCTTCGAAGTGCAGAAATTCTTTTTGCTGCTGCTGTTGATGAGGGAAGACCTGTTTTAACCGGAGTTTTAACAGAAGTTAAAGATACCAAGCTGGATATGGTTGCAACAGACGGCTTCAGGCTTGCGCACAGGCAAGTTGCCATTCCGAAAACTACCGGTGCTTTTAAGAGCCTGATTCCCAGAAGGACTTTGGAAGAAATTCTTAAAATTTTGGATGAGAGTGAAGTAGAAGAGGTTGAAATAAATCTTTCTGAAAATCAGAACCAGATTATTTTTAATATTGGATCTGCTGTGCTCTCCTCAAGACTTATTGAGGGACAGTTTCCTGCCTGGGAAAAAATAATTCCTCAAAATCTTGTGACAAGAGCGGTCCTTGAGCGTGAGGAATTTTTAAAAGCTATAAAACTTGCAGCTGTTTTTGCAAAGAATGAGGCTAATATTGTGGTTTTAACAACAAAAAAGGGCTTCTTGGAGCTTAAATCTTCTGCAAAAGAAATAGGCAGTCAGGAAAATCAGGTAGAAGCCCAGACAGAAGGGGAGGAACTCCAAATTGCATTCAACGCCAAGTTTTTAATGGATGCATTATCTAATATCCCCGCCGCCCAACTTACAATGGAGTTTTCAGGACCTTTGTCCGCAAGCTTAATCAAGCCGGTTGGAGAGGAAGGATTGGAATTTATAGTCATGCCAGTTAGACTCAGTTGAATTTCACACTCCGCTGTACTGTATCGTCCTGAAATGAAACACTTTTTCTCCATCCAGTCTTTCTCCTCCTTCAAATTTTGCATCCTGATGGATAAATAGAGTATAGGTGGTTCCAAGCTCAAACTCTTTTTTGGGTGTGATTTTTACTGTTTTTCGGTTAAAAGATAGCTCCAAATTATATTCAATTTCCGGGTCTATCCTGTGTTTGAATTCGGGCGCATTTTCCAGGGGTTTGTTAAATCTAATCTCTACTGTTTCTTTGGCCGAAACTATAGATCCTTCCAAAGGATCTGGTTTTGTAGAAACTATTTTAGGAGGCTCATTTTCAGAGATAGCCATAGGGGCTGTGGACTGCTGTGAGCCTTCTGGAATAGGTTTATCTTCTTGACTTAGGAAAATATAGGCTGCTGTTAAAACAATAATTATTCCTAAAATAATTTTATATTTCATAATTAATTCCGAAGGATTTCCTGAATAGTGTTAAATATTCTAGTTCTTGCATCATCATCTGTAACGTATAACAATTGTGAATGGCCTAGATTAGCCTCTCCCAGATCCAGGATTTCTCCGAATCCCGGAATGATTGCATACTCCGGTGGGACTAATTTGTCGCCCCTATTCCCAAAACAGAAAATATGAATCCCGTTTCTCTCTTGAAGAAATTTAGCAGAACGTGTATTAATTGCTTTAGTAAATTCCAAGGCTTCAGGTCTTCCCAATGCTCCAAGATATGCTGTTGCAGGATTTCCAATCTGTGTTTCCAAATCCAAAATTCCTGCTGATTGTGCATATGTAATAAAATCCTCAAATGGAACACCGTTTACAGGAGAATGTAGTAGTAGCGCCAATCTTGTCCGAGCTAAGTTATGGTGGGGTCCGTTTGGCGGTAAAATGCGATCCCAAAAATACCTTAACAAAACATTCCCTCCAAAAGAATGTGCCTCAAAATCTATACGATTGTAATGAGGGCTTAATTTATCAATCATATCTTCAAGATAATCAACGCTTCTCTCAATAGGTTGATAAGTATGGCTTGGTTCATATGGATAAGGGGACCATATGGGCGGTGCATTATTTGAAAATTCAATTACCTCACCCCCTGCGTAACTGAATTGGGCAGACATATCATAACCAAGAACAGGTAAATCTGAATATCTAAAAGGTCCGTCACCTAATCCCATTCCGGGACGGATTCTACTTCCCAAGCCTTCCAGAAAAATTGCACAGGATCTTTCTACAAGAGATGAGGAAGGATTATAATCCCCTCCCTTCCACATATTCCAGTATCCGTCAACAGTAGAAGGCACAAATTCCTGTATTTCTGTCACATCTCCTCCTCTTATACCACCTGCATCCCTTAACCCTCCTTCCCCTGTATAGACAACAAGAGCAATTCCTCTACTTGCAAAAACATGAGTATTATATGGCCCCCAGATTTGAGGGTAATAGGAACGTGGTGCCATAGTATATATTTCTCTGGAACTCGGATGATGAATAATAGTATCAGGTGTTTGAGAGAGTGGCATGAAATCTTCTTTTCCCCCCCCACCAGATCTTTTAAACAAGGCAACGCCGTCTTTTTGAGTAATGGCCAAATTTATACTTCCTCTTACACTGTCCATGCCGCTCAAATAACTTGGCATTGTATATCTTATTAACTGACCCATATTTCTTTTTGGTAATGGATCAGATGATGAAGAGTAAAGCGGGGAGAGAATTCTGTTCATCCATTGATGTATACTGTTAACTTCTTCATCAGTTGTTTTACCTACCTCAATACTCCTAAAAGCACTGAGAGCCTGTTCTAATGCCGATTGAGCAGAAATGTGGTTTGGCCAGAGGATATTATGGGCAGTGAGGCCTGCAGCAAAACCAGTTGCCACTCCCCCTAGAAATTGTCTTCTGCTAAGATAAAGATTTAAAATTGGTTCTTGATCTTTCATTAATTTTAAAATGTTGTCAAAGGTGCTTTAAAAATAATCTTATAAGGATTAGCCATATAAACTCCTTGAGTGCTCCTTGCTGAGAGGATTGTTAAAGTATATTCTTGATCTATAACCCACCAGGGACCTTCTGCTTTTGGTTTGAAGATGACATTTTGGCCATTAAAGTTTACTGGCACATCAATAGGTGGCTCAATACTATATTCAAATGTCTTTGGATCGACTGCTTGAGTAAAAGTGATCATGATGGGTGTTACATAAGTAATCTGCATAAGATCTGATACAGGGGGTTTGATGGATTTGACAGCAAATATTTGGCTTTGAGTAGCTGTAGTGGGGATTGCTTGTGGCTGATTGGATAGACTGCCATCTTTAGGTCTTGTTGTTATAAATAAGAGAATGGCAAAGATAATAAGCAGTATAACAATAATAAGCAGTGTTTTATGCATAATTATTCACTTACACACAAACCTAATGACTCTGGGTCCAGCCAGCCGTTGTTTTCACCATAGTTAACAAGCTTTCGACCCCCCTCGTCACTCCCTATATTAACATGTAGATGAGGAAAGCCTGTATTAGCTATTGTGAGAACTGGGTCGCCTGAATGGTATCCTCTCCCCAAAGGTGGAGAGATGACAATTGGATCCACATGGATAAAATAAACCAGCCAGACATTGCCATCAACGTCTGTATTAAATACTCGGATATAACCGCCTCCTTCTTCGGGGGAGAGGGGACCAAAATCAAGACCTGAATTATGAAACCATGCTGAACTCTTACCGTTTATAAAGGGTAATTTAACTTGTTCTCCAGGGCTTGCATTTATATCAATGGAGTGTGCTCTTCTTAATTTAGGTATTTCGTTCGGATCAGTAATGAGAACTATGCGGTCTTTAGTGTGGGGATTACTGCACCAGCCGTAATTTGATCCACAATGTCCTCTCTCAATTGGTTGAGTCCCACGACATTTATTTACATTAAATCTATTATCTGACATAAATGAACCGCAGCTGATAACCCTAGTGCCATCTAGAGGACAAGAGACAACTGCTCCGCCAGCAACAGGTGGGGATGTTGCAATAGGTGCCAATGCCCCCGGGCCTGAAGGGACAAGTTTTGAGTACCAGTCTTTTATATTTTTAGGGAAGAACTTATTTGCTAAAAAGCTGCAAGGAGACAGTTTTGATTCGCTATACATGCACATAAAGTTAGCAAACTTATCATTTCCAAACCTGGAAAAGTTATTAAACAAGCACTTTAAGGATAAATCAATATCTGCTGTTGGTTGTCCCGGAGCACACCCCAGGGGGTCGCTATAGTTTGGTACGCCTTGGGCACCGGTTTCTTCAATCCAAAGGGTCAAGACAAAAGCTGGATTCCACCCATTGTTAATGCTTTGCTGAACAATTGTATCCCAGTTTGCAAGTTTTGCATTAGGCCAAAAACTTTTGACTTGATTTTTAATAACATCAGGATTGGAAACAGATATACTGGAATTTCGAAACGGGATTTTGTAATCTAAAGCTTGGCCTTGTCCAACTTGGGCAGGGGCTGGTTGGGTTCCCGGGGTTTGTGACGGGGCAAAACCTGTAAGAATACCTGCTGAAAGGAACAATCCTAAGAAAATAAAAACCAATAATCTGCCGGAGATAGCTATCCCGCGCCCCCTGGTCATTTGAGTGCCAATATCTGCTAAAGCATAGCCTCCTCTCAAAAGAGTCCCTCCCAAAAACTTCCCTCCTCCTCCGGCAATACCACCTAACAGACCACCACCGCCTCTGCCAATGCCTCCAAGCATGCCGGAAAGATTAGTACCAGCTCTTGTAAGGCCCTTTTTTAACCCAATGCCAGTTTTATTGCCTACTTCTTTTACTACCTTTTCTCCAATGATATTCATGTTTTTATTGGCAATAAATAATTTTGATCCTGGTGTTTCTTCTGGAGTATGGGGAATATCATGAATTACTATCTTAGGTGCAGCGTGAATAGAAGGAGTTGAGGGAAGATTTGGAATGCCTTGGTCAGCCATAGTGGATGAAGGTTCTCCAACTGGAGGCTGCTCAGCTTGTTCGCTCGTCTGTGCCTCTTGAGTCGGCTGTTCGCTTACCTCTTCTCCTGTTGATTTTTTTTCTAAAATTACCCTAAACTCTTCTTGTTGTTTTTGAGTAAATCCCGCCTTTGCCAGAAAATCTTCTTTCTTGCGAGGATCTTTTAGGTATTGAATTAAAGTATTAATTAGAGTGTTGTCGTCCTTAAACTGTTCTGCCTGAAATTGCGGGAGTTTTCTAAGCGAGGCAAGGGAGTTTGCTCTGATGGAGTAAGGAATATTGAAATCCGGTTTGTAGTTAACATCCTTTATTGCCTGGAAAAGTGTCTTGAGATTTTGAAGATCCCTTAAGTCCATATAGTTAGAGTATCATTAAACATTTTGTCTTGCCAATATCTCTTGAGGACTTGATGTAATCAGTTGATGTTCCCAGCCCGATGCTAAAATTTTCATTGCTGCATGGGTACTGCCTGCAAAAAATAAACCTTCTCCTACCCCTTCTGAAAGCAGAAGTCTTTGTTCTCCTTCCGAAAGATTAAAAAGTTGGGCTAAAAGATCAATTGATGCGGGTGCTTGCTTAAGGAGTACTTGTATGGATGAATTGGAAATAATTTCCTTGCCCCGCTCGGTTGCTAAAAAATCCTCAACATCCTGTGTTATGGTTGTCAGTCCTAAATAATACTTGCGGGCTCTTTTTGCCATGTCTACCAAAAAGTCGGCCGAGTCCGGAAACCTCATTAGATACCAGGCCTCATCAACAATAAGAATTCTTTTTTTTAGTTTGCTGCGGACTTTTGTCCAAATAAAATCTAAAATCATATGAATTGCCAAAGGCCGTAGTTGATCCGGAAGGTCTCTTACCGAAAAAACAGTAAATGAGTTTGTTATATCAATATTGGAATGAGCAGAAAAAATACCTGCCAAAGAACCCTTGATGAATCTCTCAAGCCTTGCTGATAGTTCCCCTGCAACTTGCTCCTCCATACCAATAAGGACTTTATACAGGTCCTCCATAAGAGGCGGGGTTTTAATTTGTGTTTTAGGATCATCAGTTATGCCCTTAAGCGCATAAGTTTGTTTTAAGGCTCTGTCCAGGATAGCTGCCTCTTGAGCAGATAAATTACCTAAAACGAGCTTTAAAAAAGAGGTTAAAGACAAAATTTTTCTGCCTAACTCATTTTCTCCTGTTACAGAAGTTCCTGACATGTCAAAAGGATTAATTTTGGCAGGAGAAGAGGTAGAGAAGTTAACAAATTCACCGCCTACTGCTTGTGTCAAAGGTAAATATTCTTGTTCAGGATCAATGATTAATATTTCAGTACCAAACATGAGTGACCTTAAAGCCTCAAGTTTAACTAAAAAACTTTTCCCACTGCCGCTTTTGCCAAAATAACAGGCATTAGCATTCTCCAGGGAGAACCTGTCAAAAAGAATTAAAGAATCATTATGCTCATTTATGCCATACATGATTCCTTCATTTGCAGTAAGTTCCGATGATGCAAAAGGGAATGTTGTTGCCAATGATGTAGTATCCATATTGTGAGTTAAGTTTAAAAGATCCGAACCTATAGGCAGTGTGGATTTGAACCCGTCTTCCATTTGAAGGGTTGTGGGTCTGGCAGTTATTGAAAGAGAAGCCAGTGTTGATTCAACAAGCTTGGAAGTGTTTCGTAATTCATCCAAATCTTTGGCAGGTACGCTTATATAAAGAGCAAATTGAAAAAATCTCTCCGTGCCCCTTACCAGCTCATCCTGCAAAGCTCGTGCGTCTTCCAGGGTAACCTGTACAGCAGGATCCATAGCTTTTCCTCTTTCAAGATCAGTTTGGATTGTTGCCTCCATTTCAGCAATTTTTCTTTTTAAATCATCGAGCACGCCTGCTGATTCTGACGGGTATATAAAGATGGATATAAAGAGCGAGCGGTCAAAAGAGATTAAGGGTTCCAGCCAGTTAGGTTCAACAAATCTTGGATATTTTGAAACAAAATATGTTCTTAAAAAACGATTATTAATTCGGACATGATTAAAATCAACCTCTATTTCTGAAGGAGCAAGAACATCAGAGATAGTTAATTGAGGAGTAGTTGGGTCTTTCATCCTTCCTCCAGTTCCTCCACCACAAAAGGATGGGTTTTTGATATGCTTGGCCGGGTTATTGGTGGAGGCATGGAGGGTGGAGGCTCTTTTTTGGGAGTCTTAACTACCTGGGGACTTTTTAATGTGGCGGGCTGGGTTTGTCTTGAATGGATCGGGGCAAAACTTGCTTCATTGTATATGTCAAAAAAAAGTTCTGTTAGTTTATCGGAAGTTAACTGGGTTGCTTTAAGCCCGGCTCTTGCAAGCTGCCTTATTACCTGATCACGTCTTGGCAAAAGAGTGGTTTTAATCTTTTGTCTAAGTGTTTCTCTGCTTGTTATAAGACCAAGCTCCAGTTTAAAAAGAGGAATAACAACATAGAATTTTTTATCCAAAACCTCCCTTTCCTTTATAAGGGTTTGGATAAAAAGTCTGTAATTTACCATCATTTTGGAAAGCAGGGTATTAGTTTGAGTTTGTTGGGCTTTATCTAAAAGATTTAAATATGAGGAGATATTTAGCCTTTTTGAGTGAATCATAATTTGAATACTGAAAGATAGCGAATTTAGCATTTGAGCAAAGCTTACGATAATTCCAAGCTGTTCTCTTTCAGATAAAAGTCCAAAATTTACAGCAGAGACCTGCAGCACAAGTGCGCCGCCGCCGGTCTTTAATAGCACCATGTCATCTACTATATCTTTAATCGGTATATGATCCTGCGTTGTATTCATACCCTGGCTGCTTCTTTTGCTGTGATCATAAGAGGCGGTAAAACCTCTCCTGTTAATTCAATTTGCAAAACATCAAAACTAAAATTTTCTTTCTCAAGCTCCAAAGTATATACGCCATTAGGCAAGGGAGTGGAGCCTGTGAATTGACCCAGTCTGTTAGTTTTTAACGCTCTGACAGGTAAACCTTCCTTATCATGAATTACCGCAATCACTCCTTCCAGATAGTTTCCGCTGTTGTCTTTTGTAATACCGTTTATTACATTAGGGAAAGTAGTTAAAGCCACCTGCTGGGGTTTTGGTTTAGTGAGCATGACAATCTTTACGACCTTGGGCATCTCTAACGGCTTAGCTCTCTCTTTCTCGGGGCCTGCAATAACATCAAGCTGTCCCTTTATTTGGGATGCCTCCATCATCAACTTTTGCAAATTTGAGAGGATATCATTTACTTGATTTGTATAATCAATAGGTATGGGTGTTGGTTTTTGAGCCTCGGATCTAATCTGGCTTAAAGTTCTTTCTGTCTGGATAATCTGCATCTGCAGGTTTTGTGCCTCTCTTGCCAGATCAACTGTTTTTTTAAGTTCATCCGGGGTCGGAAGGTCGGAAGGAGCAGAGGTGGGAGGGATGGATGTGGGAAATGGGACAGCCGAAGGGGTAGAGATTTGAGTCGGCTGCTCGCCTCGTGAAGCCTCGCCGAAGGTGGGCGAAGCGGGTAAACTTGAAAGATAAGTTATATACCGGCTTTGGAACAGCGGATCCTCTTTGTAAATCTTATTATTTTTACGCCATACCCTTTTTGTTGGGGAGTATATTGTTTTTAGGAATGCTGCCAGCCAATAATCCAAAGGCCTTGAGCCTACCCCCAAAAAGGCAAAAGCAGCGCCTAAAGAAGCAAAGATAAGAATCAAGGGCCAGGCCAAAAGAGGGTAAGGTGCTGCAAAAAATACAAAGATAATGTAGGCTAAAGTTGAACCGGTTGCCAAATAGACAAACTGTTTTAAGGTCATGTCTCCAATTAGCCTGAACTCAAATGATGAGATATTTTGCGGGATAGGGTGGGGTTCCATAAAATAGGTTATACAGCGTGAAAAACTACAAGTCTAGTAGTAAAAAATGGATCAATTCAGAATAATTCAGAACAAATCAGCTAAAATCAGATAGATCGGACAATAGATAGATCAGAAGTATCAGATAGACCGGAATGTTATACTAAAAGTATGATTTATGATGTTACTGACCTAGATGTTTATAATCGTGCTATAGGAGCATTAGATCTGGTTTATCCGGCCTCTCCATAATCCGATACACTGATTTCATCCGATCTTTTCTGAAGTTTCTGAACTTACTCTCGTCAGGATTCTATCAGAATTAAATCAAGCAGTTCGACTTCGCTCACTGTAAACTTGTGGACAAAAGATCAGATTTTGAAAATCCTGAGCATAGTCGAAGGATTGACAGCTGATCTTTGGAAGTTCTATGCTAAAAATGCCATAGAATTTCCTGAAAGGAAAAATATATGGCACAAGAACGTATGGCAGAAGAAACATCAGGACCAGGTACAGAAGGACCCCCTCAGGCAGGGGGAAGTCCTGATATCCAAAGATCAATAGCAGGCCCGGATGCTCCCAGCTGGGGTGGAGCAGATGCAAATCCCCCGGCATGGGGTGGCCAAAACCCTTTGGAGACCCTTAGAGGCCAGCTTACAACTCCAGAAACTGAATTAAATCCTGAAGGGAAAAAGCCAGAAGAGGTAGTATCCATCATGCAAAGGATAGATACAGAGGAAGCTGCTACAAGAGAAACTCATAAAGAAGTTTTCCAGCAGGCTTGTGATGTTTTGAAGACTTATGCTCACAAAAGTAAGCTTCTTGATTTAGACACAAAGACTATAAACCTGGAAAGAGAGCTTGATAGAGCTGATCAAGCTGTAATTGATCAAGTTGATACTCAAAACCCACGGCAAGGTATGGTTCTACAAGGACTACTAGATAGTCTTGATTCTACGGAGGAGGAATTAACTAGAGTAGTCAATACCTTAGGGGATGATCAATATGAAGGATTATTCTCAAAAGAAGGTTGGGAGCAGTTCAAGAAAACAAGAGAAAAACTTCAACAGGAAAAAACTAATTTTGAGCAACAGATAACCGGTATGACACCTCAGAACTTTCTGGCCGAGAGAAATCAGAAAAAAAATGCCATAAGGCAGGCAAAAGAAAAAGCGGTGGAAGACGACAGGGTAGATAGAGAGAAAGCCATAAAAGAGCAGCGCGCAGAACCTGAAAAATGGGAGTTAGAGTTAGAACAATTGCTCCTTCAAGATGCTGAACCTACCATAACACAACCTGGTAAAACAACTTTTGCCGAGCAATTGGAGTTTTTCCGAGAACAGCAAAAATTGAAGGATACAGGAGATCCTAATTTTCAACAACAAGATTTGGATCAAGCAAGAGAAGGCTTAAGCTGGTATTTGCATCAGGCAAGGAGAGTGGGAGTTTTTGATGATTTAGAGGAGAGGCTGGATCATAAATATCAGGAATGGGCTAGCAGTTTATTGCCTCATCGCGAGATGAGCCAACTGGATATGCTGACAGATTCACCGGGCCGTTTAACCCAGAAAACTTTTGCCGAGATAGAAGATGAAATTATTGAATATTTTAGCGCTCTTTTGGACAATAATAAATCTCAATATGTGGAGCATTCCGCACGCTGGGATCTTCTTCAAAGAAGAGGGCTAACATCTGCAGCAAGACAAGCCTTGCAAGGAATTAGAGGGGAATTTATCAAAAGGGCTCAAGCCCAAATTGAGGATTCTCTTTTAAACTTTGACCTGCCGGATAGGATTTCCGGTGAGTGGAATGTTCACAGAATAGAAAGAGTGATTACAGAGAGAAGAGAAAGACAGGCCTTAGAGGCAGGAATTGAACCTTGGTTTAGAGAAGAATCTTATTACAGGATCAAATTACTTGGAAATACCAGACAAGAAATAGAATTGGGCGCGGATCAGGCGGCTGAAAACATTACCCAAAGCGCTACCACCTTTGATATTAGCGCTATCCAGCAAAGAATGGAGATGTTGCTAAAAGCTTTAAGAGAAAAATCAACTGACTTACAAAGAAGTGAAAGAATTTCCAAAAAAGATGCGGATGATTTAATTGTACAGATGGAGGATTCAGTCACTAATAAAATTGATTTTTTCATATTAAACTGGGCTGGGGAGAATCTACAAATGGATTTATTCAATTCATTTTTAGAACAAAGGATGCGTATTCGGGGAGTTGAAAAATTAAGACAGATGCCTTCTATGAATGACGGTCTAGTGGGTATAGCATTATCACTGCTGCTTTCGGACCAGTACAGACTCTATTACAGACCTCAAGGCTTTAAAGGTCAATTGTTTGATGATGATACAACCCATAAATATCTTCGCGACTTACTGGAAGAGCAGCTTATAAGCAAATTAATGGAGTATGAGTTAAAAGGAGGAATTGATGAAAAAACAGGTAGAGAGGATGAAGAAAGAACCCGCGCTAGAGCAAATTTAACCACAGTGACTACAGCGGATCAATTTTTATCAAATTTTGAGCGTAGAGAGGCTCCTGATATAAGATTAAAGCGAATCAGCGAAGATTATAAACAAGACTCTAAGGAAGTAGAGGGAAAAAAGGAAAACAATCAAGCTACTTTTGAAGACCTAGCAAGGCTGAGAGTAGCACGGAAAGTATTAGCTTCGGAACAAAGCAGATTTCAGGAAGTGAAGAGAAGGGCTACCAGTGCTTTTGGTATTGCAGCTCAAGTGATGAATATATTTGGTGAAGCAGCGGAGCTTGGATCTCCATCAATTAAAATGGACAACGGTGATTATATAAGAGTAGATGATGCCGTTTTATTTTATAAATACGTTATCTTGCAGGCTGCTAAGGAGTACGGAGAGCAATACGGCGCAGAGGATAATTTAGCGTTTATCAGGTGGAGAAGCAGAATGTGGATTGATAGGTGGAAAAACGCCGGATTAAATAGAGCAAATACTGATAATAAGTTTCACATAACTCTAACCAATGGTAGAACAATACCAATTGAGTTGCAGAGAGGATTTGAAGAAACAGGATTAAGTAAGGAAGAATGGAGCGCTTTTCAGGATGCGGTAAAGAAAATAAGAGAGAGTGGCTATAATGCGACAATTAAAATAAAAGTTAGACAGCAAGACGGCACGTATCAGGAAGAGGAGAAAAGGTTTGAAGAAATTATTAAGATGGATAGTCTTAGGCCGGTTAATAATAATTTCCTGGCTGATTATAAATCATCCGAAAGCCAGATTAATAACGAGGTGGTATTGGAACAGGTGGCCAAGGGTAAACTGCCAGCCATAAGAAATGTACTTAGAAGATTGGGATTAACCGGAAGGCAGGGTATTGAAGGTAATACCACGCAACAAAGAATTGATAATCTGACCCAGATGATTGAGGATTCCCGGTCTTTGTATGCTGAATTGGAAAGACTTGCCTATTTTGAAGCAACTCATGGATTGCCAACAGAGGAAATACTAGATCCCAGGATGCTTCCTTTTTCAGCAGACAGAATTGACTATGGTTTTCAAAATCAGTCTTGGGGAGTAAAAAGACTGCATTATCTTAAGGCCTTTTGGTATACCAATTTGAGAAGAACAGTCCCAAGAGGAGTAGATTTAATACATGCCATGCCATTTTCAATGGGTAGCCTTTCCCAGGAAATGACTTTTGAAAATATTCTGGAGCTTGCATTAAACGTCAATACTAAAACAAATGGTATGGAATCTGTTGATAATCCCGCGCTTACTATGTTTGCTGATAGGCATAAAGATTTGGTTTATCTAAGAACTAGCTCAGAGGGAGGGGTAGATTTGGAGAAGGGTAGAATATGGGGGTTTCTAGAAAAACTATTAGTGGATGCTAATGCTTTATGGGCTGTAATTGAAGGGGTTATGCCCGGTGTTACACCTGAGCAAGCTGTACTCATGTTGACCCGTGGTCTAAAGGAGCTTACTGAAAATAACAAGGAAAAGATTGTAAATGCATTATGGAATGAAGGTAGAGGACATCTTGGCAGGTTTGCTCCGATTGTTCAGGGTACTGAAAAATTATATGGGGAAGACAGACAAGCCTTATCTTCCGGTGCAGGATTTGACGAGAATGAAAAGTTTGCTTTAAGGTTTTTAGAATGGCTGCTTTCAGAAAAAAGAGCAACTGAGGAGCATGCTGAAAGAGAAGAAGCTGGTATGGAAGCTTATTCTGAAGTTGCAGATATCATTAGATTTATAACAAGTCCTGGTTCATATAGAGCAGTATACAAAACAGCAGACGGTAGGAGTGTACATAAAGTAGTAGATAAGGAGGTGTATAGAGTAGAAGGAGATCATCAGGAATTTACAAAAGATAAGCTGGTTTTAGATTTGGAAAAGAGTTTTAGTATTTGGGATGAAGTATGGAGAAAATTAACACCAAGTCACAATATCCGCTTACCTGTCCGTGCTCCTGAACCTACATATGCAGGTTAATACTTTATCGAATCCGGACAGGCTGTTGTCTCCTTAATGCTCCAGCTATACCAGGTTTTCGATAAACATAATATCCCAGCGGATCATTTGGTGCTGGTATAATCTCATATGTATCCCCAAGAGATTGGCCTAAAGGACCGAGGGCCCTGCCTGTTTGTCCTGGAGCAGCCCCTAATCTTCCGGCATAACCTTGCCCGGCTCTGGTTGATCCAGAAATTTCTTGACCAATCAATTGCCCTGCTTGACCCATTCTTCCAATTGTTCTGTTTATTATATCAGGAATGGCAGGGGTTGCCAGTAAGGCTCCATAAGCTAATAAAATTCTAATGAAATTTAGATCTAATCCACCAAAAAGCGGCAGTGTTTGGGGTCCGGCTACTCCTGGGCTTGCAGTAATTCCAAATAATTGCCCTGGTGCAGTATTTGTTCCCCAAAGATAAGCCACAAAATAGAAAACCGCAAAAACTGCCGGGAAAGCCAAAACATTAGCCAGCATATTTAATATCCAGTTTGTTGCAACCCCTTGTCTCCCTGGGAGTGCAGCTGCTAAGAATTGGAAAGGAGCGGTTACTGTTAGGAAGATGATACTTAAGAAGCTATTAATCAGACGAAGTAAGAGTTTAAACATGGCATAGATTAAAACCGCTATTGCAACAAAATAAATAACAAGACTGAAAGTAAAAGTAGGATTGGCAAAAGCGGGGATTCCTAAGACACTTCCCCCAATAACTTGGCCGGCAAGCCCTGTTAACATGCCACAAAACGGGGCAATTGCAGCACCGATACCTCCTGCCGGTGCCGTTAAAGTACCTGCCACAGCAGCACAAATTCCTGCACCACCAAGGCTCCCAATAGGTCCTCCTATTGAAGCTCCTGTTTGGAAACCTATTACTCCAGCCAGAAGCCTAATCCAAAACTGAACCCCGCCATCTAAACTATTAAAAACCGAACCTAAAGCACCCGATATATCTCCAACACTAAGCATACCCACAAATTTACTAAAAATTGTTCCCACATTATCTCCAGCAATATCTTGAGCAAGTTTTGGAGGCGAGCCTGTTTGTGCAGCACTGAAATAATGCCCCACAACGTTAACTCCCAAAAATGCAGTGTCAGTAAGTAAGGCTGCAAAGAAGTAGGAGAAAGTTATTAGGATAAGGCCAATTACAAGGCCTGGTAAGGCTGCTTGGGCTGTAATTACTGTTTGGGGATTTATTCTTTGCCTAAACATTACCATAAAGCCAATGATTACAAAAATTATTATCATAATTACATAAGAAATGTTTCTTGAAACCTGCCAGAGTTTTAAAATAGGACTTAAAACCTGGGCTCCTGAACCAACAACTTGGGCATGAGCTGGTTTTACAATTCCTAAGCCTTCTCCAACTGATGCCAGATAATCTATGGTTCTAACCGGAGGATTCATATAAAGACCTGCTATAAGACCTGTTGTTGCCCCTAAAAGGCCTCCGGATAAGTTAGCTGATGAAAGTATTGGTACTCCCTGAATTGCTCCCTGGGCATTTTGGGTAATCTGATAAGTAAGACATGGCTGGCCAATTATGGATGAACCAATAGAGAGACAGGAGAAAGTATGGAATAGGTTATGAACTAAAAGATCAGTATAGATGGGGGAGGTAGGAGGAATTGAGGATGGAAGCTGGAAACTGGAAGCTGGATTTTGAAGCTGGAGGGTAGAAGACGGAGTGGAGGATTGGGCATGGACAGGACTAGGTAAACTCAAAACGCAAATGTTAAATGTCAAAACTATAACTAAAAATCTCAAAACTTTTGAGATTTGAAATTTGAGATTTTGCAGCATATCTTAAGAGTAAAACAAAATGATTAACTTTTGCAAGTTTTATGGTTGGCACCAGTCTTTACCTCCTGGCACAATTATGCATAGAGCTCTTATATTAAAAACCGTAACCTCTATTCCTGTAAATGTTTGGATAAGCTGTAGAATAATCCAGGCTATTGCTAAAAATAATATCCCTAAAAGAGCCCATGTTACTGTTAAATGGGCCGCTTGTATTGCTTTTGGTTCCCCACCTGAAGTTATATATTTTATTCCTGCAAATATAAGCAGAACAAGGGTAGCTATAAATCCCAAGCCAACAACAACAGAAACTAAAGAAGAAAAAACCTGTTCAATTTCAGCTAAACCTGCAGGGTCAGGGCCCATATTTATGGAGCTGGAGTAGGTATTTTGAAATCAAGGACATTAAAGCCCAGGAACTGGCCTGCTACCTGGAATAGTGCAAAAGCTATTGCCAAAATAGCAAGACCGACTAAAGCATTAATAATTCTTCCCCTTGCTTTTCCAACGGCATCCTTGTCTCCGCCTGATGTTATCCACTCAAATGCTCCCCAAACAAGCATAAAAAGTACAACAATGACTGCTACGATAAAAAGCAAAGCCAGAGTATTTTGAATAAAATTACCCAAAGTACCAAAGCCTACAGGCTTGCCGTCAATTACAGGTCTTTCTATTTTAATTTGTCCAGGATCTTGAGCAAAAGCTGGCATACCAGTAAGAAGATATAAAAAGGTAGAGGCTATGGAAACTATTTTTTTCATTGCATCTTAATCTTACTCATAGAGAAATTTACTTGTCAAGTCCTTACTTCAAGGAGTAAAGAATTTGAAGCCTGTAAACTGACCCAAGATCTGAATAATTGCATATGCTGCGGCAAAAAGAAGAATTCCTACAACTGCATTTATTATTTTATCCCTTGCTCTGGCAATTTTTTCCTTATCACCTTCTGAAGTCATCCAGTCAAATGCTCCCCAAAGGATCATAAAGATAAAAACTATTGCAGCAATAACATAAATAAGCCTAACCAGATTAGTTAAAAATTGACTGATCCCTGCTGTACCTGATGGATCTGGTGCAGTGAAAGGTATAAGTGCAGGAGGAGGACTTATGGTGCCAAACTTACACTCAACGCGGTCTTTATCAGCTCCAGTGCAATCCAAAGCAGAAACAGAGGGAGTAAATACTGAAAGAAAAAAATAAATAAATATAGTTATTGTAATAAGAATTTTCATCCGATTAATCTTAATTCATTTATACCAAACAACTTAGATAATAAAAACTGTATTATTAGAAAAGCAAATATTAAGATTAGAAACCCAATTATTGCATGGTTTATCATATTTCTTGCTCTTTCAATCTCTTCTTTATTCCCTCCTGCCTTAAGATAAAAAAAAGCTCCAATTAGAAAATATATTATAACTATTGCGGTAGTAACCTCAAATGCCGGAACAACAAGCTTTGAGGTTGCCTCACCAAGGGAACGGATATCTCCGAAGCCGAATTTCTCGCCGATAGGTACTGGAGATTGAGCATGACTAGGGTATAGGGTATAGGGTATAGGGTATAGAAAAATAAATGCTAGTAAAAAAATTGTTATTAAGCTAAACCCTAACCCCCAAACCCTAGTTCCTTTCATCAAAATGGTAGTCCTCCTTTCGCCGGAAAAATCTGTCCCGCATATGTAGCTATAGTATAAGCCATTACTGTTACCAAAAGCCCAATTAAAGCCCATTTTATTTTTTCCCTGGCTTTTGCCAGGTTTTCCTTTTCCCCGCTGGCAAAAATATATGCCCAGGCTCCCCAGATAAGATAATAAAAGCTTAAAAAAGCGGCAATAAATATGGAAATATTTAAAAGGCCGGAAACAAGAGCTCCCAAGTCTGGAATCTGTGGAACAGGATTATCTATATCCTCACCGCCGGGAAGTTTTAAAGCCAATTTGTTCATAGCGACTCTCTTTCATCTTCCGAATCCAGGTATATCCAGTATACCAAATCCAATTATCTGAAGCAGTAGTACGGAAAATATGACAAACAAAAGTCCTATTACAGCATTAGTTAACCTGTCTTTCCCTGCTGCTAAAGTCTCAGGATTTCCTGCGGATGTTAACATCTGAAATACCCCCAAAAGCATCATTAAAAATGCCAATCCTCCTCCTATTCCAAGGCCAAACTTTAAGAAATCTTTTACAAGTTCTACAGGATTGGTGTGTATACAGCCAATAGCAGTCTGAAAGCCAGGATTATTTGCATCCCCGCACGAAATCCCTCCTGCTAAAGCACAATCAACATGTTTGTTTGGATCAAAACCAGGGTCGCTTTTAGATTTGCATACCTTTTTAATAGTGGTAGTGGGTTGTATTCCAAAACGGCACTGTTTACCCTTTCCAATTGTCCAGCAAGTATATTGTGAACAGGCCGCTCCACCTGATTGACAATTAGCATCAATTGAGCAGAGTGCATTTTCTTTACTGCAGATATTTGCTGGGTTTTGACACTTTCCAGGAGTGCGGCCAGCGACTAATCCAATACATTGATAATCATTACATCCAGGCTGTGCCTGGCAGGTACTAGGGTCTTGGTTACAGTTAGATCCTTCTTGGGGACATAGCTGTGTTGCTTCTGGTACACATTCGCAACGATCAGTAGTACCATAAATAGGATGGGGTTTATAGCCAGGCTTTGTACAATTATCCTGGACGTCCTTTCTAATTCCTCCTCGTGGACCGATTGGTACTCTAACTACATCGCATGAGCCTGAATTAGGTGGGAGGTTAGGAATTGGTGCCGGAGGGGTATAATTTGGATTACATGTCTCATCCTCCAATTCATCAACTATCACAGAAAGGTCATCTGCACATGTATACCCGGTCCGATAACCAGGTGTGCTACTACATTCTCCAGACCATGAGTCGCCTATATTGCGTAGGTTACTATTTTGATCAACACACACCTGACGGCACGAGGTATCATTTGGGTCTCCGCTGGGGCAATCTTCAGCCGACACTGATTTGACAAAAATAATGCAAAAGATCAAAAAGCAAAGGCCTGAAAAAAATATTTTTCCCATTATTTTTAGCTTAGCACAACTTTAATTTAGGGTCTATAGAGTAGGAGTGAGTAAGACCTCGGATATTTTTTCGAAGTAATTTTGTATAGTAACTGTTTCAGATACATGCGGTAAAGGAAAGATTTTTTTCACTTTTCCCTGATCGACTTTAATCTCGAAAACTGTATAATTTTTTTTATAGTCCTCTATCACAACATCAACCTCTTTCCCGCCATATTCTCGGTAAAAATATAGATTTACTTTAATATTTGACACTATGCGCCATTTTTCAATCTCTGAGATAATAAAATTTTCAAACAACCCTCCTTTATCGGGACGCAGCACTAAATCCCGGAAATCTTGAACCAGGATATTCCGAATACCTAAATCATAAAAGTAAAGTTTTCTATTTTCAGATACCGCTTTCCTTATGTTGGTCCTAAATGAAGCCAATGGAATTAAGATATAGTTTTTTATAAAAATCTCAATATAATTGGAAACTGTTGAGGGGTTTGCACTAAGTGAGTCCGCTATTTCTCGAATTGATACCTCGCTTCCAAGTTGCAAAGCAATTTTTGTTAAAATATCCTTGGCCAGTTTAGTATTTTTTAATTGATAAATATCAATTACATCTTTTAAAACATAGGTATCAAGAATATTTTGTAATAGGTCAATGCGTTGCGTTTCAGATAGTTGGTCTTGTACATATACTTCCGGGTAAGCACCGAATATTTGAAGTTTGTGTGCGAGATTTCGCTCGTATGCTGGCTTTTCAGATTGCCAAACTCCCTCATTTTCAGCTATCTCAAAAACAGACAAAGGCAAGCAGTAGGTTTCAATAAATCGTCCTGCCATTGTATCGAAGTCTTTAGATTTTTGCCGAAGCTCACTACTGCCGGTTGCAATAACCTTTACCCTAAACTCATCGTGAAGAATCTTGAGCATTACTGTTACTTCTGGATAGTTTTGTACCTCATCAATTAAAATGATTTCGTTTTCTTTAACAATTTTTTCAAGAATTTCCCTTCTGGGAGCAAACTTTTCCCTATCTGACTCAAGATCAAAATTAAATTTTGTAACGCCTAAGTTTTTTGCTAATTTATTAAGAAGTGTTGTTTTTCCTGAGCGTCTTGGTCCCCAGACGTAAAGCACTTTATAAGTTTCTCCTTGCAGATATTGGTTTATTATATTCTCAATTGCCCTTTTTAACATACATTTACTATATCATTTTACTACTAATTTGTATTATGTCAATATACAATTTACTACAAATTTGTACAGTCTAGCTTGGACATTATTTTCAGCTTACCACAAGTTTTAATTAGGGTCTAGTAATTAGGCACTAGGTACTAGAATAAAAGAATTAGGGTTTAGTGATCAATCTGCTAATTAATTTATTTAACATCTTTTGAACTTCTGTAAGTAGGCTACTAATTTCTTCAAATTCTTTTAATGTTAAAAAATCAAGCTCTTTCGACTGGTAGCTTTGAATATTTTGATAGTTAGTTTAAAAGCTTTTTGCCAAACCGTTAATTGCTGATAAGAGGTTAACATAATTTAATCTTAGCATCTAATACATGTTAAAATTAAATGCATTCTCAAATTTTAGCATGCTTACTTTTATGAGAAAGATTATCCTGATTTGCCTTTTGTTATTTTTTTTTCTATACCCTATACCCTATACCCTATACCCTACCTTTGCTGATGAAATAGAGGACCTGCAAAGACAAATTGATGAGCTTTCAAAATCCAGGGAACTTTCTGTTAATGCCACCAAGCCTTTGGAAGGACAACTGGATTCCTTAAGGCGTCAGCTTGCTCAAATTCAAGCAAACATAGACGGCCTGACAGATGGGATTAGGCAAAAACAGAAGGACTTGGATGTAAGGGAAGATAAATTAGCCCTGCAGCAGGCGCTTTTGGAGGAAAGAGTTAAAGCATATTATATTCGCTCATATTTAACTGATCCACTTTTAGTAATTCTGTCTTCCATACAATCAGGGGATTTATTTAGAGAACTATCTTACCGTCAATCAGTAACGCGTGAAGATCGGCAGATTATTTCCTCCATAACAGGCGAGGTTGTTGACCTGCTGACTCAAAAAGACAAACTAGAGAAAGATAAAGCAAGGCTTGCTATTTTGCAAGCTGAAGTTGACAAAAATGCAAAGTTTTTGGGCGGAGAGGTAGCAAAAGCCAAAGTTTACCAGGCAGAACTTTCCTCTAAAATTGCTCAACTTAGCGCAAGACAGCAACAAATTATTGCTCAACGTCAGGCCTCTTTGAATCTGCCAACCTCACTGGGGGCAGGTCCGCTTTTTTGTACTGATGATAGAAAGTTAGATCCAGGGTTTTCTTCTGCCTTTGCATTTTTTACCTATGGTATTCCGCACAGGGTAGGTATGAACCAATATGGGGCATACGGCAGGGCACAGGCAGGGCAAAATCATGAAGATATTTTAAGAGCATACTTCCAGGATTTCTCATTTGAACAAAAGCCTAATATAAATATTTCTGTGCAAGGTCATGGATCAATGCCTTTGGAAACCTATCTTTTGGGTATTTATGAAATGCCGGATTCCTGGCCAATTGAAGCTTTAAAAGCACAGGCCATTGCCG
This sequence comes from Patescibacteria group bacterium, assembly GCA_038064895.1. GTDB lineage: Bacteria > Patescibacteriota > Microgenomatia > Daviesbacterales > UBA10151 > JBBTSA01. The sequence goes on from JBBTSA010000005.1 coordinate 41,146, forward strand.
CCCGCTCTTATGCCCTTGCCTTTACAAACAATGGGCAGTCTGAAATCTGCACCAGCCAGCTTTGCCAAGTTTACAAAGGCGGCAATAAAGGAGGAAATTGGGAGCAGGCCGTACAGCAAACAAATGGCAAAACAATGGTTTCAGGAGGATCGCCTGCAAAAGCCTGGTATTCATCAACAGACGGGGGCTACACTTTTACCTCGGGAGATGTTTGGGGCTCAAACAGATCTTTTACAAAAAGATTAAGGGATACAGCAGGGGATATTGGAGGGTTCGGGGATCTTTCTTCCAAATCATATGACAAAGACTCCCCATGTTTTTATGCGGCTCAAGGGTTTCGCAGTCAGTATGCAAAATCCGCATGGTTAAAAAGTGAGGAGGTTGCGGACATTGCTAATGTAATAATGCTTGTGAAGATGGATTCGGGCGTATCGGCGCACATATACCAGACAGACAAACCCAATCCTGAAGGCAGTGATACCTGGGACGAGGGCAGAGTGAAACAGGAAGTAAGAAACAGGGGCAATACCCCGTTTAACAGTGTTTCATCGGTTTCTGTAGCAGCTGATTTTGGAAGCGGTATGGTTACATCTGTTAGTGTTTCAGGAGATAAAGGTTCGGAGACATTTAACGGCACGGAATTTAGAAATTTCTTTAACCTAAGAGCTCCTGCAAATATTCAAATTGTCGGACCGCTTTTTAATGTTGAGCAAAAGTAGTATACTTTTGCCATGTTCCCTGCATATGTAGAAAATCCTTTAAACTGCCGTTTTGAAGGTCAGGACGCGGACGAAAAAATACTTCTTCTTTTAAGAGCTCATCCTATTACAAATTTGAATTGGGTTATCCCCGCAATTGTACTTCTTTTTACCCCCTTTTTTATTCCTGCGGTTTTTTCATTTCTTAATTTGAATATAGCATCTATCCCTCCCTCGTTTGGGATAGTTTTTTTAATAATTAATTTTCTTTTGATTATGACGGTTACTTTTGAAGGCTTCCTGCACTGGTACTTTAATGTTTATATTGTGACTGATAAAAATATAGTTGACTGCGATTTTCATTCAATTCTTTTTAAAAATATTGATGTTGCACCCCTTCGAAATATAGAAGATACTTCATCCTCTATGGGCGGTATATTAAATTCTCTCTTTCACTACGGTAATGTATTCATCCAGACAGCAGGAGCATCAAGAAATATTGACTTCCATTCTGTTCCAAGACCACACCATGTGGCTGATTTTATTTTAGATGAGGCTCATAAACTCTATGGAAATTAATATTTTTACATCAGCTGCTTTTTTACTTCTAGTAAAAACTGCAGTTTTGATAATTCTTTTCTTTTACGTTATATTCGCCCTGATGGTTATAAGGCAAGTTGATCTTATGAGTAAGACAATTATTACAACAACTTCAAAGATTTTGTCTGCAATCGCAATTATTCATGCGGGTTTTGCAATAGGACTGATTGTTTTAGCCTGGGGAATCTTGTGATGAATATAAATGTTCTATGCGAATAAAAGTTGTTCAGATTGTTGGTTTAAACACTGATCAAAAGGCTGCGCAGGTTCTTTCTCAGCAAAGAGAAGAAGAATCCTTTTTGGCTGTTTTACAGCTTACTTCCGATGATGCTTTTACAAAAGGTAGACTGATCCTTTCTGAACTTGCTGATTTTTACTTTGACTTCGAATCCGGCTCTGCAGGAGAGAAGCTGAATAATACTTTTTTGGAAGGCCTTAAAAAATTTGGATTAGCGGACAGCTTTGATTTGGTACTGGGTTCAATCTCTGGTAAAGTGCTTTATCTAATTGGAAAAGGTGATTGCGAAGTTTATCTGAAAAGATCCGATGAATTATCCCCGCTCCTTAAATTAGGCTCCGAACAACAAATTATTTCCGGATTTTTACAGCCTGCAGACAAAATACTCTTAGCCACTAAAAGTTTAACTACATTTTTGGGTGACGGTTTGGATAAGTCGTTAAGTTTATCTTTAGATGCCTTTGAGGAAGAAGTTTCTTCGCAAGTTGCAGCAAGCCCTTTGCCGGATGAAACCGAATACTCCTCTGTAGCAGGTTTGGCTGTAGAGGTAGGACCAGACGAGGAAGATAAGGATATCATTCAGTTGCCAAAAGAGGAGGAGTCTCAATATGAAACGACGGAAGATATGGAGAATCAGTATGCAAAGAGTGCAATCATTAAAAATATCCTTTCAAATCAGATGAAAACCCTAGTTTATAAACTCCATAAATTATTTCCAAAAAGCGGCAGAGGCAGGCTATTTTTAGCTTGTGGTTTGGTGATTATTATCGGATTAGGCGTAGGACTTCAATATACAAGCAGTCGGGATAAGGAGCGCAGATTGCAGTTTAATCAAAGCTTGCAATCTGCCACAGATGACTTTGCTGCGGCAAAGGGATTATCTTCCCTAAATCCCTCGGAGGCAAAGATCAAACTTGAGGGGGCTAAGAATAAAATCGCAGCTACACTAAAATTATATCCAAACAGTCAAGAAGCAAAAGATCTAAAGAAGCAAATTGAGCAAGAAGAGGGTTCAATTTTGCAGCAGTATGAGCTTTCTGAATTCCCCCTGTTTTTGGATTTGGATCTTATTAAAAAAGACTTTAAAGCTCAAAATTTGAGCCTGTCTGCAGGCAAAATATTACTTCTGGACCCAGATACAAAAACTTTAGTTTCGGTAGATCTTTCAAAAAAGAGCCACGAGATTCTTTCCGGAAAGGAAAAGTTGGGAGATGCAAAATATGCGTCAGTAAACGGTAGTCTGGTTTTTATTTACTCAAAAGATAAAGGCATTATTAGAGTTGATGCAGGTGACAAAAAAGATACGGAAGTTGCAAAACCGGATTCAGATTGGGGGGGGATTAAAGATATAGTGGGTTTTGCAGGTAATGTATATCTTTTGGATGTTTCTAAAAACCAAGTATGGAAATATTTACCAACATCAACCGGCTATTCTGATAAGAGAGAGTACTTAAGTAAAAATACAAAGGCGGATTTTTCAGGCACTTTGCGGATGCAGATTGAGTCTTCGATCTATGTTTTAAAGCAAGGCGGAGAAATTTTACGTTTCACAAGAGGAGAAAAAGACCACTTTTCTTTAGGAGGTCTGGAAAGGGCTGTAAAAGATCCAAAGAGTTTTTTTGTTTCATCCGACACTGATAATCTATATGTTTTGGATTCAGGCAACTCACGCCTTTTGATTTTAACAAAAACAGGGGAATACAAAGGGCAAATAACAGGGAATAAATTCGGGACAGCATCTGATCTGGTTGTAGATGAGAAGGGGAAAAAGGTATATTTACTTGATGGAAGCAAGATTTATACGGTAGACTTGAAATAGTGAGAATCGTCAACAAAAAAGCTCTCCATAATTACCATATTCTTGAGCATATAGAAGCTGGAATTGTCCTTTCTGGTGGCGAGGTTAAGTCTATCCGTTCCGGCAGGTTGGATCTGGGTGAAGCTTATGTCAGGATCTTAAATGGAGAAGCATATCTGGTAAATGCCAACATACCAAACTATCAGGGAGCAGGAGGCAAGGAATATGATGCTACACACTCAAGGAAACTGCTCCTGCACAAAGATCAAATAGATTCTTTGGCTGGAAAAGTATCTGGAAAAGCTACAACTTTAATTCCTGTTTCAATCTACGAGAAAAATAATAGGTTTAAAGTTGAAGTGGGGCTTGGAAAATCTAAAAAAGAGTTTGACAAAAGAAAGATTTTAAAAGAAAAAGACCATGCACGCCGTGTTGAACAAGAACTAAGAGGGAAAGCCTAGGTATGCCTGTCTGCAACAACATATGCCCCGTATGATTCAGGCTTAGTTTTGGCAACATAGCCGTTGCCTGAAACCATGCCTACAACTTCCTTAATCATATCCCTTGTTGCCCCATTTGGTCCAACATCAATATGGATCTCAAGATCATATAAGCCGTCGGGTACTGCCTTTCTAATAAGGGGGATGAGATTTTCTGCAAGAGAAAGTGACAGGAGAGTTTCAGTATAAATTCGGTCTCTTAAAAACATTTTTTGCACTCTTTTTTCTTTACTCCAGAAATACCGTCCTCCTAAACCAATCCTATGGATTACAACTGCAGTTACAAAAAAGATTTCAGATGATCCGTTGTTCCCCCTGATTTGAGAGTCAGTACCTATTATCAGTCTGTACAGATTATCCCCCTTTTCCATAATGAATTTACCAATTTCCAAAACAAGCTCGGAAAGTGTAAGTTCACCTTTACTTGGACTAAAAAAACCGTTCATTAGGTGGGATTGTACCATATGAAGGCGAAGTGTGGAGATGCCCCGTTTTGAGCGGGGGTCCAAAATTGTTTCTTAAAAAACTTCTACAAGCTTAGCTTTTATATATTTTTGAGTGTTAATTTGTAACCTAAAAGCAGGAAGATTAACACTTAATCCAAGTTTCTTTGTTTAGAATATGGATTAGATATCTAAACTGCATCCAGACTGGGTACATACCCTGGTGATCTAGCCTGGAGAAGATCATCCAAGATAATGCTTATACTACGGCGTAATTGCCGGCAAAGGCATAGCGGTCAGAATTTCTGCCGTTTGTGTTTTGAAACAATATTTAATGTTTAATGTTTCCTTAACAGCTTGCAGTTTTTAAAGAGCAATCCTGTCGAGACTATACATCCCCAAGGCTAGTATACTACCATAATTAGGAGGTAAGATCAAATATGAGGATGACAAACTGGATTCTGGACATTCTTTTCCCAAAAAAATGTGTTGGTTGCGGGAAGTTTGAAACATACTTTTGCAAGGAATGTGTAGACAACCTTAAACAGGGGGAGCTTGTTTGTCCAAGGTGTGAGCATCTTGCAGTTGGAGGACAAACTCATCCTATTTGTAGGCGCAGACTCGGTCTGGATGGACTGTGGAGTCTGGGGGTTTATGAGGGGGTACTTAAAAAAGCTATCCAAAAGCTAAAATATGAGCCTTCTTTGGTTAGGGATTATGCTCCGGATTTAATGGATATTTTCATAGAATATTGGGCCATATTCCAGCCTTTTATCTTGGATCAAATTAAAAAGGACAGAGGAGAAGGATGGGTAGTTGTACCCGTACCACTGCACTGGTATAGAGAAAATGAAAGGGGTTTTAATCAGGCAAAACTTTTAGGACAAATATTATCCAAAAAATTAGGTTTAGCTTATTGTGAGGGTTTAAAACGAACTCGTTATACAAAGTCTCAAGTAAGGCTTTCAGAAAAACAAAGACGAAAAAATATTTTCGGTGCTTTTGAAATTTCTTCTGACTATACCCTATCCCCTAAACCCTATACCCTATTAATTGATGATGTTTGGACAACAGGTTCAACCTTAAGGGAGTGTTGTTACATCTTAAAAAGAGCAGGAGCTAAAAAAGTCTGGGCCCTCACTTTAGCTAGATAGCATAGGATCTTATTTAATGTTAAAATTTAGGCTGGTTGGTGGGTTGTCTGAGTGGTTTAAAGAGGAAGTTCGCTAAACTTCTGGCGCGTAAGCGTCACACAGGTTCGAATCCTGTACCCACCGCATACGGAGGCGTGTCCGAGCGGTTTATGGAGACAGTCTTGAAAACTGTTGGGGATGAAAGTCCCTCGCAGGTTCGAATCCTGCCGCCTCCGCAGGTCAGAACGATAAGTAGGTTTTAGCAGCACATCGTAAGGCTTTTGGTACGTCCAGACAAGCTTCTCGTCTTTTAGCAAGACGTTCCAACCGATCTTTGCAACTGCTTTACGTTTTGCCTCCAAATCATCACTATTTAACATCTCCCGAGCCTGATAGGCTGTTGTAAAGAAGTCCTCGGCAAGTTCCAACCAGGAGCGTTGTCCGTTTATTCCGTCATCTATTTTTTCTTTTAATTTTGCCTGTTCATCAAAGATAGCCTTTTTCTTATTTGTAAACTCATCAGCAGTCATCTCCTCCCGAGCGCGCATCTTAAAATAGCCATCAAGCTCACCTTGCAACCTTTGATACTGCCTTTGCCGGCTTTCTACCACCTGCGCCCGTTGTTTTGACTCTGATTCATACTTGGCATTGAGCAATTCAATACCTAAACGCCATGTCTCCTCATCAATTGTCACCGGAGCAATCTTGTCATCTAATTGATGTTCGAGTTCAGCAAGATCTATCCCCTTTTGAGTACACTTACTACACCTTTTGCTTGAACGGGCATAAGTATATTCTGCCCACCGGTCAGTCTTCTTATAATACTTTCGCTTAGTTTCAAAGATGATTGAAGCACCGCAGCCACAGCCGCATTTCAAAAGCGCAGCATATGGCCAGTCGTTCACAATCTTCTTAGGCTTTGCCTTATTGTGTAAGACTATCTGTAGATCATCAAAGAGGCGTTTTGAGATAAGCGGTTCGTATGTTCCATTGTGCAGTTCGCCTGCGTGTTCATAAACACCATAATATATTGGATTTTGCAGGATCCGGTGCAAATGTGATTTACTAACAGGCTTACCTTTACGGGTTCTAAGTCCCCAGGTGAATATTGCATCAGTCATTTTACCAAGTGAGTAATTGCCGGTTGAGTACTCGTTAAAGACCCTTATAACCAAGTCTTGACGCTCCGGATCAGGGGAGATATTAGTTACTCCGTTTACCTTGGTATTGGTATAGCCAATAGGAGCGTAGTTTGGATATTCTCCACGCTCATATTTTTGCCTAATACCACGCCTGACATTATCTGATAGATCGTCTGAAAACTTCTTAGCCATTCCAAACTCCAAAGCCATAAAAAACTTATCATCCCCGTTATTCTTATATTGCTTGTGGGGTGTATCTACCTGTTTAATCTTCCCTTCATCCATAAACCAGACAAAATCGCCTCCATCTTTAGAGTTTCTGGCTATACGGTTGATCTGCCAAACCAGCACAGAGTTAGCCTCACCTGTTTCGATCCTATTCATCATCTTGTTAAACACTTCCCGCCCTGGTTTGCTGGCTGATTTACTTTCAATCAAGGTATCTATTAGGTGGAGATTGCACTTCTCGGCATAATCTTTTAGCTCCCGAACCTGAGCCTCCAAAGATAATACCTGTCTGTCCTCATCCTCTTCAGACTTTCTACAGTAGATAAAATATTTTAATTGCTCGCCGTTTATATTCATCTTAATTTAACTTAAGTATAGTTACTCCTTACTGGATACTAACTCTTGTTACTATATTGATACCAGTAACTATAGTGACTATATAGTTATTTATTGTTACTATGCGATTAAATCGGTATCGCGTCCATGTTAACATCTTCTACCGATAGTATTCCTCTTACTTCGCCGGTTAGCTTGCAGTACAAATCAATGGTGTAATCACAAAGCCTTTTAAACAGCTGTTTATCTTCAATAAACATGACTTTAATATAACCACGCCCGGTCTTAATCGCTGGGGGATCGTAACTTAATATGAGCTTATTGTGTTCCCCAAAAGGTTTCTCGCGGATAGTGCCTCCGTATATCTTAATCATGCCTAAGTCTATTCGGAATATCCAGGTAACAAAGGCCTTGATATTGTCTTGGCGTATGACCGGTTTTATTTCAGCTGAGAACCCGGTTAGATTAATATTAAGTTCAAGGTCCATATTTTTGTTTCCATTTCATCTTCAAAAAGGCCTCCATCAGATCTGTCAGGTTCTCGGCTATCTCAAGTACCTCATCATCAGTTAAGGATCTTTTATAACGAGGCTCAAAAATCTTCCTAATCTCTTTTTTAAGATCTTCATTTAGCCAATTCATAGATTCTGGATTTCAAATATCGTTGAGCTTCAAAAAAGGCGATTGGTTCTATGAAGAGTTTTCTTTGCCAAAAATTGTTGACTGCTTCATCTAAACTTTCACTACGTTTAAATATAAAAACAGTCCTTTGGGGATTAGTTTTGTCCAAAGAATCCAAAGAGAAGTTTAAACAGATCAATGCCGCACAAAGAGATAGTTCGCTTGTAGCAAAGTATCTCTGCTCGTAATTTAAATTGCTGTTCATAGTAATCTGTACGCCATGAACAGCGTAAATCTAAACGGAGATATCGTTGCAACATGTAGTTTCAATGAGATTTAGCTTCAACGATAGTCCAGTTTCAGAAACTAAACGTTACGTTTTGGGTAAGGATGTAGTCTATATGCGCCTCCAAAATAGTCACCCTTAGATTCTACTGTGATAAGGTGCGAGTATCCCTTATTGCGAATTTTTGCCTTGATTTGATTGAGTTTAGTTCTGACTTGACCGGCATTTTCTCCTGTAAGGCCTGCCATATCAACAACTTTTACCCAATCTTTTTCATCAGTCATCTTCTTAAAATAAGTTTTAGTTTTATTATCCTCCTTGGCCATAAATGTGATCCGTCCTTCTCCGGCAAGATCGTACGTATTCTCATCTATCCACTTAAAATTATCCGGCCATGTAATATTGTCTGTAACTGGAGCTTCTATTGCTTCATCATTATCTTTATTTTTCTCCATTCGTTTATGAATAGAGTTCAGTTGTTTCTGCGCTTTGTCAAACATTTCCTTGTTTACTACAATCCTGACTTTATCCTCCCAAGTGTTAAAATGCGCCTTGTATAACTGATATGCAGAAATAGCACCTATTTCTTTAAGGTAATTTATGGCTTCCAATCTGTCCTGGCAGTACCTTTCTTTAGAAAATGGGGTATCTTCAGGAAAAAGCTTGGGGAACCGAATTCTAGATGGAAACAGATCAATTGTTATGTCGTTTGTAGCAGAGAGCTGAAGTTTATCCTGTATATCGAGTAGTACATCATAAACCTTTAAAAAATTTAATCCTTCCAGCTTAATCTTCATTTTAATCTTAATAAATTCTTACACTCAACTATTATATAAGATAAATCCCTCTGTTATAAGCAGCTTAACAAAGATAAAGTTTCAAGCTAGCTTATAAACTAAGTTTTTGCTAAAATTAACACTAGATGTA
>JBBTSA010000006.1:0-12107 GCA_038064895.1 Patescibacteria group bacterium
GCGGAATATAGAACTGAAAGCGGGGAAATTGTTTTTAGTATGCCTCGACAAGTTAGGGATGAAACATTAGATTATAATAACTGGGCCAGAGCTTTAGGTGCTTTCTACAGAGCAGAAAATCCCCAGCTTCTTGGTGAATACGCACAGAATTTAAACAATTCCATTGCAAGAAATAAGCAAGGAATTAGGCAACCGCATTACACTTTAATTGTGGACAGACCTTTAGCTCAACACATGGATGAAGATTTCGAAGCAAGTGTTGCATACTATTTAGATGAGGGCTATGAATTCAGGAGAACTATTGATTATCTTAGATTCAGAGGTTTCAATGCAGAGGCCGAAGTTTGGCAAACACGATATGATATCCTAAGAAACCATTTTGGTTTTGAAACATCAGCACATGGTAAAGAATATGCTCCACCCCAAATTCGGGTTGGTGGGTATTACCGTGTGGTAGATTTTTTACCGGAACTGGGAGATAAAATTTTCGCTAGAAAAGAGCCTACACTAAAACCAAAACCAACAGCTCGTACTGAAACTCATCTCCAATTTTATCTAGAAGATGGTGATTTAGTACAGGTTGTAGGCCAACCTATATATTATCCTGATGATGTTGATAGACTTCTCTATCCACTAATTCCAGTAACAAAAGTTACAGAAACAGCGGTTGGTGCACAAACTTTGTATTCTACCACTCCAACAAGAGAAAATATCGGTTACTTAAAGGGGACTGACTGGTTGGTTCCTACATCTTAACTCTTCATATATGGAAGTTTTGCCTCTTAGCAGACGAACATTTCTAAAAGCATTAGGCGTTGCGCCTTTTACTGCCGAACCCTTTTTATCTCTTTTGCAAGAACGGGAAGTCCGTTTAACCACATCAGTTTTAACATATCATGAAGTGAGTGCATCCAAAATGACGGGTGATGTAGTAGAAGGGGATATCAGCCATTATCTTTGGATACTTTTGTGCGAGCTTTAAGAGGAGAAGTGGAAATTCCACAAGGTTTTATACAGAATGCGGGTTTTGATGTGGCTTTTACAACTGCTGGTATTACACAACATTCTTCTGCTAACCTTTTTAGACTCGGCAGACTAAGCAGGTAAGATTCAAAATCCCTTTCAGTGCCGAGGAGAGGATTTGAACCTCCACGAGCTTGCGCTCACAGCCTTCTGAGGGCTGCGTGTATACCGTTTCACCACCTCGGCGGTAGAGTTTATTATACTTTAATCAATTATTTCTGCCAGTTCTTTTATAATCTCTGCCATTCCGCCACCTGGACAAATACAAGGCTTATTTTATCATCATGGTATAATCTTTGGAAATGGCTGACAAAAATTATCCTTACAAGAAAAAAATTGTCACTTTTGGCGGGGGGACAGGACACTTTTCTTTACTTAGAGGCCTGGTAGAATTAAACCAACCCGAGCTGATCACAGCAATTGTAGGAACCTGGGACTCAGGTGGATCATCCGGAAAACTGCGAACAGAGCTGGGGGTTTTACCTCCCGGGGATATGAGGCAGTGCCTTTTGGCTCTCATGGAGGATCCCAAACAGAGGGGAGTTGCCCAAAAACTTTTTGAAGACAGAATAATTGATGTCAAAGGCCCCCTTAAAGGCCACAGCATGGGGAATTTAATTGCTGCCAGACTGGAGCAGATCTACAAGGGGCCTGACAGGGGAACAGAAGCTGAAAGACTTTTATTTAGGATAAAAGCCAGGGTTTTACCTGTCAGTATTACCGAACTAAATCTAACAGCCAAACTGGAGGGAGGACAGGAAATTGATGGAGAATCCAGTATAGACCTAAGAGGCGGTAAAAAGGATTTTAATCCAAAGCAGAAAATAAACAGGATTTATTTTGATGCCAATGCAGATCCAAATCCTGAAGCTATCCATGCAATATCAGAGGCCGAAGTTATAGTTTTTTCAGCAGGTGATTTATATACATCAGTCCTGCCGCATCTTTTGGTAAGTGGAGTAAAAGAGGCGCTTGAGGCCTCAAAAGCTACGGTAATTTTGGTTCTAAACTTGATGACCAAGATGGGGGAGACGGATTATTTTAAAGCATCGGATTATCTTTCCGCTTTTACATATTATTTGGGGGACAAAAATAAAATCAATTTTATGATTGTTAATGAAAATGGTTTGGACAAAGAAGTTTCAAAAGTTTACAAAAAAGATAAACAGCAACCTGTTGAGACTGACGAAGAAGCAGTCAAAAAAATTGCCCCTAATTTAAAAATTATTAAAAAGCCTTTAGCTATCTATCATGTTAGGGAACACCTATTTAGACATGATCCACAAAGGTTAGCCAAAACCATCCTAGAATTATCTTAAAGGTTGACTTTTAGTCCCATTTTTGTTTACTGTAGATGTCATTAAATTTTGCAGATGGACCCATTCGGCAAAGACGTTGTCTTTGCTCAGGCCTTCGGCTCTGAGGCTCAGGCTCGAAGAGGTCATACTGAGCAAAATCGAAGTATGGACACTAAACCACTTTTTGTGGCTTCATGGTTTGGAGCTGCCATAACAACTTTAGTATTTGCACTTCTTCTTCTTGTTTATTTATCAAGAGCTCAAGTTGTGAAATACTCAAACCAAAGTTTCAAATTGTATGCAGCGCTGCCGCAAGATATACCCCAACAAAAAGTAAGCGTAAATTTGGCTGATGCCAGGCCAAAGATTATCGAGGATTTTTTCAAAAAATATTCCTCTCCTTTATCTTCCTATTCCAAAAATTTTGTCTCTACTGCTGATATTTACAACCTAGATTGGAGACTTTTACCTGCAATTTCCATGCAGGAATCAAACGGCGGACGCAAAGTCATCAAAAACTCCCACAATCCATTTGGGTATGGTATTTATGGAAATTTAGTAGTGAGATTTGATTCATGGGAGGAAGCAATTGATAGGGTGGGGAAGGCATTGCGCAATGATTACCTGAATGCCGGACTAAATTCACCGAAGCAAATTATGACTAAATACACACCTCCTTCTTTGGCCAAAGGTGGCACATGGGCCAGGGGTGTTACCTCATTTATGGAAGAACTCCGTTAGACCAGTCCCGAGCTTACTTGCCCTTAAGTCCATCGAATGAGTCGAGGGATTGACTTTTTAACCCTAATTTGATATACTATCGGACTTAATCCTGGCTTGCCCAGGATTTTTACGTTATGTATAAAAGACTTTTTGTCTTAACCATTTTAGCTTTCACCATTTTATTCTCCACTATACCTATTGTGGCAGACGAAGTGGTGGAGGAAAACAGACCTGCTGAACAAATACAGGCAAAACAGCTTGATCCGCAGGCTAAAATTTTAGCTGCATATTTAGCAAAGTATAATTCACCTTTGCAGTATCATGCTCAAGACCTTATTGATGCTGCCGGAGTGTATGATCTTGACTGGAAAATGCTTCCTGCCATAGCAGGTGTTGAGTCTACATTTGGTAAATTTACTCCCGGTGGCTATAATGGCTGGGGTTGGGGAGTATACGGGGCAAAGGCTGTTTATTTTAATTCCTGGACAGACGGAATCTTTACGGTTGCCAAAGGACTTAGGGAAAATTATTTTGACCGAGGATTAACTAACCCTTATTCTATAAATAGGGTTTATGCCGCCTCTCCTGACTGGGGGGCTAAAGTTACTTATTTTATGCGGGATTTGGAAAAATTTGCCCAAAAGTATGAAGCCGGTCAAAGTATTACTATTGGCCTTGAGATAAGGCTGCTGCTATAATTCCTCCATGCAGCTTTTACTTGCAATCCTTATCGGTAAACTAGTAGCATATTTTTCCAGACTTTTTAAAATAGGCGGAGGAACTGCAGCTCCTGGTTTATATGCTTTAAAAATTGATCCAGGTATTGTGGAAAAGCTCTCCGCAATGATCCCTAGAAATGTTGTTATTACAGGTACTAATGGAAAAACCACAACAGCCAGAATGCTTTCCCATTTTGCAAAAGAAGCTGGCTTAAAAGTGATCAGAAACCATACGGGTTCTAATCTTGAGCGTGGCGTAGCTTCTGCTCTGATCCATCAAGTCAACCTCGGGGGTGGAATAGATTCGAACCTCGGTATCTGGGAGCTGGATGAGGCTGCTTTTAATACTGTGGCCCACAAGCTAAAACCAGATATAATAGTTTTTTTAAATGTTTTTAGGGATCAACTTGATAGATATGGTGAGGTAGACAGTGTGGTTAAAAAGTGGAGCCAGACACTTAAAAATCTTGATCCAAAAACAATAGTTTTGGTTAATGGGGATGATGCCAATACTTCCAAACTAGGTTCATACTTTAAAGGAAAGGTATATAATTTTGGGTTCAGGGATTACAAAATTGTAGGTGAGGCTATTTCTCATAAAAGAGGAAAGGAGAATCTGGATTTTGAGGCTTCAAATGTCAAGTTAAATGGTCTTAAAGGTTCTTCATTCCAATTAACCATTAACCATAAACCAATAAATATTCACCTGCCCTTACCCGGCATCTACCACATCTATGATGCTTTGGCAGCCATAGCAACGACATCTTTTCTATTCACCGACATACCGATACACCGACTTACCGATACACTGAAATCCTTTTCCCCAGCTTTTGGTAGAGTTGAAAAATTAGCCTTCCCACATTCCAAGTGGGATGCCTATATCTTCCTTATAAAAAATCCTGCAGGAGCAACTCAAGTTTTCCAGACAATAGCTCCGCAACTAAAACCAAATGATCGGTTACTTTTGGCTTTAAATGACAATCTTGCAGACGGAACAGATGTTTCCTGGATTTGGGACGGGGAGTTTGAGAAATTGAAAATTGAAAATTTAAAATTAAAAATTGTTTGTAGTGGAACCAGAGCTGCTGATTTGGCCCTTAGGCTTAAATATGTCGGTTTTGAGCCAAAATCTCTTCATGTTGAACCAAACCTTAGAAATGCCCTGAAACAGGCTAGAAATGGCCTAAAAGGGAGACTTTTTATTCTCCCTACATATACTGCTATGTTAGACTTACAAAAGATTTTGACTAAGCAGGGGGTAAAAAATCATTATTGGGAAGATAACTATTAACTATGAACCACAAACTATTAACTATTGGCTATCTATATGGGGACTTAATGAATATATATGGAGATACAGGCAATATAATTGCTTTAAAAAAACGTGCCGAGTGGAGAGGCATTGAAGTCAGAGTACAAAATATTTCATTAGGCAATCGAATTCCCACTCGTCAAGTGGGAACACGGATTGATTTGTTCTTTTTTGGTGGAGGGCAGGATCAACAGCAGGAACTTGTGGCCAGGGATTTAGCTAAGGGTAAGGGGAAAGTTATAAAGAAAGAAGTTGAACGTGGAGTACCATTACTGGCTATATGTGGAGGATACCAGCTTCTTGGAGATTATTACAAACCCCACAAAGGACCTAAATTACCTGGGGTAGGATTATTTCCGGCATATACAGTAGCAAGTTTTGATCGCATGATCGGTAATATTGTAATTGAGACCCAGTTTGGCAAACTTGTTGGATTTGAAAACCATTCGGGAAAAACTTATCTCAAAAAAGGAGCAATTCCCCTTGGTATGGTTCTAAAAGGTTTTGGTAACAATGGTAAGGACAAAACAGAAGGTTGTATATACAAAAATGCCATAGGCTGTTACATGCACGGCTCACTTTTACCAAAAAATCCACAGTTGGCTGACTGGCTAATTAAAAAGGCTTTGGAAGTAAAATACGGGAAAGAGATTAATTTAGATCCTCTTGATGATATTTTGGAATCCCAAGCCCACCAAGCTGCCGTCAGGAGATTTGCTTAAATATGCAGACAATTGAGATTGCTAGATGGAGTGCAGCTGAAGCAATTGATAGATTGGTTGCCTTGGAGGGCAAAGAAGTAAATTTAGTTAGTGTGGTAAGTAGATTTCCCCCTAATCATGTTCATGTAAAAGAAAATACTCCAGCAAACTATCTTAAAAATTATAACTTAACACATAGTTTAGAAGAATTGTTCAGTAATGAATGTATGGATTGGCAGGTTTATTTTGGAACCTTAATTCCATCCATAGGAAGATGGGGTGGAGACATTGAGCATCTGTTTAATCTCGATACTACTAGGGTTAATGGGATTATTTACAGAGCACATACCAAAGTTTGGCAATCAGATGCCAGAACCCTTAAACGAAGATTGATTGAGACAATAGGTCCAAAAAATCTCCCCAATCTGGTAATGTTTGATCGTAGCAGGCAGATAGTTGAGGCCATGCTTGAAGGAGTAGTCTGAATATCCAAAGTCTGTTAAAATACTTCTGATGGCCAAGTGGTGAAATGGTAGACCCCTCGACAAGCTCGGGGCTCGCGTGCTGGGATGGTGGAATGGTAGACACGATAGGTTTAGGACCTATTGCTCGTAAGAGCGTGGAGGTTCAAATCCTCTTCCCAGCACTACTATGTGGCTTGTCCTGAGCGATGGTGAGCATAGTCGAACCAGAGTCGAAGGATTCAACTCCTCTCTTGGACACAAGTACGAGATATGGTATAATATACTACTAATATGGCTCTAGCTACCCTAAACCAAACTAACCAGAAGGCTCCGGAAATAAAAGTAGGACCAAATACCCCCGGATTAATACATGATGGAAGAGAGCAAGATTTTGAAAGAGAACCAAACAACTCTCCAATTCCTGAAATTTTCGAGCGTGCTTTTGACCCAGTGATTTCTGGTTTAGGGGGTGTAGCTACAGAAGCTAAATCAGCTATTGCTGATTTATTTAATATAGCCAGAGGAGCTGAAACACCTTTGGTGAATACTCCTTCCCAAGGAAGTATTGAGAATTTTAATCAACCTCATGGCTTACAGATGAAGCCGGAAGCAGCGGTTGATGAAGCAAGAAGGATAATAAATGAGGAGGCCAGAAAAGGACGAGAAAGATTAGCAAGTACAGAGACTGCAATTGCTCAGGCATCAAAAGCAAATGAAATGTTACACCAATCGGTACGAGAGGTCGCAGGAATGGATGATGCAGAACTTGCTCGAGTAAGTAAATATAACAATGAGGACTATCGGGGCATTAATCTTAGAAGCAGACGTAATATGTTAGATGCGATTAAGAATTTCTTTCAAGACTTATTTAATAAATCTCAAGAAAAAGCTACTACATTCTTTCAGGTATCTAGCAAAAGAACAAGCAGCAAGGCAGCTGTGTCTGGCACAGGAGAAAGTGAAGCACTATATAATCAGAATGCTGTAGACGGACAGGGTATACTAAACTCAACTCGTGGTGCCGGTTAAAACCTTGAATATCTTCCATATTTAATTTACAATCTTTTTGTTTGGGTACTTAGCTAGGAGCCATAGCTCAGTTGGTAGAGCGACCCCTTGACGTGGGGTAGGTCTGAGGTTCAAGTCCTCATGGCTCCACATCTGTGTTATTATAAAGTTATGACTCCTGAAATTGAAAGACACCTTAGTGCAAATGCTCATATCAGTAAGAAAAAAGTAATGTATCTTAATTTTTTAGGAGGACTTGCCTGGGGATTTGGAACAGTAGTTGGGGCAACTGTAGTTGTTGCAATAATTGGTTATTTTCTAAGTTTATTTGGAGTGTTTGATTTTATTAAATTCTCTCAAGTGCCACAATACAAATGAGCAAATCTTTAAAAGATCACAAACAAATAGGGCAAGAATTGGAGTTATTTTTCACCGACGAGATAGCTCCAGGAGCTCCATTTTGGCTTCCTAAAGGAATGGTTCTTTTTAAAGAACTGGAAAAATATATTAGAGAACTCACTGAAGCTGCTGGTTATTTAGAAACTTCAACTCCAATAATGGTAAAGTCAGAACTTTTTAAGCAGTCAGGACACTGGGAAAAGTTTGGCGAACACAACATGTACAACCTTCAACTCTCAGATGAGGAAGATGATTCTAAACCAGTCGGATATAGTTTGAAGCCAATGAATTGTCCTGAATCAACAATCCTTTACAGATTCAGGCCCAGATCTTACAGAGAACTCCCTCTTAGGCTATCCGAAATTGGAAGACTTCACAGAAGAGAAAAATCAGGTGAGGTTAATGGGCTTCTAAGAGTAAGACAGTTGACTATGGATGATACTCATATCTATGCAACAGAAGATCAGATTTTTGATGAGGTATCAGCTATTTTAGATATGATGATGGATTTTTATAAGAAGTTTGAATTTGAGTATGAATTCAGACTTGCTACAAGACCAGAAATAAGAGCTGGGTCAGACGAGGGCTGGGATAAAGCAGAAAAAGCCTTAGCAGAAGCAATTAAGAAAAAAGGTATTAAAGCCGGTGATAAAATGGGTGACGGCGCATTCTATGGTCCTAAGATTGATGTGCATATTAAAGACTCACAAGGGAGAGATTGGCAGCTTGCCACTGTTCAGCTGGATTTTCATCAACCAGAGGCATTTAAACTTGAATATATTGATGAGAAGGGTGAAAAGAAAAGACCAGTTATGCTTCACAGAGCTATTTTTGGTTCTTTTGAAAGATTTATTGCAATCCTCACGGAGCATTTTCAAGGTGCTTTTCCAACCTGGCTTTCTCCAGTTCAGGTTATGATGATTCCTATCTCAGAAAAGCATATAAATTATGCAAATCAGATTAGGGATTCTCTAATACATGGAAGTATCAGAATGGAGGTTGATGAAAGGGCAGAAACTATGCAGGCAAAGATTAGGGATGCTACATCTCAAAAAATCCCCTATATGTTAATTGTTGGTGATAAGGAGGAGAAGGGAAATAATGTTTCTGTCAGGACAAGATCCGGAAAAGATCTGGGTACAATGAAGGCGGACCAATTCCTTAAACTTATTAATAAAGAGATAACTGACAAGAAATGATACTTATGTTAAAATTACTTCAAACTCGAGGAGGAGTTTTTTCATAGTTTGGGCAAGTTTTACAGGTTAAATCAAAACATTCAGGCTTCAAAACTTAGAGTTATAGATTCGGAAGGAAAACAACTGGGAATCTTAACAAAGCAGGAAGCACAGGATAAGGCAAAAGAGCTTGGTTTGGATTTAATAGAAATTGCGCCAAATGCAGACCCTCCTGTTGCAAGAATTGTTGATTTTAAAAAATTCAGGTACGAGGAAAGTAAAAAAGAAAAAGGTTCAAAAAGGGGTGGTGCGGGGGGACTTAAAGAGCTTTGGCTTTCACCCAGAATAGAGGAGCATGATTTAAGGGTAAGGACAGATAGAACTTTGGAGTTTTTGGATAGGGGATATAAGGTCAAGCTGACTGTAAAGTTTAAGGGCAGGGAAATGGGTCACCGGGAACTGGGATACAAAGTTTTACAAGAAGCCTTAAGCTTTTTAGGAGAAAATGTAGCAGTTGAGAGGGAATCTAAATTTGAAGGCAGAAGACTCTCAATGATAGTTGGGAAAGTTAAAGGAGGTAAAAAAGATGGGCAAGATGAAAACAAGGAAATCAATACTCAAGAGAATCAAGATAACATCAAAGGGTAAACTTTTAAGAAGACACCAGTTGGGTGTTGGTCATTTAAAGAGGAATAAGTCTAAAGGAGCATTAAAAAGGCACAAAAAAACTTATGAGTTTTTTAAAGGACAATCAAAGAAGTTAAGAAGGCTGATAGGCCTCTAGCATGGGTAGAGAAACAAAAACTTTTAGACAAACAAAGAGATCAGGTTCTGCTGATTACTCTGCTAAAAATTATGGTAGAATACAACGTCAAGGAAGCTGGGGAAAATATAAGTACCAAGTGTCCAAGAAACAAGTGTCCAAACAATGACCAAATTCTAAAATTTAAATATTGGTTTTTATAGTTTGTTTGGAAATACTTGGAAAATTTGTACCTTGGAAAACTTAAAAAGATATGGCAAGAGTAAAAAGAGGGGTAACCTCACATAGAAGACACAAAAAAATATTAAAACTTACCAAAGGCCACAGAGGCGGAAGAAGTAAAAATATCAGAGAGGCTAAATCTTCTTTACTTCATGCCGGGCAGTATGCTTTTGCAGGAAGGAAACTCCGGAAAAGAGATATGAGAAAGCTTTGGATTATCCAACTTAATGCAGCTGTAAGAACAGAAGGATTAAGTTATTCCAGGTTTATCCATGAGCTCCAAGCCAAAAATATAAAACTGGACCGTAAGATCTTAGCAGATCTAGCAGTAAATCATCCGGAAGATTTTCAAAAAATAGTGGCTGAAGTAAAGTAGAAACAGTTATGGAGCTTGCGGTAGGGGTCTTATCTGAAGAAAAGCAACAGGGAGATTGGAATCACCTTTGTATAAAAGCCCTAAATAGACTTCCTTCACTCTTGTAGGCAGAAAGGTCAAATATCCATCTTCTGATCTTTCAGGCTGTAATCTTGCTGGTAGCAAATCTCTCCTGTGCCACATAAGTGGAATGTCTGCTTGCAAAAGTTCAAACAGATCTATTATTCCATCCCGACGCCCTTGTACTACAGCTTCTTCTGTTTGGGATTTCATTCCGGGAGAAAAATTATGTATTCCTGCAACAAGCTCTATTTCTTCTGGGCCACCTACAGCGGGATTATATACCAATCGCATGGGGAAAACCTCATTAAGTGGGATATTACTCTCCTTCTTATTATCTCTTTCCCATCTGGTAGCGTAGCAAAGTCTGTCTAAAACAAAGATTACTTGATTTACTCTATAAAGAGTTCTTAAATATTCAGCTATTTCTTTATGAAGTAAGTTAGTTTGTTCCTCATCAAATTGCTCCGCCAGTAAATGTAACAGCTCTGGTAGCATACCTCTGCTTTCCCGACATTCGTTATCTTTAGACTTGGAATAATCTTCAAGCATTTTCTCAAGTTCAACCCACCTTACTAAAACCTCTCTACTAACTTCCTGCCAAGGGATCGGTCGTTCGGGATCCTGCATGAAAGAAATTATACCAAACTATCTTGAAAATCTTAAATTATGTTAGAATCAAGCTAGCATGGAAGAGAAAATTTCCAAAATACAAAAAGAATATTTGTATAAAATCAAGCAGGCTAAATCTTTAAAAGAGCTTGATGAGATTTTTTTGGCTCTTTTTGGAAAAAAGGGGGAAGTTACTCTTCTGCCCAGGAGATTTTCCAGTTTATCAGCTGCTGAACTAAAAAAAATTGGCCCGCTATTTAATAAGGTTAAACTGGAGCTGGAAAATTCCATAGAAAAACGCAGACAGCAAGTCAGAGAAGAAGGTTACAAAAAACTGGAGCAGGAAAAATTTACGTTGACACTCGCTCCGCCCGCGGAGCGAAGCGAGTGGAAAGCTAAAAAAAGACAAGGACATCTGCATCTTGCCACACAATTTAAAAAAGAAATTATTGATTTATTTAGAAAATTAGGTTTCTCGGAGTTTGATGCACCTCACATTGAGCTTGAGAAATATAATTTTGAGGATTTAAATATCCCTAAAGATCATCCTTCCAGGGATTTACAGGATAGCTTCTATATACATACTGGCTCGCTTCGCGAAGCGAGAAACTTGAAGGTGGAACCTGGATCCTTACTTTTAAGAACCCACACTTCAAATTTCTGGCCCCGTCTTATGGAAAAACACAAGCTGCCTATTAGAGCCATGAGCTTTGATAGGTGCTTCAGATATGAAGCTTTGGATGCAAGACACTCTCATACTTTTAACCAGTTTGAAATAGCTGTAGTGGGAAAGCAAGGAGAGCAAATTACCATGGCAAATTTAAAATACCTATCTGATTATCTCCTGCAGGGACTTTTAGGCAAAGAAGCTAAATCCAGATTTAGGCCTAAATATTATCCTTTTGTTGAGCCGGGGGTTGGAATTGATTGCCTTTGTGTATTTTGCCATGGGAAGGGTTGCAAGATTTGTTCAGGAACCGGCTGGTTTGAAATAGCAGGAGCTGGAATAATCCATCCAAATGTTTTTAAAACAACAGGTTTGGATCCAAAAAAACATACAGGACTGGCCTGGGGGTTTGGACCTGACAGGATGCTTATGATTAAACATCAAATAGAAGACATAAGGTACTTTTTGGAGGGAGATTTGAAATTTCTCCAGAAATACTGACGGTGTGAAGCTAACACACCCCAGGGGTGTGTTGAATTGACACCTACGGATTTTATATGAAAGTAAGTTTAAATTGGTTAA
>JBBTSA010000007.1:0-15553 GCA_038064895.1 Patescibacteria group bacterium
ACTTCATATGAAAAATCAATATGCCCGGGAGTATCTATTAAATTTAGGGTGTAGGGTGTAGGGTGTAGGGTATAGTTTAATCTCACAGGAGCAAGTTTTATGGTTATACCTCGTTCTCGCTCTAAGGCCAAAGAGTCCAGCAGCTGGGGTTTCATTTTATCTGGTGGTACAGTTTTACAAATTTCTAAAAATCTATCTGCTAAAGTAGACTTTCCGTGATCAACATGACTTAAAATACAAAAATTTCTGATATTCATTCAGGAGGAATAATTTCTTTCGGTTTAATACTAGTCTGGAATTTGGTAGCGCGTTTGATAAGATCAACAAAAGTTTGTAACTCCCTAACCCTTAAAAACGCAACAAGTGCTACATAAACAGAAAGCGCAAAAACAGAAGATATTCCCGTTAAAACCAAAAGATTTATTGTTCTTGTGGTGTCAAAAATAACCTGATCCAAAAGCTTAATTGGAATATATAAAGCTATCCCCATAATTGCAGTTGCCATAAGCATTTTCCCAAATGGAGTAAACACTCCTCTTAAATTAAATCTTCCAGTTTTAAAATGTAGGGCCCAAAAAAGTATGGTGGAAGAAAGAATGGCTGCAATTGAGTTTGCAAATCCAATACTCCAAACATCCATTCTTAAAATACTAACAAAGTAATAAATTAAGGCAATATTTACCAAAACTACAATAATAGAAGCTATGACAGGAGTCCTGGTATCTTTAAGTGCATAAAAGCCTCGAACCAAAAGCAAGGAAATTGATTGCGCCCCAAGACCTATTGCAAGATATGCAACTGTTAAACCTGTTAAAACAGTTGCTTCCCAGTTAAATTGACTTGCCCCAAAAATTAGCCTTACAACCGGAATTCTTATTACAATAAGTATTGCGGTTGCCGGAAGCACTAAAAATAAAATTTGATGAAGAGTTGTAATAAGCGTTATTTTAAATTCTTCCATTTTTCCCCTTGCTCGTTCTGCTGAAAGTACAGGCAAGGCGGCTTGAGCTAATGCTGCCCCAAAAAGCCCGATTGGTGCAACTTGTAAATGCTGAGCAAATGTAAGATAAGTATATGATCCTGAAGATATTAATGAGGCAAAACGAAGCCCTATTGTTTCATTAATCTGCTCTGCTGCAAGCCCTAAAGTCCTTACTCCTGTAAGTTTGATTATTTCCTTAACTCCCGGATGAAAAATTTTGAATGGAAATTTAAAC
Source organism: Patescibacteria group bacterium (assembly GCA_038064895.1). GTDB lineage: Bacteria > Patescibacteriota > Microgenomatia > Daviesbacterales > UBA10151 > JBBTSA01. The sequence continues at coordinate 1,218 of JBBTSA010000007.1, forward strand.
CTAAAACCTAAAGATAAAATCAAAGGCAGTTGAATCAATGCATGTAATATTGCGCCTGCTATTACTCCTATTGCTGCACCTTTGATACCCATTGATCCTGATAAAAATACAATTCCTAAAATAATTCCTAAATTATAAAAAACAGGAGCAAAAGCAGGGATTATAAATTTTTGAAAGGATTGTAAAATTCCAATAAAAAATGTGCCGAAAATCAAAATCACCTGACCCAGAATAATAATATGTGTTAGCTCAACAACTTGCATCTGTTTTTCAGGAGTAAAACCAGGAGCAATAACATTAGAAATTATTGGAGATGCAAAAATGTAAATTCCCACTGCTGCCAAAGTAAATATGACTAGGGTTATACTTAAAATTGATCTTCCCAGCTCAAATGCCTCTTCTTTACTCTTATTTTCAAAATATTCTGTAAAAACGGGGATAAAAGCAACAGATAGAGCAGCTAAAATTGCTATCTGAAATATCATTTCCGGCAATCTAAAAGCTGCCCAGAAAATATCAATTGTGTCAGGAGGAAAAAAGTGAGCCAGTAATCGATCCTTAATAAGACCTAAAATTTTTGCAAGAAGCATCGTCAGCATTATTATGGTTGCACCGGATAAAATTGAGGTTTGCCTTGAATAAAGAAGAGAAAATAAATTTTTAACCATAAATAGAATTGTACAATGTATGCTTGCGCTTGAGAATAGGCTATGTTACCATACCTACCATGCCTATCATTAAATCAGCAATTAAAAAGGTTCGGAAAGATAAAGTTAGAACTGCCCGAAATCAAAAACGGGCTCTGGCACTAAAGGGGTTAATTAAAAAAACAAGGACATCAAAGACTGCAAAAAATCTATCCGCAGTTTATTCTGCATTAGATAAAGCAGCTAAAGTAAAGTTGATTCACCCAAACAAGGCCTCAAGACTAAAATCCAGATTATCAAAGTTGGTATAATGTACTCATGCCTGCCAAAAACCAAAAGTTTATTGTCCGTCTGGACCTTTTAAAACCACAAAGTAATCCTGAAAAACTGCCAGTCAAATTTTTAAGGTGGCTACTCTCATCCGGCCGTTTCATATTTATCTTTGTTGAAGCTTTGGTTCTTCTGGCTTTTATTACAAGATTTAAATTGGATGCTGATTTGGCAAATAAAAAAGAAGTAATTGAGCAGGAGATTCCTTTTATAGAAAGTTTAAAATCATACGAAATACTAATCAGGCAAACTCAACTTAAACTATCAACAATTGCATCATTTCGTGCCGATTCTGCTAATTACCCTCAAATTCTAAAAAATATTGCGGACCAAACTCCTCTCGGCATAAAAATCATAAGTATAAATCTAAAAAAAGATGTTAGTAAAATCATCATCTCGATAAACGCCCAAGCTCAATCTAACAACGATCTTTCAAACTTTATTACAGGATTAAAGGAGCTAGGCTTAGGAGGTGTAACCCTGGCAAGTGTGAGTCTGGAACAAGGTCTTATTCGTTTCACGGTAAATGCTGATGCTACAATTCAAATTATAGGTGAAAAAAGATTATGAGGAATCAACCAAGCAAATATTTCAGATACTTTACTTATGTCAAACCTTTGGTTCGCCTTCCTATTGTACGAACTTACGGAACTCAAATCTTTACTATTTTAACAATAATAATATTTATCTTTTTTGCGATAAAACCAACTGTTGAAACAATACTTATCCTGCAAAAGAAACTTGAGAACTCAAATCAGGTTTTAGAAAAGCTCCATAAAAAATCCGAGAGTCTTTCAGAAGGTAGGCAAAATTATGACAATTTGGACCCGTCCATAAAAAGTAAAATCCAAACCGCCATACCGGATTATGTAGAACTTAAGTCTGTGGTTCAAGCATTGGAAGGAGCGGCAAAAATAAATGATGCTTCAATCTCTGCATTGCAGATCCAACCACAAGTTTTGGAAACTAAACTTGATAGTCAAATCGGTATACTTTCCGAGGTTGGCTTTACGTTTAATGTCGAAGGTAGCTATCCGAATCTAATCTCTATCTTGCAAGATCTCTCAACAAGTAGTAGGTTAATTTCCATAGATAACTTATCAATAACTAAAGCCGGCGAAGATCAAGGACTTATTATGTCTATATCTGGAAAGGCCTGGTATTTAAAATGATTAAAAAAGAGTGGTTTATTGCTGCAATATTCACTTTGATTACTATTTTAGCCTGGGTAGCATTTGATATTCTACATACCCGTCAACAAGTAGAAATCCCCCAACAGTTACAAGAGCTTACCGAACCTATAAATCCGGAGTTTAATACTGGCGGACTTTAAAACTCAATGATCAAATTTATCAATAAGTTTAAGATACCCACAATACTTGGATTAGGACTAATTACGGCAGGAATAGTATCAGGAGTATTACTGCTTAGTAAAGACCATATCTTTCTTACGAAAGCATCCCCTGATTTGGTCCCACAAAATATTATTATCTCAAATATTGAGGATGAAGAAGTTACAATCTCATGGCAAACATCTGTTAAAACAGTCTCCTTTGTTACCTATGGGATCAAAAACCCCCAGGAAAAAACTGTTGTGGACATTAGAGATACTCACACTCCCAAAGCTTACTCTTTACACTATATAACTATTAAAAATTTACTGCCTGATACTACTTATTTTTTAAAAATAATCTCCGGGAGGTACACTTCAGAGATAAAAAACTTCAAAACAGCAAAAAGAGCATCTTTTCAAAATGGCTTTGGACCAATAATTGGAAGTGTCTTGGATGATAGTAATCTCCTGGATGGAGCAATTGCGTACCTAAGTATTTCTGACACTACCATTCAATCCGCAATTATTAAAAATATGGGTAATTTTTTGATACCAATTTCTCTTATGCGCAAATCCGATTTATCCGACACCTTTCAACCAAAAGAACAAGATATTGCCAAATTAACAATTATTGGAAGCAGTGATCAGGCGAATGTTCTGTTTAAAATAAACTCTAAAGGGACACAGTTACCGCCTGTAAAATTGGGTCAAAATATAGATTTAACAACCCCTGAAGTAACTAATATACCCCCTCCACCTGTTTCGGAATTAGACAAATTTGATTTGAATGGAGATAAACAGATTAATGCTATTGATTACTCGATAGTTTTACAAAATTTTGGCCCGCTTCGCGCGGCCACGCCAAAGTCGGGCGAGGAGAGCAAAAATCCCAAAAACAAAAAAGCAGATTTAAACGGAGATGGCATTGTTGATGAACAAGATTTGGGACTAATTGCAAAAAATATTGAAGGTAACTAAGAAAGAAATTTATTAACCAGCAAAAATTCTGCCTGGTCTGCTTCTATAAACCCGCTTTTGATTTTAAAATCAGTTTCCAAAACAAATTTATATAGTTTAACTAATTTTTCTGCTGTAAAATTTTTTCTCATTCTTATCATTTTGTTTTTAATAAAATCGCGGGCATCTTTCGGAGTAGATACAAGATTTCTTAGCAGATAAAAAATCATTGTAATTAAATATTGTCCATCATATCCAGCCTCTTTTAGTTTATCCATTTCCAAATATGCATTCTTTTCCTTTGCTCCCAGTTTATCAAGGAAAGGAAACACAGAAACCTCTTTACTCTCTGGGAAATAAAAAATTTCTCCTTTAAAATTTTTGATCCAAGAAATTACGGGCTTTTTATCTGATACTTCATAATCAAACCATATGATTAATGATAAGTGATAAGTGATAAGTGATAAGTCAAAGATATAATCCTCCGGTGGATTTTCTAAAATCACCAACCTATCAGTAGAAAAGAGCGGGGTGGATACTAAATTATTATTGATCTCTTGCAATGAGCATTCTTCTCCAAGAACCACAATATTGTTTGGATCAAACTTACTTCTTAGATCAGTTAATTTTTTGCGAGAACTAGTGATCCCCGCTCCGTGCAGAAGTAGTAGCTTCATGTGCTGTTATTTCTCCATTAAGTATCTTTCTAACATATTCATGAACTATAGAAAAGTCATCATCTTGCGAAATTAGAACATAAGCTCCTCCATAATCATTAGAATCCGGATGTATTAACAGCCGGTCTCTACCTTCTGGCAAAATGCCGGTTTTTAAAGAATCATCCAAAGTAAAAGTGTTAGTCCCCTCTATTTTTTTTGATAGTTTATAAAATTCTAATGCGTCTTTTAAAGATACATCTGTATCTATACTTTTACCAATTGTTTTGAAAAGTTCGGAAATCCTGCTTGGGTTCAAAAGAGTATCTGTGGATAGCATTTTGTTTCTTACAGCATTAAGAATTTTTTCCTGTCTTTTAGATCTTGCAAAATCTGATCCTTCACCATTGCTACCGTGCCTACTGCGTACATACTTTAATGCAGCTGTCCCATCCATATAAGTTTTACCTTTCTCGAATCTTATAAGTTCATACCTGCAAGAAAAGTACTTTATGCCTTTATCTTCTTCTGCAGAATTAGTAGCTATTTTGCCATCCGGAGCTACAAAAACCTTTCTTTTCCCCGGCTCTATATTAAGTTCTTTTGCCTGATCTTCCAAAAAATCTATTTCTTTTTCTTCAAAACCACAAAGGTCATTTTCCCTACCTTCAATGGGGTACAAAGGATCCTCAAATGACCTTGCAACTTCTACCTCAACTCCCCCAAGAGCGTCAATTCCTTGAACAAATCCTCTAAAATCTATCCTTAACCCATAATGTATTGGAATTCCCAAAACATTTCCCATAACAGTTTTTGCTAAATCCAAACCATCTCCTGTTGAAAGACCCATTTGATAAGCAGCATTTGCCTTACTTTGCAAGGCTGGTAACCATAAATCTCTGGGTATGGAGAAAAAATATAATTGCTTTGTTTTTAAATTGTAGGATGCAACCACTATTGTATCTGTAAGACTTGCTCCCTGGTGTATACCGCCTGCAATTCCTAAAAATAAAACATTTACATTTCCATCAGTATTTTTAAGAGGGCTCACTATACCTAGAAAAGGTATATTAACGGTTGTTGATGAACCTGAAAGGGTAGCCAAAAAAACAGCAAGTGCAGTGAGAATACCAATAAGCAACGCAAATGGTATTAATTTTTTTAATATTTTTTTAACTCTTTTTACCTTAACAGGATTATCCTTTTCTCCTATAGGTAGGATAATTCTCTTCACTTATTACTCCTCACAGACTTTTAACAATCTTGATAAACTCATCTACATCCAAAGAGGCATGACCCGGTAACACTCCGCTAATATTTTCTTGTTCTATAAAACTTTTTGCATTAGATGAATTAACACTTCCTCCGTATATCACTTCTATCTCCGGATATTTTTCTTTAAATGTTCTTGCTACTTTATTGGCATCCTCTGGTGTATCTGCCCTACCGACTCCAGGGGTATTATTTAGTCCGGTACTGATTGCCCAAATAGGTTCATAAGCTATCAGCTTGCATCCTTCTGGCACAGTTGTATTTTCATCCTGTACACAGACTAAAGGGATAATGTTATTTGTTATTGCTTGATTAACTTTTTTTGCAATCATTTCATCTGTTTCCCCAAAATTTTGCCGTCTTTCAGAATGGCCTATTATAGATAAACTAATTAGATCTTGCAAAAGCAATGCTGATTCTTCTCCTGTGTAAGCTCCTGCCTCAAATGGGGAAATATCTTGTGATCCAACCATTAAAGGAAACCCTCCTACAGTAATTACTTTTTTTACCTCAGAAAGAGAGGAAAAAGTTGGACAAACAACAACTTTTAAATTATCTCTCTTAGGAATGACAGGCCCTACTTTTGAAATCCAATCCAAAGCTTCCTGAATCGTCTTGTTACTTTTCCAGTTAGCTATTATCCAAAGATTTTTCCCCAAACCAGCCATACTTTTTTAAGTCTATCATGAAATCAGATGAGACTTCTATTCCCTCTTGTTCCAAAAGTACTTTTTGAAGCTTTTTTGGATGATCTATACATTTTGTGGAAATAAATCCATGTCTGTTAACAACCCTATGCCAGGGTGCTTTAACCTCATTAAAATGCAAAACTCCACCAACAAATCTTGCTCCCCTAGGTAATCCTGCTAAAGTTGCGACACTTCCATAGGTTGTAACACGACCATAGGGAATTTTACTAACAATAGATAAAACTTTATCTTTGAAATGCAACTCCGATTTCATCGGAGTCAACTTTTTAAAAGTTCCAGAAGTTCTTGTTTTACCGTTACTCCAATTTTCCTTCCCACCTCTTTGTCATCCTTTAATATAATGTAGGTAGGTATACTCATAACTCCAAACTTTGAGGCCTCCTCAGGCTTTTCATCCACATTAATCCTTATAACCTCAATTTTCCCTGCAAGTTCTTTCTCAATCTCATCAATAATGGGGTTCATTACATGGCAGGGTTGGCACCACGGCGCCCACATGTCTAAAAGTTTAACCATAGGAGATAAATTTTAACAATCTCTTTAGAAATTGTCTAGAGTGCAAGACTTTGCATTGATAATTGATACAATACTATGATACAATGGTATATATGAACAATTATGTTGTAACCAATATCAGACTTTTTGAAGAGGACTATTTGAGGCTCAAGGAAGAAGCTGCTAAGAAAAGGACCAGTCTTTCTGCAGTTATCAGGGAAAAAATTGGGAAGAAAAAAATCTCTAAGGAGGATAGGATTAATATGCTTTTAAACTTAAAAACTGACTGGTTTACTGACAAGGATTATCAGGAATATAAGAAAATTAGAAAAAGTTGGGGGAAAAATTTGAAAAAATATAACTGGTAATGATGGGATTATTGATTGACACTTCTATCATATTAGACTTTTTGCGTCAAAAGGATAAAAGTAAAACAATTTATATTAAGTTAGAGCAAAGCCAAACTAATCTTTATATCTCTATTATTTCCCCTACGGAATTATATTCAGGTAAAAGTATTTGGGAGAAAAATACTGCCAGAGAAGATCTGGAATTAGTTCTATCAGGATTACAAATTCTGAAGTTAGATGAAATAATTTCTAAAAATGCAGGAGAACTTCGAGCACAATATGGTTTGGGAATTGGAGATGCCATCATTGCCCAAACAGCAATTTTCCATAAATTAAAACTGGCTACATTAAATGTAAAAGATTTTGAAAAAATTAAAGGTATAAAGCTTTATAAGCTATAACAAAATCAATACTGTAAGATTTCAATGTTATTATAACCTATTTTGCAATGTTTTATGCCTCGAGTATTGAAAAATACCTTAAATTTTGACTGAAATCTTACAGAGAAGTGCACAAAAGACGCCCCATGGACCTAATGGGGCAATAATAGCGAGTTGGTTAGATAGGAGAGGAAGATCCATTTTCCAGGATCGTCCGTGTTGCTTTTGGCCTCGCCTCTTCAAAGACGGATTCGAGGTAGCTAGCCCACTTTCGATCCTGGTAGCGAATGAGCGTTGGTGGTGCGCCGCTGAGCGACGGGTCTCGAACCTCAAGTAAGGAATGGGCTGAGTCTACGACCGAGAACTCAAGCTTAGGGGGTGTTGGAAGCCACAGGAGCCGCAGGCGCTGTGGGTATCTGCGCGCGAGCGTAGCTAAGGATGGATTCTCGTCCTCGACAGCTTGTGCTGCCTCATGAGGGGAGGAGGCTCCGGGCTTGTCGAATAGGAACTCAATTTCTCGTCCGTCCTCAAGCTTCTGAGAGAGCGTCCGGAGAATGTCAGGGTGCTCGGTGACGAGCGGGTTCAGTTCATCACACGCCATGTGGATGGTGCTCTGGGCACGCGAGAAGAGTTGTTCGTAGTGGGGGACCAGGTCTTCTCCGGGCTCAGACCACTCCTCACCTACGATCTTGAGCAGGAGCCTGTAGACGAGACCCAGGCCCTCATGGGAGGGCGTGGTTGTTTCCGTAGGCTGGAGCGTCTCAGCGTTGTGATTCATAGCCATCCCCCCTTCTGTAGGTGTAAATCGGCTTGCGGCCGAAATCTGATTTTCCGAGCAACCTGTCTCTTTCGCTAGGGGTTTCAAAAGGAACTGTGGTAACGACGGGTTCACAGGCCAATGGGGTAGAAACGAGCACTGTCGGCAGCTCCGACCACGCCCAACGTCTTGTCTGCAAAAACGAGCTTTGAGACGGCGGCATTGACCCGCTCCCGGTTAATGTGAAGCCTGTCCGAGAGGGCTGCAACGGATAGCGGGTTACGATTGCCGGCCCGGTATTCGGCCTCCAAGCACAACTGGATCTGTTGCGCATCCTCTGTGACACGTTGTTCGTATGTCTGCTGCTGCGGTTCTGCCATGGTGCTGCCTCATTGCGTAGCATGTATCCCATGCTACATAGCATAGCATATCTTGTCAAAGAGCACCGGTTACTGTAAGATTTCAATGTTATTATAACCTATTTTGCAATGTTTTATGCCTCGAGTATTGAAAAATACCTTAAATTTTGACTGAAATCTTACAACCGAGAAGAGGGATTATCGGAAGGTAGCTGCTCTCGGCTTATTTTCTCTGGGGGGTGAGACTAGCCCGGCCCGTAGGGTGGCGGAAGGCAGGGGAGAGACCGTAACTGGCTGGGGCCAGTATAGTCTCTTATTGGTCCGCCAGTTCCAGCTGGTCGATAAAATCCTCCAAGCGTTCCGGTACCTCTTCACGAGAGATGGGCACGTCCTGCAGCTCTGTCGGTATCAATTGCTGCTGAATCGCAGCGGTTCGAAATCCGGGTACTAGGACCATGACGAACAGGGCGATTATGTCCGCAAGGATCATGCTCAGCGTCACAAGGATGAGAATCAGAGAGGTTAGGAGAGCCCAGTTAGAGCCGACGAGCGGAAAGAGTAGCGCTGCTAGGGCGGCAGCCCATATCGTAAAGAGCGCGATCATGCCTACACCATTGTTAATGATGTCGAAGCCAGACCTGAGTGCGCGCGATCGGTGGCCTTGCTGCTTTATCCCAGTGGACAGAGCAGCATATGCCGCAATGCAGAGGGCACATGAGGCGATGAGCGACGTTATGACTGGGACGGTCTTATTTAGTTCGTCCACCATCAAACTTAGGGTCTATCTCCCTAGCAAGAGGTAGCGTCGCGACGAAGCGAGCTTGGAGGGTGGCTGCGAGCTTCATATCGTCGTAACGGGTTATGGTCGGTGGCGGTTCCCCGTGAACTTTGCCCGGGGATTCAATAAAGCTGTCACGGCTATCGACGACGGTAAAGTCCAGTGCAGGCTCCCCCGGCAACCAGAAAAGCCTCACCAATTGCGGATATCGGCGCTTGAGTACCAATGTGCCTTGATTATCCCGGCGTAAGGCATTCTCGGCGTCCCTCGCATTCATAGCGCCTGGCTTGTCGAAGATAATGTCAAGCCTGACTTTGGCGTGTAGCTTAGTGGCGAGCAACTTTAGGACATCAAGTTGCTCAATGAGCGGCGGTCTCAGATTGCCACAGACCATAGAGACCTGATCGCTAGCACGGGACAAAAGTCTCTCGAAGTATGGAGTGGGATTCTCGCCGGCCTCTGACCATTCTTCACCAGCGACCCTTAGCGCGAGATCAAGGAGGAAGCCGGGCTTTTGCCCAGGGAGCGCACCCAGAGTCTCGATAGGATCCGCCACGACACCGGGGCCTCGTCGAGGCATTTCGCTGTCTCCTGGACCCGGTCTAGAAAATTCGCTCATTTGGTTCTTGAGATCGGTGCTTTCAGTCGATCAGAATGCCGGCATTGCGTTAAACGCGGACGTGTCTCCTCGATTAACCACTGACGCCTCTTACCGACGAAGCAGCTGCCGTAGCGTAACACCACTGGTGGTGTCCGTCAAGAGGTAAAATGGTGTGAGGTGTAAGATTTCAATGTTATTATAACCTATTTTGCAATGTTTTATGCCTCGAGTATTGAAAAATACCTTAAATTTTGACTGAAATCTTACAGCTTAAAATATGCTAATATATCAACCATGCCTAATCCCTCGACTACGCTCGGTACAGATCTTCTTTCTGATTTAAATATCCAGCAACAGGAGGCTGTTAAAGCTACTGAAGGTCCTGTTTTAATTTTAGCTGGAGCTGGATCTGGAAAAACTAGAGCTTTAACTTACAGAGTTGCATATCTTATATCTGAAAAGAAAGTCCCACCAGAAAATATTTTAGTTTTAACTTTTACAAACCGTGCAGCAGGAGAAATGATGGAGAGAATCCGAAAGCTTATCAATCAACCGAATTCCCACTCGTCAAGTGGGAACGTAGTTCAACCAATTATGGGAACATTCCACAGCTTTTGTGCAAGACTTCTAAGGAAAGAGGGCAAAGTTTTAGGTCTTCCCCCTGGATTTGCAATTTATGATGAATCAGATGCCCTGGATGCAATCAAAGAGGCCATGGGGAATCTTAATATTCCCATCCAAAAAACTTCCCCTCACGGGGTCAGAACCACAATATCTTCTGCCAAAAACGAACTTTTATCCTCCTTAGAGTATCCAAGATATGCAAGAGGTTTTTTCCAGGAAACTGTTGCCAAAATTTATCTTGAATACCAAAAGATTTTAGAGAAAAATCATGCCCTAGATTTTGATGATTTGCTTTTATATGTTATTAAACTTTTTCAATCAGAACCAACAATCCTTACAAGATATCAGATTCAGTTTAGGTATATTTTAATTGATGAATACCAGGATACAAATCCTGCTCAATATCTAATAAGCAAATATTTAGCAAACCGTCACAAAAATATCTGTGTTGTAGGCGATGCCTCTCAATCTATTTATTCATTTAGAGGAGCAGATTTTAGAAATATTATAAATTTTGAAAAGGATTATCCTCAGGCAAAAATTTTTAACTTGGAACAAAATTACAGATCAACTCAAACTATCTTAGACGCTGCCCATTCCATCATTTCCAAAAATAAATCTCATCCAATTTTAAAACTTTGGACCCAACAAACTGGTGGTGAAAAAGTGGAAATTGTTGAAGCAAGAAATGAGGTTGAGGAAGCTTTATTTATCATAGCAATCATAAACCACCTCCGAGGTGAAAAAATGCGCTTACACCTCGGAGGTGTAGCTGTGTTATATAGAACAAATGCCCAATCCAGATCCCTGGAAGAACAGTTTTTAAAAGCAGGTGTTCCTTATAAACTTGTTGGTGGAGTTTCCTTTTATCAAAGAAAAGAAATTAAAGATGTTCTATCCTACCTTCGACTTTTACAAAATCCTAATGATTCTGTTTCTTTAAAAAGAGCGGGAAAAATTGGTAAGGGAAGGCTTGCAAAGGTTTTGGAGCTCGAAAATGTCATTAAAGAGATTGCCACGTCCGCCAGTGGGCGGACTCGCAATGACAAAATAGGTTATACCACTCTGGAGCTTCTGGATAAGGTTTTACAAATCACAGGTTACTTAGCTTATTTGGATGATGGTACAGAAGAGGGTAAAGGCAGAGTGGAAAATGTCAAAGAACTAAGAAGTGTTGCTGAAGAGTTTCCAAACCTTTTGGACTTTCTGGAAAATGTGGCTTTAGTTGAAGCAGGTGACAAGCCCAAAAATGAACCTGCTGATGCTGTAACTTTAATGACACTTCATAATGCCAAAGGTTTGGAATTTCCTGTTGTTTTTATGATAGGAATGGAGGAAGGATTATTTCCTCATTCAAGAGCCATGCTTGATCCAAATGAACTGGAAGAAGAAAGAAGACTTTGCTATGTAGGTATAACAAGAGCTAAAGAAAAACTGTATTTAACCTACACCAGACAAAGACTTTATTTTGGAACAAGATCTAATAATATGGTTTCCAGATTTTTAGCAGATATTCCTCAAAATTTAATTTCAACTAATGCCAGTTTTAAAGATCAAGATTCCTATCTTGATGATGTTAGTAATAAAGTTGATGAAGAAGATTGGCTTAATGCCTAAAACATGGAGCGTTACCTAGGAATTATCTTAATAGCTGCTGTCACATTATTTGCCAGATCCTTTTGGCAACAACCAACCATTCTTGGCATATCCACAGACCCCACAGAAACTCTACCAGTTAACCAGCCAGTTACAACGGAGTCTTCTTTCACTGAAAAACTGCAGGATGAAACAGAACTAATCCCTAAAAAAACTATCTATCAAGATGATCCGGAAACAGAAATAGGAGAGGAAAAAGTTTTAGATGAAGGTAGTGATGGAAAGAAAACAAAAATTGTAAAAATCACATATATAAAAGGTGGTGAAGAATATGATAGAGAAATAGTTTCTGTTGAAACAACACTTGCAAAAGATAAAAAAATTTTAAGAGGAACTAAAATTGTCTGGAGAACGCTTCAGAGTTCTGATGGGGAAATTAAATACTGGAAAAAGATTAGAGTTTATGCAACGCATTATGATGCGAGATGCCCAGGTTGCAATGAATGGACTGCAATTGGCATGAGGGCTGGAAAAGGAGTAATCGCTGTTGATCCAAAAGTCATACCCTTAAGAAGTAAAGTTTATATACCGGGATACGGAGTAGCAGTTGCTGGTGATACCGGAGGAGCAATTAAAGGAAATATTATAGATTTAGGATTTGATGATGCAAGAACAGCCGGCTGGAGTGCAAAATTCGTTGATATATATTTCCTCTGAAAATTTTGCGCGAAAGCACTGAGTTTATCGAAGTGCTGGACTGCAAGGTTCATAGATATTTACCTCTTGTAATAAACCTAATCCTTCTGTTAGTATCAGCCAATGGCGAAAAAGACCAAGGCAAAAAGTAAAGTTGATTATCCATACAAATCTGTCAATAACTTATTAGATAAATTTTCCTCTTTTAAAAATCTTAAATCTTCAAAAAAGGTTTGGATAGTAGTTTTAATTTTAGGACTTCTACTTCTAGCTTTCTATAAAAAATCCTGGTTTGTTGCTGCAATAGTTAATGGAATGCCCATAACCAATTTGGAATTACAATTAAAACTTAACGAGCAGTTTAGAACTCAAACTTTAAATCAGCTAATTAATGAAAAAATAATTCTCGGAGAGGCAAGAAAAACAAATAGTATTCCACAAGGTCCAGAAATCGATAAAAGAGTACTCGAACTTGAAACGCAAGTTGGTGGAGCTGAAATGTTAAATACCTTGCTTGCCCAACAAGGACAAAATCGCAAAAGTCTAAAAGATCAGGTCAGATTACAACTTACAATCACAAAACTTTACGAAAAGGAGGCTTCCGTTTCAGCAGAAGAAGTTGCTAAATTCATCGAACAAAATAGCTCTGCTTTGCAGGCAACAGACTCTGCCAAACAGAAGGAAGAAGCTTTTAATATTTTAAAACAGCAAAAAATTACTGAGGTTTTTAACAATAAATTCCAAGAACTTAGACAAAACGCTAAGATCCAGATTTTTTAAATCATTTCCTGTAGAATAGTCGCATGGACTTGCGACCAATCACTGAAAAACAAAAATCAAATTACAACAAATTAGTCACTCATGTTATCCAAAGCTGGGAATGGGGAGAATTTAGGAAAGGCTTGGGGATACCCCTCTTAAGATATGGCTTATATGAAAATGGCAAATTAAAAACTGTTTTCCAATTAACTCTTCACCATATACCATTTACCAATTATTATGTTGGCTATTTACCCAAAGGACCTTCGCCTAACAAGGAGCTTGCTGAAGCTTTAAAAAGAATCGGCAGAGAAAACAATTGCGCATTCATAAAGTTGGAACCCAACGTCATTGCGAGCAAAACGAAGCAATCTATTCCAGCTGATTTTAAAAAATCACCTAAACCACTTTTTACCAAATACAATTTTGTTTTAGATCTAATAAAGTCAGAAGAGGAACTCTTAAAAAGCTTTCATTCCAAGACAAGATATAACATTAGGTTAGCCCAAAAGCATGGAGTCAAAGTTATAGAAGAAACCTCAGATAAAGCTTTTGAGATTTATCTAAAACTTTACTTTGAAACAACTAAGAGGCAAGGATATCATGGACATAATGAAGATTATCACAGAAAAGTCTGGAAAACTCTTAAATCTGCCGGCATGGCCAGACTGCTTATCGCTTACTACAAAAACAGACCACTATCAGCTTGGATGCTACTTAATTTTAAAGATACTCTTTATTATCCTTATGGCGGCTCCTCAAAATCTCACCCTGAAGTTATGGCAAATAATTTAGTTTGTTGGGAGGCAATAAAATTAGGTAAAAAAATGAGTCTTAAAAAATTTGACATGTGGGGAGCTTTAGGACCCGATGCAAAATCTTCTGACCCATGGTATGGCTTTCATAGATTCAAACAAGGATATGGCGGACAGTTGGTTGAGTATATAGGAACATATGACCTAGTTTTTAACTGGCTATTATACTTTGTGTTTACATTTATAGATAAACTGACTCCATTAAAAGTATTTCTCTTAAA
>JBBTSA010000008.1:0-17928 GCA_038064895.1 Patescibacteria group bacterium
CTACCTGGTTATCAATTGAGGCCATTTATTTGGCCATTTTTATTCAAATGACAGTTAATAGAAATACACAAAGTTTGGAAGAGGTTGAGGAGGATATTGAAGATATCCAGGAAGAAGTATCGGAGGAGGAAGAGGCTCACAAAGTATTACTTCATATAGGAAAAGAAATGAGGATTATTCAGCATGAACTGGATATACTTAAAAAAAGCGGGATCCTAAAGTCTAACGGAAACGGACACGGTCCTAAGGCCCATGCTTAAAGTTATAGTTTTGAAGCAAAAGCGGCAATATCCATACCTCCTGAAATTTTAATCCTTGGCATATCTAAAACATTACCTTCTGACTCCAAATCACCATACCAAGTTCCAACTCCCCCCAAATATCCTGCTTCTTCCACTGCCTTCCAGGTTTGTTCATCGGATAATCCGTAAGGGTAGGCAAAAAAATTAACTTTCCTGCCTAAATTTTCCTCCAGGATCCTCTTACTTTCTGATATTTCGTATTTTAAACGATTACCGGATAAGCTCACCAGATTCACATGATTTACGGAATGAGCCTCAAAAAAAACCAAATTCCCCTGGTTAATTTCCTTTATCTGATCCCAGCTCATATAATAGCTTCCACCCGCCAGGCCGGTTGGAATAAATACCACTGCTTTAAAGCTAAACCGCCGAAGTATTGGATAAGCATTATAATAGAAATCAATATATCCGTCATCAAAGGTTAAAATAACACTTTTTGAAGGAAGTGATCCCCCTTTCAAGGCTTCATATAAGGTATCCAAAGTTATGGGGTTATAAGCATTTTCCGAAAGATATTTCATCTGCTCCTCAAACTTATCAGGAGTAACCTGCAGGTTGTCTCTTGTTTTATCCTCCGGATTTGGATTATTGCCAATGTAGTGATAGGTTAGAATTGGAACTCTTACTTTGCGGCCGGAATGTTTGGGAATAGGAAGAGGTGTAGGAGATGGCTTTAGGTTTGCAGAAACAGGAACTTCAGGCTTAATAGTTTTATTTGTAACAACTTGCAGTTTCTGACTTCCATACCAAAGAAAGGCACACAAAATCAGCAAAATTCCCAATATTAAAAATTTAAGCATTACCTAATATTCTACCATTAGATTCCTTGTCAAGCTCAAAAATTTCAGTTAGAATAAACAGTATAACGTAGGCGGGTGTAATTCAGCGGTAGAATGTCACTTTTCCAAAGTGAACGTCAGGGGTCCGACTCCCCTCACCCGCTCTTTTGACTTTGTCAAAAGAGCTCGTTTACGAAAAAGTTCGGACTAAATTCCGATCGCAAAGGTAGCGGCGCGGCTACTCTTCGCGCCGCCTCTATCCGCTCGCCTGCCCGCCTCTGGAGGGGCCTTCGGCCTCGCTCTAAAAACTGTCGGCTGAACTGGTTGCTTTAGCAACCACAAAAAACGCAAAAATTTTAAAGAACATTTACAATTTCAAATGGCCGCTCTGGTTGTAACCAAATCCTTACGGATCTGTCCAAAGCGGCCATTAAAAAGCCGAAAGGAAAGTTTGGTTACACATTTTTTTATACCAAATTATTTATGGGTTTGTCTAGTATGAATTGTGTAAACAACGACCCTACTAAGTAAGGTAAAAATTATTTAATGTTGAACTGTTGCTTGTGGTGTTTGGAAAGTGTCATCACCATATAATCTCACCATACCCTCTATTACTTCAGCACTTTTAGAAAATACTTGATAATCATTTGGCGTTGGAGTGCGTGTTGCAGCCAAAGCAAATTCCTCATGATATTTTTCAAAATATTCAGCCCGCGATTTCTGTGATTTTGCTTCAGCTTGTTCTTGAGTAAGTTCTTCTACTTGACGGCCTTCATTTTTAGCAAACCTAATACCTTCTAAAATACCTTTAGGGGACAGATCATATTCCATAGAAATAACTATGCTTGGTAAAACCCTGACTATATCTTTTGTAGAATCTTCTTCATCAAGTGATAATTCAACAACTGCTGGGCTAATTCCGTTTGTATCCAGCAGAGGATCAGCAGGTAAATTATGGTTAGGTACTCTGTCGTCCCGATATCCATCAAGACGTAACCGCCATACTGGAGCTTCACCATTTTCTTGACGCTCTGAAGGAATGTGTACCATTCTAAGATTTGAAAACCAAGCAGGCCCAACATGTCCTTCAAATGAAACATCGTCTCGAGATCTAAGTTGATCACCTAATGCCTTTTGAATAGCCTCCGTTATCCTTGTCCTATTATTTACAATCTCTGTTTGTTCTTGCGGACTTAATGGATTAACTTCTTGACTATTTGGTTGTGATGGTTCAGGTACTAAAGACATTATTGTTTAAGACGTTTCTACCTTTGTACCATATTTAGAATTTAGATCACGAATAACAATCTGACCTTTTTCTCTACTAATTTCCAAATGCTGACGAGATACTTCAGTTCCAAATCTAAATCTTCCAGGACTTAATCTTCCAAGTATCACCTTCTCTCCCTCTCTCAACCCCTTATAACCAAATTCATTACGCCTTAAATCATTCGTTTTTAAATCGCTACGGTCTATAATTATCCCATCTAAATCTGAACCTTCAATGTTAAGATTTCTCGGATCTCCAACTTCTAAAACCTGTCCTGCAGGAAGAATAACTTTTATAGGTTTACCTTCGTAGTTTAAAGTTATTTCCTTCCCTCCCTGTAAATCATGTACCTGTGGTGGTTTTTCAGTTTGTGTGGGTTTCTCTCCATCTGGTGGTGCAGATTGTTGTTGGTCAAACCTATTAATCTGATTTCCTTCAACTCTTCCCGCAGATGCTTGTCCTCTTGGTTCTACATCAACTACTACCGCTGAAATATCATCCGGCTTGTGTCTGACATGACTTGCATCTTGAGACCTTGCTTTAGCTTTTTCTGTAAGAGCTTTTGCCAAATCTGGAGGATTACTTTTAACTATTCGGTCAATCTCTGCTTGAGTAAGATTATCATGAACGCCATCAGAAGTTAGGATAATTCTATCTCCGTCCTGCAATGCTACCTGATAAATTTGCGGTTCAATAGTTTCATCACCTACCATCTTGTCTATTAGATTTCTATTATCCCAAAAATATCTTTCCTGAGCAGTTAGGTTTGCTAAATCTTGGGGAGTCGCAACTTGATCTAATTTTAATCCTATGCGTTTTTGCTCAACAATCTCATCCGGTTTATCTAATTTTGCAAGAGATACAAGTCCTTGATCTGATGTAATTTGTCTTAAAGAATCACCTCGTAAGATATAGGCTCTAGAGTCGCCGACTTGACCAATGATCGCCCTTCGTTGGCCTCCACTTTCAATGAATTTAACAACTGTAGCAGTTGATCCTCCACCAGGCACTTCAGTATGCACTTTTTGAGATGCTTCTTGTAAAGCGTTTCTTACCGAGTTTTTTGCAATTTCTGGGTCAGTATTTAAAGGTATATTATTAAGCCTCTCCGCTGTGAGATTCCTAGCAGCCCTACTTGCTTTATCTCCATCAGTAGCCCCTCCCACTCCATCAAAAACCATAGCTATTCCAGATCTCATATCGATAGCTATTGCATCTTCATCTCTATCTGGGTGTTTAATACTTGCTTCTGAGGAGCCAAAAGATTTTAGAGATAATGGATTTTCTTGTCCTGCTATCATTTCCAATACTTGATCAGGTGATCTTTTAGCAAGAGCTGCCTGGATACTCTCTGCTGTATGGATGGCTTCAACACGAGGAGCCTCGCCTTCTTTAGTTGGAAATACAACCTTACCAACATGACCTTCCTGAGGTGGACCTTTAGGTATTTCTGATATGTTATCAGCCATAAATTTATTATACTACTTTTTTCTCTGTTACTTGCTTCATTACGGAGGTTGCTTCTTCTATCTTACCTTGCTTAATAAGTTTTTGTGCATGTTCAGTAACAATTGTTTTAACTCTTTCCTCCTGCTCATGTGCAATCGGTAATATAGCTGCTGCCAATTCTGCAAAATGATCATCTAATGTTGGAGCTATCTGATAAATTTGTTCCAAAGTTAATGGTGGGTGAAGCCTATCTAAAACCATTCGGGCTATAGACCTAGCTCTTTCTACATCCATTTGTCCATTTCTTAATTTCTCTTCAATAATCTTTAGTATATCTAACTCTAACTTTTTTCTATATTCTTCAGCATTCATGCAAGAATATTATTGCAACTTTTCTCAAACTATGCAAATTCAAATTGGCCAGAATGGTGGAAAATGGCCAATTGCTTCCAACTTCTATAAATTTTCTATATAATATAGGGAGTAAAAAGTTTTCGCGCACGGGAAGGGTGGGCCAAGAAAACATTTTGACCTTTTGTGTTTCTTGTTTTACCTGTCCCGCAGAGCGGGACTATAAATAATAAAAATCGCGCGCATTTCTGGCTTTGCAAAAAATACTAGAGCGAGGCCGAAGGCCCCTCCAGAGGCGGGCAGGCGAGCGGATAGAGGCGGCGCGAAGAGTAGCCGCGCCGCTACCTTTGCGATCGGAATTTAGTCCGAACTTTTTCGTAAACGAGCTCTTTTGACAAAGTCAAAAGAGCGAGGCTCGCCCGCCTTTCAGGCGAGGCTGGCCCGCTCCTTATCCATGTATTATATTTATGTTTTACAGAGTCTAAAAGACTATAAAACTTACGTAGGCTATACAGATGACTTTGAAAGAAGATTCAAGCAACATAACTTAGGACATGTAAATTCCACAAAACACAGAATTCCTTTTAAGCTACTATTTACTGAAGAATTTGATACCTCAGCTGAAGCAAAGAAAAGAGAGTTGTATTGGAAAAGTGGAGCTGGAAGAAGGGAACTTAAAGAATACTTTAAGGTTCAAAAGGGTTCAATGTAAAAAAGCAGTTTTTCATTTGGATTGAACAATCTTTAATGCTTGGTTTATATGATTGAAGTCTTCTTTGGATATTAAAAGGTCCTCTTCGAACCATGGTCTATACATTCTAGAGATATCTCTCAAAGCTTCTTTTGGATTCTGAACATTCCAACCTTGTCCCAATAGAACCATTTTAAGAGGTAAAATTCTCACAAGAATGTCGATTACTTCTGGGGAGTATCCTTTTACCGTAAGATAGTCCCTTGCCAAAGAGGATTCTAAAGCCTTCGGGTTAAGAGTATAAGCGGTAATAGGGTGACCACTTACTTGTTCTTCAGCGCTGCGCCAAGCAGCTATATATTTAAACCTAGCGTTTTCTTGGCCATGATAATAAGGGTGAACTGCTATTACTTTGTATCCCTTATCGTGAGAAACCTGTAACACATATCGGGTTACATCCTCTCCATCATCGATTATTGATCGGGCTTCATCAATAATAAGAACTCCTCTCGTTACGGCGGGTAATTTATCGACTTCAGCTTCTAAAATACCACTCGTATCAATTGCATCGTCATATCTCTGCCAATCGAAAAGTTGCACACTAAATCCGTGGTCCATTAATAATCTATTTAAAAGCGGAATAAATGAAGTTGTTTTTCCAATACCGATTGCTCCACTAACAACCAATAAAGGGTTACTTTCTATAAAATGTATAGATTCTGTCACATCATCAGTAAACCTTGTAGTAATACGTTCTGATACTTCAGAAGGGTTAAGACTTGTATTTTTTTGTTCCAACCCGCTCATATTATAGATATTTTATCAGAAAATTTCTTCTTTTTCTTGATATGCCTCCATTAATTTGATAAAGTGAAGCAGTATCTGAGTGCATAGCGGTTCAAAATAATTTGCGTCTCCCGCTCTTAGCCTCGCCCCCGTCTCATTTTCAAAGAAAATGGACGAGGAGGCGGGCTCAATAAAACATCAATGCATTATGTATATGTTCTCCGAAGCTTAAAAGATAAGAGAACCTATGTGGGTTGTACTAGTAATTTAGAGAACAGAATTAAGGAACACAACTCCGGCGAAATTAAATCTACAAAGGGAAGAATCCCATTTGAATTAATTTACAAAGTAGAAATTGTTGATATTAACGATCATTATCAGTAGAATATACCCATGTTAAGTTGCTAAAATGAGCTAGGAATTTATGAGATCTGAAATGGAAACATTCCCGGGACAAATATCCCTTCCTGTACTGGAAGAAGGAAGAGTAAAGGCAAACACAAAATTTTCAGTGCGGGGTCATCAAAGGTGGGCAGATGAGATGCCCAAATCTAATGGATTCCCACCTCGGAATATATTGGATCGTCCCCTGTTAGAAGAACCAACAAATCATGATTTGGTAAAAATAGAAGCGGAATTAGATAGTGACATGCCGGGAAATGATATTTCCGGTATCTATCTAAGAGATATAAGTAGGGTACAACTTTTAACACCGGAGCAGGAAATAGAACTAGGCAGGCAGTGCTCGGAAGGTCGAGTTGCCAAAGATCAGCTCTATGATCCAGCAATCTCAACCATTCTGGATATTGAAAGAAAGCAGGCATTAGAAAGACAGGTAGCAGAAGGCCATAATGCCAGAAATAAGCTGGTTGAGGCAAATTTAAGACTGGTGGTATCTGTGGCCAGAAAATATCAGGGTAGAGGTCTGCTGCTTCAAGACTTGATTCAGGAAGGAAATATTGGGGTCAGCAGGGCAGCTGAAAAATATGACTATACAAAAGGCTTCCGTTTTTCAACTTATGCTTACTGGTGGATCAGGCAGGCAGTTACCAGAGCTATTGCAGATCAGTCAAGAACTATTAGAATACCTGTTCATGTAATCGATTCAATAGGACATATCCTAAGAGTGGAAAAGGACTTACAGCAGCAGCTTGATCATGAACCCACGTATGATGAAATAGGAAAAGCCATGGGATTGACAGCCAAGAGAGTGCAAGAAATTATGGGGGCAGCGCAATTTACAATTTCTATTGAAACACCTGTTGGTGAAGATGAAGATGGAGCAACCATAGCGGATTTTATTCGGGATAAGAATATACCTGCCCCTGATATTTATGCGGATAATGAGGGGATGAGGCAAAGTATTAATGAAGTTTTAGCAAATCTTTTGCCTAGGGAACAGAGGGTGGTTAGTTTAAGATTTGGATTGGAGGATGGGTGTAAAAAAACATTGAGTGAAATCGGCGAGGCACTGGGAGTAAGTCGTGAAAGAGTCAGACAGATTGAGGCTGAAGCATTGATAAAACTTCGCAAGCCGGATATTGAAGCAAAATTAAAGGAGTTTATTGGTTAAATTAGAGTCCTTGAAGGTCAGTATCTACTGAAGAAAACTCTTTATCCAGATCATCCAAAGAAGTAGAATTTAGGTCTTTTTCAAGTGTGTCCACACTTGTTGCAGCAGTAGGCTTTGGAGTGGCTTTAGCAGGAGTAGATGTTCCTCTACCTTGACCTAAATACCAGTATATACCTCCTACTATTAGAATTAGGACCACAAGCCCTAAAATTGCCCAAAGCATTTTTTTATTTCCACCGGATGGAGGCTCCTGTACAACATTGGTTACTGGTTGCACAGGTGCTGCTTGGGGAGCAGGTGATGTATTAATGGATGCTTGAGTATTTGGATTATTGTCCACTTCTTGTTGCCTCCTTTAGTCCTGAGCTTGTCGAAGGACTTTCTACTTTTCCGGATTTTGCAACTCTAATTGCATTTGCAACTGCTTGTTTAGCAGCTACGACCTGTTCCCTAACAGCTTTTAAATCATCGTGAAGTTTCTTCCTTTGGCTTTGTGCATCTACCCTTACCCTGTTTTCAGAACTTACTGCTATAGTATAGTCCTTGTCCGCTTGTGCATTTACAGCAGCTTCTGCAGAGGCTATGGAGTTCTTAGCTTCTTCTATAGCTGTCTTGGCAGCTGTTACGTCTTTTACATCAGTAGTCGCCTGGTTAACTCTATTTTCCAGTTTAGTTAAAATTTCAGAAGCCCTGCTCAAAAATTTAAGCATCATTTGAGTGTGCTTTTCATTTATTTTGTTAAGATTTGTGCTGACTCTTTCTGTAATCTCTGCTTTTCTCTTATCCTTAAAGGCATCTAGTTTAGCCTTTAGGGCAGCTTCACGGGATGCCATAGCAGCTTTTCTACTGTCAATTCTTTGAGCAACGTTTTCCTTTCTTGTCTCAACCCGCTCTTTAATATTTTCTTTTCTGGTTTCTATTCTTTCTTTAATTCTGTCTTTTCTGGTTGTTGATGATGTTGCATCTTCGGCCCAAACTGGATAAGAGATCATAAGGAAAACACTAAAGAGGATTAAAATGGCAGATACCCTGACAGCAATAGTCATCCTATTAAGATACCAAAACAAGCTACTATTTGTCAAGGAAATTCACAACTGGTAAAATAGGATGAGGAATTTGTTATCTTGCACATTGACAATAGAACTGACAAGTAGTATATTCAGCAGTATATAGTCTATTTTATGAGAATAAGATTGGATGATAGGATTTTGGCTCGGGAATTAAGAAAAAAAGGATTGAGTTTTAGTGAAATAATCGAAAAAATTCCAAAACTCTCTAAAAGTACCTTGAACGGATGGCTTAAGGATATCGAATTATCACAAAAGCAAAAGAATCGGTTGTTAGCAAGGATTAGAACAGGTGCTGATAAGGGAAGACTTAAAGGCGCATTTGCAAATCACCAGAAAAGAATAGAGATTACAAAGTCAATTATAAGCGTTTCAAGAGTTGAAGCTCAAGAAAAAATTGCAGACCCCTTTTTTATAACTGGCGTAATGCTCTACTGGGCGGAAGGCGATAAAACTCAAGAGAGAGTTGGTTTTACAAATGCTGATCCCATGATGATTCGATTTATGATGAAGTGGTTTAGAAAAATTTGTAATGTTCCAGAGTCAAAGTTTAGAATTTACTTAAGTATTATGACTCTACATGATCAAAATGAATCGGAAAAGTACTGGTCACAGATTACTGGAATACCATTGGCTAGGTTTAATAAAACCCATATAAAACCAACTCTATTAAGAGGTAGAAGAAATCCCTCCTATATGGGTACTTGTAGAATAGTTATTTCAGACAAGAATTTGTTTAGAAGAATAACGGGGTGGAGATTAGGGCTTTTAGAAAACTTTGAAAAATTGCCCTCATAGCTTAACGGATAAAGCAAGCGCGTTCTAAGCGTTAGACTGGGGGTTCGAATCCCTCTGAGGGCGCAAGCTATTGATTTAAATATAATCTTGGGTTTCAAGGAGACTTAGGACTAATCCAGGTGTCAAATGTATATCGGGGAATGTGCTGTCAACTAACTTAATGGGAGATATGCTGGATTAGTTTTTTTAAACCTTCCTCAAGATTTACTTTAGACTCCCAGCCTAATTTTTCCTTAGCTTTTGTAATATCCGGGCACCTTTGTTTAGGATCATCTTCTGGCAAGGGTAGATGTTCCACTTCAGATTTGGAGCCGGCTAATTCCTTGACTTTTTGAGCCAGTTCCAAAATTGTAAACTCAATAGGATTTCCCAGATTATATACCTCGCCCTTTTCTCCCTTTCCCATAGCGGCTATGAGTCCATCTACCATGTCGGAAACATAGCAGAATGACCTTGTCTGTTTACCATCTCCAAAAACAGGAAGAGGTTTATCTTCCATGACTGCCTTTACAAATTCAATTACTACCCTTCCGTCATCAGCCATTCTCGGTCCATAGGTATTAAAAATTCTAACAATCACCCCATCCAAGCCTTTGGATCTCACGTATGCAGAAACTATGGTTTCTCCAAATCTTTTGGATTCATCATAACAAGCCCTTGGTCCATTTATAGAAACATTCCCATTATATGTTTCCTTTTGTGGATGCTCCAGTGGATTACCATAAACCTCGGAAGTTGATGCAAATAAAAACTTAGCTCCCATTTTAACTGCCTGTTCACAAAGTTTCATGGTACCCATGGTGTTTATTTTCATGGTTTCAAAGGGATGGGCAATATAGCTTTTAGGGTTATTTTTATTAGGGGATGCAGGAGAAGCCATGTGATAGATTTGATCAGCTACCATCCCTTCCGGTAAACCCCAGGAAACATCATGGTTAATAAATTTAAAATTAGGATTAGCCTCTAGATGGGATATATTTTTCTCATCACCTGTAATTAGGTTATCAACACAAATAACTTGATGTTCTTGTTCAATTAGTTTGTCACAAAGGTGTGATCCCAAAAATCCGGCCCCACCAGTCACCACTATTTTCATTGTATGAGGTATAGTCTACAGCTTAAACCTTCTGTCTGCAAGGAAAGGATTGGGTTTGCGGCGCATCTGCTGTGAGCCCAGAAGTACACCACGCTGCAGGGTAAATTCACCAAATTTATCATTTATTTTATCAATTGCTTTTAGAATGATTTCTGCCCTATTTGTTTCCGGTAAAAGAGAAAGGTTTTGTGGGTGAGTGGGTTTAAGATTTGAAATGGAAATACCTACCATTCTAATTTTCCCACCGGACCATATAGTCTGGAAAATCCTCCATGCAGCATGGAAAATCTCCAATCCATCGGAGGTATACTGGATGGTTAATTGCATCCCATCTCCTAAGAATACACCTCCGAGGTGTGATCCAGGTGACAACTCAGCTTCACCTCGGAGGTGAAATGCTTGTCTATACCAACAGTGAACTGTTTTCCCAACCAATTCTTTAGCCCGGAGTCTTCTTGCCACAAGTTCTGTCAATTTGAGGAGAATCTGTTTTATTTCTGTCGGATCAGCAGTATCATGGTCTATTGTATGTCTGTGGCCTACTGATTTAACCTCCTCCTTTTCATAAAAAGGGATAATAGGGGATTCATCCACTCCCCTTGCCATGTTATATAAAATTTGTCCATAAGATTTAAATGAAGCCAGAAGTGCTGGAAGTGGAACAAATCTTAGCTGGGAAAAATTAAATATTCCCATATTATTAAGTCTTCTTTTTATCCTGGACCCAATTCCACAAACTTCATCCAATTCTATTTTATCCAGAATTTTTATGGCTTCAGTATGGTTTGGGATAACCACCAATCCATCAGGTTTCTGAAGATTTGAGGCTAGTTTTGCCAAAAGTTTATTATATGAAATTCCAATAGATACCCTCATCCATTCACCTATTTCAGAGTGGATTCTAGATTTAATCTCTCTGGCCACATTCACCTCGGAGGTGAGCGAAGTTGCAACCTGGTTTACACC
Organism: Patescibacteria group bacterium; assembly: GCA_038064895.1. GTDB lineage: Bacteria > Patescibacteriota > Microgenomatia > Daviesbacterales > UBA10151 > JBBTSA01. The sequence goes on from JBBTSA010000008.1 coordinate 11,129, forward strand.
TCCGAGGTGTGATAAATCTATAAACACTTCATCAATACTAAACACTTCCACATATGGACTAAAGTCTTTAATAATATTTAAAAACTTTTTAGTTACCTCCAAATACTTATCAGAATCTCCTTTAACTAAAATAATCTCTGGACAAAGTTTTTTGGCCTCATATGGATGCATGCCGGTTTTTACTCCAAACTTTTTGGCCTCAATTGAAGCTGCCCCAATAACTGTTCTTTGTAATCTATCCCCACCTGTCACACCAATAGGCTTTCCTCTTAATCTTGGATTTGCCTGCTGCTCAACTGTGGCAAAGTAGCTATTAAAATCAATGTGCAAAATGCTGCGCATTTTAAAAATTTAAATTTTATAATTTGGTCATTGTTTGGTACTTGGTGCTTGGACACTTGGTACTTATTCTTCTTCCACCGCCTCCAATATCCATCTCATCTTACTTGTATCTAAGTTTAATCTGTAGAAATTTCCACAGGATGAAACTGAAAAATGGTAAAAAATATTCCCACCGTTTTTTGAAGTATGAACCAGATTGATTTTTTCTATTTTTATTTGTCTTCCATGCCAGAAGAAAACAGATGGTTGAATGTGATTTTTAGAAAATAACACCCAAACATCAATAGGTTCCTGGATTTCCAGCATGATATTCTAATATATAACCGAAGAAAATCCGAAAGTCAAGAGGAAGGATAAACTTGGGTCATCTTTTCATCACATACAATGCTTACAGCAGTACCATATGCCGCTCTCAAAATCCTATCACTGAAATAGCGGCTGTTAAACTCATCATAAACATTACCCTTCTTCCCTAATACCGCCCTATACAATAGTGGGATCTCCTCGTCTTCGGCTGCAAGCTCTATTTTCCGTCTACCCACCCTTAAACGCCTAAGCATATACCGCATGTCCTCCTCTGTTATAGATTCCGTGAAGAGGGGCGGATGAAAATTGGAGGGTCTATACGGTGCATGCACAAATCCCCATTCGGTAGTCATATTCATACCATTCCTTATAAAAGTAAGACCTTTATGCGAAGGCCCAGCCCTAAAAATATGCGGAAGAGGCAAACAAACAAATCCCCACATCTCGTTTGGCTTACCCACAACCTCTTGTATTCTTATGCTCTCACGGGGTATGGTCTTTTGTATTCTGGACACCATTGCAATCCTTTCCGCATGAGGAATTGCATTTATGCTATTCTCAACAGCCATGGGAAGCAGTTTAGCAAAGACGTCCTCCTATTTCAATATTTTACTTAAGTGGTAGAATATGCCTTCATGAAAAAGTTTGTGTTTCCTCTTATCTCTTTCGTCTTTTTCCTAGTGGCTATACCCTATACCCTAAATCCTACCCTTGCGGTTGTTGATCCTCTCTCCGTACCTAATAATAAATTTGGGATACATATAATCCAAGCTACTCCTGATGAATCATCACCTGCTGCTTCTTTAGTTAACTCTACAGGAGGTGATTGGGGCTATATAACTGTTTTAATAGAAAGCAGGGACAGAAATGAAAGCAAGTGGCAGGAATTTTTTAATGACTTAAGAAGAAGACATCTTATCCCTATTGTAAGGCTTGCAACAAAACCCCTGAATGCACACTGGGAAAGACCGTACGAAAAAGAGTATGAAGCTTGGGCAGACTTTTTGGATTCCTTAAACTGGCCGGTTAAAAACAGGTATGTAGTAATTTATAATGAACCTAATCATGGTAAGGAATGGGGAAATTTTGTTGACGCTAAAATGTATGCAAAAGTTTTAGATCAGACTATCACAGCACTTAAAAATAAAAATCGAGACTTTTTTGTACTCAATGCGGGGTTTGATGCTTCCACGCCCTCAAAACCTCCACAATTTGAGGATCAAGTTACTTTCATGAGGCAAATGGAAGAAGAAGTACCCGGAATATTTAATAAACTGGATGGTTGGGTATCTCACTCTTACCCCCAACCTAATTTTACCGGTTCACCTGGTAATATTGGGCGCGGTAGCGTTAGGACTTATCTTTGGGAACTTAAGCTTCTAGGACAGTTTGGTGTAACTAAAAATTTTCCTGTGTTTATTACTGAAACAGGCTGGCAACATGCGGAAGGTATAAATTATAATCCAAATTACCCCTCTGCGGATACGGTTGCGGAATATTACAAAAATGCGTTTGAAAATGCATGGACTCCTCAAAGAATTGTTGCTGTCACACCATTTATCTTAAGTTATTTGGAAAAACCATTTGATCATTTCTCATTCAAAACAAGTAATAATTCAACTTATTATCCCCAGTTTAAGACAATACAAAATGTGCCTAAAGTTTCAGGAAGACCTGTGCAGGAAAATAAGGCACAGCTTGTGAAGGGTGAGATCTATTCAACTATTGTTTCAGGAGAAAGCTATGATATTTCTCTAACTTTTAAAAATATTGGTCAGTCAATCTGGAATGACCGTGAGCAAATAAATCTTCTGCCAGTGTCGGGTGAGCAGGAACTTAAACTTGAAGCGGGCTTTCCTGACAACACACTTGTTGAGCCGGGAGAAGAATTTACATTTTATCTGCATCTTACTGCTCCTGAAAAGGGGATGTATAAGGTTGTCTTAAATCTTTTTGAAGGAGATAGAGAGTTTGATTCTCCTCCCTTTGAATTTACAACAGAAGTTAAAGATCCTGTTATTTTACAGGTTAAAAGTGCTTTAAAGTGGAAAAAATATGCTAAAGGAGAATATCTGCTCCGTATAGAAGGAGCTGTTGGCCCCGATTTAATCGGGGTTGGAGAAAGTGTACAAAAAGTTTATATCTCTGAAAGCGGTCAATCAGAAGAATTTGAGGCTAGAAATTTGCTTCCTGAATACACATTCGATTTCACCCTAGAAAAGCCGTTTTACCGATCTAAAACCATAAGCCAAAAAGTTTCCTCCGGAGTAAATATATTAGATTTCGAAGCCTTAAGTCCAGATATAATATCAATCTTACTTCACCCTATTACTTTTTTTAAGCAAAAATGAAGGAAAATAGGTTTGATGCAGTATTAGTACATGGATATTGGCTTTCACAAGGGAAAGATAAACTAGGGAGAGATAGACCAGTAATACCATCTCTTAGAGCAAGGCTTGGGGTAAGAGCTGCTGTATTAATGTATCAGGAAGGATTAGTAAAAAACATTGTGCTGGCAGGTGGACACATATGGGGTGGTGATTACCCCTCTTCAGCAGAGCTTATGGCAAAAGATGCTGTAGGTAGATACCATGTACCAGCGGAATCTGTTTTTATAGGGGGTGATGCAATATCAACTGATGAGGAAGTTAAGATATTTTTAGATCTTGCCAAAAAAAATAACTGGTCAAATCTTTTGGATATTGCTTCCAGTACTCATTTCTGGACTATTCCAGGATTATATGAGAAAAGATGTACTGAAATTACATTTTTATCCTTTCAACAAGTAATAAATGAGAGGGATAACCCAAAAATGAGGAGGTTAGTTGATAGATTAGATCATTCAAAATATGAGGTAGTATATAAATTATACCAGGCAGCAATCAGAGCTGTACTGATCCTGGACCCAGATTATAGATTATTAGGTAGATGGACAACTCATTACAGAAGGGGTAAAACTCACTCCACTCCCTGGCCAATCTCACTCTTTTTCCCAGCCATTGATAAATACAGTTTAAAATAATTGCCAATATTGACGCACCTATACCCACACCTCATGTAGTTGTACAATAAGGTAAAATATGTTAGTATTAAATCCTAACTCCCCCCAGTTCCTTACCGACCTGGGGGTTTTTATTTGTCAGATCTTAGTTGTAGAATAGGAACATGGGAAAAATCCTAGTCCAATTTGATGGTAGCAATTTTTACAATAAAATTAAAAAGAATTCCTCAGAAGTTCATCTCACTAACTATGATTATGCAGGATTGGTCAAAGAACTAACTAACGGTCAATCAGCTCAAATCATTTATTATGTTGGTGAGATTAAGAAATACCCTGGCAATAAGAAATCTGAAAGTTTATATGCAAGCCAGCAGTCTTTATTCTCTCATTTAAGGAAGCAGGCTATAAAAGTAAAACTTGGATATCTTCTAATGTCAGATGGCAAGTTTCATGAAAAAGGAGTTGATGTGCAGATTGCAGTAGATATAGTCCGTGGAGCAATCAAGAATGAATATGACGTCTGTTATCTAATCTCATCTGACACTGATCTTCTGCCAGCTATCCAAACTGCTAAGGATGAAAAGAAAAAGATTGTTTATATTGGCTTCGAGAATTTCATAAGCAGAGCGCTCTCTAAAAATTGTTCTTCGTATGTAATTCTTAAGAAAAACCAAATTCTAAAATTCTCTAAGGAAAAATAATATGAAACCATTAACTAAAAAAGAAATTCTAAAAAGACATAAGAAAAACACTAAAGACAAATTATTACATCAAGTTATTAAAACAGGAGAAATTAAAAAAGAAACATTTAATAAACAGAGTTTGATTCTCACTTATTCGAATTAAACTAATTCAACAAAGTACAAAACAAGAACCATTTGATAAAAAGAAAAGGTAGCTCTATTTGTAATCTCATCTAGTTTTTGAAATAATACAGCTATGGAAACAAACAACCCAATCCAAGATCCTGTTGTTCCTAACCAAACTAGTCAACAACCCCCTCAGGAAGAACTTTTTAAACAAAAGGATTATTTTCTCCCAATTCTTATAGCTATTATTGTTTTGTTTGTAGTAAGTGCTGGTGGATACCTGCTTTATCAAAAACAAGCTAAACCAACTGCTCCTCAACCAATAGCCCAACTAACTCCATCACCAACTCCTGATGAGACTGTAAATTGGAGGTCATATATAAATACGAAGGCCAATTATAATCTAAGGTATCCCAATGGTTACATTCTACATGAAGAAAGAGCATTATACCCACCCGAGGATCTATTGTCTTATATATCTCTAGAGTTATGTAATATTCCAAATGCTTCTGATTGTGGTATGGGTTCCGATGCTTTAAATATCAATGTATACAATAATACTCAAACACTCACATTAGATAATTGGGTAGAGCAATCAGAAAACTCCCCTAAAGCTAATAAAAATACTTTGTGCACCGCAAAAGATCCAAGGAATCAAATAAAAAAAGTAAAATTTTTAGGAAGTGACGCGATTGAATTTAAAAGCATCGTGGATGAGAAGACTGTTACAGAACTTTGTCAGGATCAGTATCCAGGTGAGTTTAGTGGAGAAAGTAAATCAATTGTGATGGCAAGAAATTCCAAAGTATATGTTGTCTCATATTCTGTAAGCAGCGATGAGCAGGCTAAAGGTGTCTATGGTGATAAAACACCCATATTAACAGAAAGAAAGAGTGGCTTTGATCAAATCCTCTCCACTTTTAAATTTACCCAATAGTTTTTACATTTGCTACTTCACTAACTAATATTTCAAACATTTTATCTTGATATTTTCTATTGTTATATCTCCAAGAATATTCATCAATGTATGCTTGTAGGTTTGTCAGGGGATAATTGCCAATATTGACGCTCATATATCCTCAAAGCAAGGAAACTCAATATTGAAAATAACTAATTAATCGAGGTATACTCTAACTGATGAATAATACCCAAAAAATGCTTCAGGCTATAATTAATGGACAAAGTACTTTTAGGCAGGAGGTACTTAGCAAGATAGATAAACTTGACAAAAAAATAACTGGAGTTGAAGAAAGATTAGGGGATAAAATAGACAGTGTTGAAAAAAATTTAACTAAAAGAATTGATAAGCTGGGAAGGCAGCTTGCATATCTAGAAGATGATACTCCCACTAGGGAAGAATTTGATAAACTGGAGAATAGAGTTAATAAGATAGAACATAAAACCGTTTCAGTGTAAATGATATCAAGGGTTAATTACCAATATTGACTGATTTTGATCTATATTGTCCTATTGACAGGGGATATATTTAACATATATATTGACAGAACCTGTTAAAAACTCTCGTCGCAAGACAAAAGTTTTGTTTCAGCCTTAAAAACTGAAATTGACAGGTTCTCTAAGGAAGCCCCGCAAGGGGCTTTTTTAGTTAGATACAATATGATATATAGATTATATGCAGGGTTCACCAGAGACAGCCGTATACATTAACTCTGGGGAGTGGAATACAAGACAAGTAAGAGATGCTTCTTATGAGCTTGTTTACTACTCTAGAGAAGTTTTAAGTATATTCATTCACTTACTTAAACAGGTTGATCCCGATATGCAGGGTCTTGAAGCAACCAGGGCTGTTTATGATTCTTTCCATTTAAATCATGTACCATCAGATAAAAAACTTAGGTGGGATAGAAGTGAAAAATGGATGTTAAGATTCTTTACTGACCTTTCCTTCCGTTATACTCCAGCTGAATTGGACGGTAGAATCATCAGGGCTAGACAGGTTGTAGAAGCATATGATAATGTTCAGAATGTCCTAAATTATTGGGGAGTAGAGTTACAACATATGAATCAAAGATTACTTGCCCTTGATGAAGGCTATACATCAACCCTGATAGTAGCTGATTCTTCATATGTTGATAGCAGAGTCCTTCGTTTTGCAGCTCAAGGTTATCATTTAGTGCGTCCAGATTCTTTCACCTTTCTAGAGAATTAACTCCCTATCTGATAAAATAGTGACTGTGATGGAGGTCGTAGCTCAATGGCAGAGCGTCCCGCCACAGGCGGGAATGTTGGGGGTTCAACACCAAGATGGTGGCTGTAGCTCAAAAGTAGAGCGTCTGTTTGTGGAACAGAAAGTAGCGGGAGCGTTACCCGTCAGCCACCCC
>JBBTSA010000009.1:0-94292 GCA_038064895.1 Patescibacteria group bacterium
ATACATTGGCTTACCTCTTTTATCTCCAATAAACCAACCTTCTGGTAATCTAGTCACCTCTTCTGGGTAGTTACCATCTCTTATCTGTTTCCAGAAACGGGCCTCAGGTTTTACTCTGCCTCTAACTTCCCAAAACTTATCATTTTCCTTAAGCTGTAATCCTGGCTGATAATAAACCTTATCAAATCCAGTAATACCCCTGGCTGCAAATTCTTCCAATGTTTCAAATAAATCTTGAGGAGGAGTTGGTACTTCCCAATCTCTGTCAAAATCTGATTTTATTTCTGCCCTAGCAGATTCTACTAACTGATCTGCGGATGGAACTGTTAATCCTTCTATTGGTCTTGTTACAACGTAAATAGTAGGAATTAACTCTGCTACTGATAGTCTGGTTTCTTGTGTGGGTTGAAGAGCTTCTCCTATAACCTCTTGGGCTGGTTGTTCAGATACAGGGGAAGTAACAGGTATAACTGTTTCTGGGCCACCGATTGCTCTTTCTTCCGCTGCTAAAGCTTTATACAAAGCTGCTCTTGGTCTATTACCTTTGCCCTCATAAATTTGAGCTAATTTATCTAGTTCTGCCGCCATATGGTTGGGTATAATACAATACTACAGGGCATTTGTCAAACGCCTATTGTGACGAATTGCAAATTTCTGCTACAATTTTAAATCTTTCTGGTAAAGTTTCTGCCAAGAATTTTTGTTTTTCATCTCCTTCCAGCCTACATACTTCCTGCCAAAGTGCCCTTCCTGCTAAAAATCCTTTTGCTCCTCCGGCAGTGGCAATTTCCAGTTGTGCCTTAAACTCATCAAAACTCTGCCCTCCTGTTAGTAATATCCATGGGGTTTCCCCAACCAACCCGGTTACTTCCCGACATGCTTCAAAGCTACCAGGATATTCCAATTTCCAAACATCAGGCACAATCTCATCATCCAAAAGCATCTTTACCGATTCTGCCACCATCCCATTCCCATTCCCATATGTCACAATTTCCAAAAAGAACGGGAAATCATTATTTTTACATTCTTCCATTACCTTTCTCGCTGTTTCTAGCTGTTTACCGGCAGACTGCGCATTTGGATTAAAGTATAAAAGAAGCTTTGCTCCTGATGCTCCCATTTCTTTTATTTGTTGCACAGAGTATTCAAGTTCTGTAACTCTTTCTCCTTCTTCGTCTGTGTATCCGGTTTTCTCTAAGGGGAGCAGGAATGATTTTACCTGGCATACTTCTTTGCAAGCCTCAATTCCCCATGCCTCATCTATCAAAACTCCACTAAATTGGCTTGCTAAGGCTTGAATAATATCTGATTTAAGCTTAATCACCTGATCATCCTCTACAGAATCCGGCGACGTGGAATTCATCAACTTCTTAAATGAACCCCTATGATCCAAGGCCAACATTAAAAACTTACCATTAGAAGTAAACTTACTTAAATCCACCTAAATCTCCTTTGCTACTATTTTTGAATTTGCTTTTAGTTTTTCCTGCATTTGATTATATGTTAAAAGTCCTGCCTGAGGTCCAATTTCTTCTACAACAGATGCTCCATTTGCTGCTCCCCACCTCATAGCCTCTTTTAAATCTTTTCCATAAGATAATCCTGCTAAAACCCCTGTTGCATACCCGTCCCCTGCCCCTGTCATCTCTAAAAGATGAGCAGGAAAAATCCCTAAATGATAATAATTTTGCCCATCAAACCCATATGATCCCTCTTCACCATCCGTAATAATCACCATTCTAGGACCCAGATCAGAAAGTCCCTTAAGAAGCTTTTTTATAACAATATCATCTTCATCTTTGTGCCCTAAAATTCTTTTTGACTCCTCCAAATTCACAATAAAAGCTTCAGTTAAAGACAAAAGTCTAGGATTTTTTTTAATCCCTGCTTTCATCTGATATGTTCCCGGATTATATAAAAGTTTAGCCCCCGTTCTTTCAATGTAATTTTCTAGCTCCTTAAGTAAATTGGAATTGGTAAATGATGATGAGACAGAAGTAAAATATACCCAGCGCGATTTATCCAAATCAGGTAATTTATATTTCCATGCCTGATGATAAACTAATATTGTTCTTTCTCCTTGAAAATTTATAACCGTTGATAAGTTAGATTCCATCCCTTCATTTATGATGACATATCTTGTATCAACCCCTTCCTCTTTTAATTTATCTTTTATTTGTCTTCCAGCCGGATCAGATCCGCAATTTACATAAATTGCAGATTCTAATTTTAATCTTGCTCCACCAACTGCATTATTTGCAGCATTTCCTGCAACAAGATGAACTAGTTTATCAACAGCAATTTTATCTCCGTATTCAATACAAAGCATACACGCACTTTTATCTAAATTGCACTTAACTTCTGCATCATGGATAAATACAAAATTATCAATCGTGGCATCCCCAACGGATATTAGGTCGAACATACCTACAGTGTAGCAGTATATCCAGCTTTTTTAATAGTCTCTAAAATTGTAGCTTCATTTACATTCTTAGGGTCAAATTCTACCTCACACTCTTGTTTGGCATAGCTGGTTTTAACAGATTTTACCCCATCTAAATCCTCAAGGTCAAAATCAATATTCATAGCACAGGAGCTGCAATACATTCCTTCAATCTTTAATTTTTTCTTGATTATGTCTACCATATTAGATTACTTCAATCACCCCTGTATACATCCCCATAGAGCAAGTCCAGGCAATTTTCTCCCGTCTTTGTGGCGTAAACTCAACTGTTACTGGATTTTCTCTAGATAAATCTTTAGTTATACCTAACTTAGGAATTCTAAACCCTACAGTACAGCCAAAACCACCTGTAGTTGATAAATTTAACTTAACAGGCACTTCTGATTTAACCTGAATATAGTTGGGGCTATAACCATTGGGGAGGACTGAAATATTGGCAGTTTGCACACCATTTATAATTGGTATAAGAGAACTGTTTGCACTTGCGGGGACATTCCCACTTAAGTTAATTTGAACAGGAATAGCATCTCTTATTGACTGCAGAGTTATTGGCGAACCTATTGCCACAAGCGATCCATTAAATGAGCTAATTCCTAAGTACAAAACAGCAAATGCTGCAAGCTTTAAGAATTTACCCTGAAAAGCTGAAGTTAGAACACCAACACCAAAAAACAGTGGCATAGTTCCTAAAACAAAGACAGCCATAATAGATGCACCGAGCAAAGCATTGGCACTGGCAATTGCCAAAGTTTCCATGGCTATTGTAGTTCCACAAGGAATAAAAATAGTCATGGCCCCCAAAAATGCAGGTGCAAATAAATCCTTACTTTTTGATTGGTTTCTTATCATTCTGGTTAAAAACCTGGGTGGTTGGATAATTACATAACGGAAAATAGGATGGACATTTAAAAGATTTAAAGCTACCGCAATCATGTAAAGACCAGCTATAAGTTGCATTGTAGTTTGAACTCCGGGATTAATATTTAACGCTCCACCAAAAGTCCCCAGAATGAAGCCTAAGATTGTATATGCTGCTAACTTACTGATTAAAAATACTGCAGTTGCCCAAAAGGCATATTTTCTCTCTCTTGCTGCAATAACAGACGCAAGAAGCCCTCCTTGCACAGCTAAACAAGTCAATCCTCCCACTGTTAAACCTGTTATAAAGATTAGCCAAAGATTCATATATTTAGTTTAATCCTTTTCAAAAGTAATGAGTTACTTACAACAGAAATGGAGCTTGATGCCATCGCAACGGATGCAAAAATAGGGTTTAATAAAATTCCCCAAATTGGATATAAAATTCCCATTGCTACAGGTATTAATAATATATTATACCCAAAAGCCCAGAATAAATTTAATTTTATTGTTCTCATTGTTTTTTTGGAAAGCTCAATAGCTGATGCAACGCTTCCTAAATCTTTATTAATTAATGTAATATCAGCCGCTTCTATTGCTATATCAGTACCACTTCCCATAGCAATTCCTATATCCGCTGCAGCTAAAGCTGGCGCATCATTAATACCATCCCCTACCATAGCCACTTTTTTACCTTCGGCCTGAATTTTTCTGACCTCCGCCTCTTTTTGATCTGGTAAAACCTCAGCTAACACTCTATTAATGCCTACTTTTCTGGCTATAGCTTGGGCAGTCCTTTGGTTATCTCCGGTAATCATTACTACTTCAATACCTTTTCTCTGAAGCGTTTCAACGCCTGCTTTAGCAGAATCTTTCAGAGTATCTGCAACTGCAATCAGTCCCACTAAGTTTCCATTAAGGGCCAGCATCATGACCGTCTTTCCCTCCTCTTCTAGCCTCGCAAGGTGAGACCTTACGTGTGTAATATCTATATTCTCTCTTTCCATAAGTCTCCTGTTACCCAAAACAACCCTTTTACCTTCTATTTCACCTTCAACCCCATGTCCTGCAATCGCCTTAAACTTACTAACAGAAGATAGGTTTATTTTTTGTTTTTCTGCTTCCTGAACTATTGCCTCTGCCAACGAATGCTCTGATCCCTTTTCCAAAGAGGCAGCTATTTTTAAAATGTCATTCTGGCTTGTCCAGAATCCTTTCTTTTTAGATTCTGGATTCGCTCCGCTCACCAGAATGACATCAGTGACAGATGGCTGACCTTTAGTCAATGTCCCAGTTTTATCAAAAATAACTACGTTTACTTTATTAGCAATCTCTAAACTTTCTGCATCTTTAATTAAGATGCCATGTTCTGCACCTTTGCCAGTCCCTACCATTATTGCAGTAGGGGTAGCCAGACCCATGGCACATGGACAAGCTACTATGAGTACTGCAATCATGTTTACTAGACCATAAACGAAGTTTCCAGCAAATACAACCCATCCTACAAAAGTAAGGATAGAGAGTATTAATACTGCTGGGACAAAGTAGGAAGATACAGTATCTGCCATCCGCTGAATTGGAGCTTTTGATCCCTGGGCCTCTTCAACTAATTTAATTATCTGGGAAAGCATGGTTTCAGAACCAACTTTTGTGGCCTTCATTATGAAACTGCCTGATTTATTGATAGTTGCCCCAATAACTAAAGAATTAACTGTCTTATCAACAGGAATACTTTCACCTGTCACCATTGACTCATCAATAGAAGATTCTCCTTCAACTATTTTTCCATCAACAGGAATTTTTTCACCAGGTCGAACACGGATTAAATCGCCAACACTAACTTCTTCAATAGGCACATCAATTTCTTTCCCATCTTTTACTATTCTTGCAGTTTTAGCGGCAAGTCCGATAAGCTTTTTAATTGCATCAGAGGTATGAGATTTTGCTCTTGCCTCAAGATATTTTCCAAGAGTAATAAGCCCAATGACAATAATAGTTACATCATAATAAGTATGTTCTGTATTTAAATAACTTTTGAGTGGTTCTTCAAAAGCTGTAATAACAAAGCTATATAGAAAAGCAACAGAAGTTCCAATTCCCACCAGAGCATCCATATCTGCTCTCGTATACTTTATAAACCGCCACATTCCTAAAAGATATGGCCTGCCAACTACAAATAGCATGTAGGTAGCAAATAAAGGCAACAGATGATGAAAGAATTCTTTTATAACAGAATTCATAGGAAAAAAGATTTCCCATAGCATAATTACAAAACTTATAAAAACCAACGGCAGGGAAATGAGAACATTTTGTTTTAAGTTAGCATCATCTCCCATAGCCATATGGTCATGGCCCATCCCTTCCATAGGTTTTTCTTCTACCATTAACTCATAACCAGCTTTTTTAACTGCTGATGCCATATCATGTTCTGAAGTGTGATCCTCGTAGCTGACAGTTGCTTTGTTAGTAGCCAGGTTAACAGTAGCATCTTTTACCCCTTCAACTTTTTGTAAGGTTCTTTCAATTACCCTGACACAGGAAGCACAGTGCATTCCTTTAACATCAAATGTTTTTTTAATTTCATTTGTAATCATTTTAGAAACCGCTTTTTTTGAAAATCTTTATTATTTCTTCTGTTGATTTTTGGGCTTTACCCATCTTTATATGATTAACTACACAAGTCTTAAGATGGTTTTCTAACATTAGAGCATCTGCTTCTTCTAAAGCTCTTTGAACAGCTTGGGATTGATGGATAACATCAATACAATATTCATTATTTTCTGCCATTTTAATAACTTTGTTAAGATGTCCTTGGGCAATTTTTAATCTATGAAGAATTCTTTCTTGGGTATCTTTTGGCCTGTACATACAATTAAATGATATCCCCTATAGGGGGATATGTCAATAAGTCCAGTTTTTCCCCAAGTTACTTATCTTTCATCCTCAAAACAGAAGTTACAGCTTTTATAATAGCCTCTTTTGTTAATCCAAATTTTTCCAGTAGTTCATTTGGATCCCCAGATTCTCCAAATCTATCCTCAACTCCTATAATCTTCATAGGTACAGGGAAGTTTTGGGAAACTACTTCTGCAACTGCAGCACCTAAACCTCCTGTAACTTGATGTTCCTCAACAGTAACTATTGCCCCACATTGTTCTGCAGCTTTTAGAATAGTTTTACTATCTAAAGGCTTAATAGTGTGGCAATTTATTACTCGAGGTGATATTTTGTGCTTTTCTAGTTCTTTTGCTGCCAGCAAGGCTCTATATACCATCTGTCCACATGCAATAATTGCAACATCCTTTCCTTCAGCAAAAACTTCAGCTTGACCAATCACAAATGGGGTTTGTTCGGTTGTAATAACAGGAACTTTTTCTCTGGACAACCTTATATAACAAGGTTGTGGGTGGTGTGCTATAGCAACAGTTGCTTTTCTAGCCTCAATTGCATCAGCTGGAGCAATAACAACCATATTAGGTAATACTCTGGTTATGGCCATATCTTCCAAAGCCTGATGAGTTGCACCATCCGGCCCAACAGAAATACCTGCATGGGATCCAATTATTTTAACAGGCTGGTTGTTATAACAAATTGTGGTTCTTATTTGCTCCCAGTTTCTTCCTGGAGAAAACATAGCATAAGATGTAATAAAAGGTATCTTCCCAACAGCAGCCATGCCGGAGGCAACTGTTGCTAAATTTTGTTCTGCAACCCCTATTTCTACAAATCTTTCAGGAAATTTTTCTGCAAAGCCCTGGGTCCTTGTGCTTTCTGTTAAATCCGCACAGAGTGCCACAACATTTTTATTCTCTTCGCCGGCCAAAACAAGTCCTTCTCCATATCCATTTCTGGATGGAACTTGCTCGATATCTTCATCAAAAACTTTTGGGTTTAAATGAGGATCATTCATGTTCACTCCTAATCTTTCCTTGTAGAGTTCGAAGCTCGCTCAAAGCTTTTTTTGCTTGTTCTCCTTTAGGAGGAGCACCTTTTACATCAGCTGAATCTGGTGGAATCCCATGCCATCTAAAATCCTTTTCCATAAAATCAACCCCTTTTCCAGGGATTGTATGAGCAATAATTACCACAGGTTTGTTAAATATAGCTTTAGACTCATCACATGCATCTATAATTTGTTCAAAATTATGTCCATCAATTTCTATTACATGCCAGCCAAAAGCCTCATATTTTTCCTTAAGAGGCTCAAGTGGCATAATATCCTCTGTAAAACCATCAATTTGAATATTATTCCTATCAATTATTACAGTTAGATTGTTAATCTTATTTTTACCTGCAAAAAGTATTGCCTCCCAGGTATTTCCAGCATCATGCTCTCCATCAGAAGTTAAACACCAAACCCAATTTTTCTTCCCATCCATCTGTAGGGCTAAAGCCATACCACAAGCTTGAGATAAACCACTACCCAGTGGACCCGATGTTGTTTCAACTCCAGGTAAAGCTCCACGATGGGGGTGACCTTGCAGTCTTGTTCCAAGTTTTCTAAGAGTCTTTAGTTCGGAGACAGGAAAGTAACCCGCTTCAGCTAAAGCTGCATACCAAACAGGACAAATATGACCATTAGATAAAACTAACCTATCCCTTTCTTCCCAATCCGGCTTCACCGGATCATGAGTCATAACATGAAAGTATAGTGCTGTAAAAACATCTGCCATACCAAGGGGACCAGCTGAATGGCCGGATTTAGCCTCAACAAGCATTTTAATTATATCTTGACGGATAATATCAGCTTTTAGTTCAAGTTTTTGGATATCTTGGGCAGAGAGGGCCATAAGTTAATAGTAACACTAATTCGTAAAATCGCCTCTTGTTGTTTGAATGTGTTGATGCTTACCTTTTTCCAACTCTTCTTCAAATTGTATTATGGCATCCAGTACACCTTCCGGAGAATCTACAATTTTGTATACTTCTTGCTCCTCCTGCGTTATTAGCATATTTTCTTTAAATGAATTCATAATGTTTTCCCAAAATTTCCCATACAAAATTAAAGGCTTGTGATGACCAAAGTACAGTTTTGCCAAACCCCAAGCCATTCCAAACTCTGATATTGTTCCTGTCCCACCATTAAAAACAACATAAACCTGGCCTTCTCTCATTAGTGCAATCGTTCTTTCCACATAATTTTTTGCTTTTATTTCTATGTCAAATTTATTTTCCGGATCTCTCCCTTCATAATGCATATGTTCATCTACCTCTAAAACTATTCCAATAACTTTTCCTGAAGCAGCTTTTGCACCCATTGTGGCAGACCTCATCACACCTGGACCTCCTCCGTCTACAATAATATAGCCTGCTTCTGCTAATTTTTTACTTACATCATATGCATCTTTTGCAAGCTTGCTATCTAAACTTGCATGGGCAGAACCAAATATTGCAACTTGTTCAATATTTTTAGCCTTTTTTAAATTAGAATCAGACATTAATAACCTCCCACAATCTTTCTACATTTTCATCAATATCTCCCTTTAGTATATACGAGCCGGATATTAAATTATTAACTCCTGCATCAACTAAGGCTTTTGCATTAATATCTTGTACAGAACCATCCACTGCAACTTTAATTGGCCAATTTTTGGATCTTATTTCTCTTATTCTATCAAGTGATTCTGGGATAAAAGGCTGCCCCTGAAAACCTGGAACAATTGCCATAACCAAAACAACATCAATTCTATCTACCAAAGATTCTAATACTTCCAAGGAAGTATCCATTTTTATGGCAACTCCTACCTCTATTCCTTTGCTTTTTATGTAATCTACAACTTTAGATGCATCATCTTTTGATTCAATATGGAAAATTATTCTTTCAAAGCCTGCATCGACCAATTTATCAACCCAATCTTTTGGATGAGAAACCATTAAATGTGCTTCTTTTTTAAAATTTGTGGGAACTTTAGCTACGACATCTACTCCAACAGTCTCATTCGGAACAAATTCAGCATCTGCAAAATCAATATGTACCCATCCATCTTTTAAGGCTTCGCATTTTGAGAGCCTATTCATATAATCCCTATACTGCTCTTCTGTTTTTCCCAAAACTGCTGGAATTATTTGTAACATCTTACGCTTCGATTTTTGAGATTTTTTCAATTCTTCTTACATGTCGCGCGTCTTCTGAGAAAGGAGTTTCTAAAAAGACCTTAACTACATTTTTTGCCTCATCCACACTCATATAATCTGCTCCCAGTGAAAGAATATTCGCATCATTGTGTTCTTTAGCTTTCCTTGCCATCTCTTTGTTTATGCAAACCGCAGCTCTTATACCCTTAATCTTATTAGCAACCATAGCTTCACCATTTCCGGATCGCCCACTAATAATACCTAAACCACCTAGTTCTGCTACTTTTTTTGCAAGAGGAATTATGAAGTCAGGATAATCATCATTTGAATCAAAGGAGTGTGCTCCCAAATCTTCTACCTCATATCCATTTTCTTTTAACCAAGTTTTTAATATTTCTTTTAGTTCATATCCACCATGATCTGTTGCAAGATAAACTTTCATTCACTAATTGTATCATGATACATTTTGTAGGCATTTATCCCTTGAACACACTTATTTAATCCGTATTCCCACTCGTCAAGTGGGAAGCTATTTATTCTGTTGTCAAACATCCCACGATCGGAGGAAATTTGACAAAGTTACAATTCAACTACTATGCCAGAATAGAAAGAGGTGAAGAAAATCCATCTTTTGAAGTCTTGAAAGGATTATCTGTTGCATTAAAAGTTAAATCTTCAGAAATATTACCCTTTTAGATTTTGTCGCATGGCATGAGACATTTTTATCCTTATTTTGAAGCTAAATTAACTAGTTTTCGTACGGTGTTACCTTTATAATATAAGGATTGACAACTTAATATTGCAAAAAATAAAAAAGGAGTTTAGAATAAAAATGAAATGGCAGAACAAGGTAGCACTGAAGGAGCACAAAGTAGAAATCTTTGGCAAAGAAGTTTTGATAGAGTTTTTAATCGAGCAGGCTCTGGTGACCAAACAGCTAGATTTGCAGAGTTAGCTAGCGGGTTCTCTAAAGAATTAGCCAAACACCTAAATAATGGTACTCTAGTTTTAGTTCTTGGACAATCTGCAACTGAAGTCATCGCCGATCAAACTCGACAATACATCGACGAAAACTCCGGACTCGTTTTTGGAAAAATAAAAAATTCCTCTGAAGCAGTTGGAGTTTTCTCACAGTTTCGAGCAATTGATCCAAATACTCGTGTAGTTTTAATTGTTGATGAAGGTTTACCCAAAGATCCAATTAAGGATGGTTTAATGGTCGCAAAAACAGTTAGCGATTCTGTACCAGGGGATGGTAATAAACCAAAAGTATTTATGGTTAGAAATGTCAAAAGGGATATAAAAACAGATAGAACACTCCCATTAGCTCTTAGAGCTAAAGATACTCTTGGTGACAATTATGTAGGCAGTATACCTACTACTAATCAAAATAATATTCTGCCCATTGCCTTTGATAGCTTACAAAGAGGCGTCTCTTTTGAAGATGCTTCAAGAGAATTTTCCGAAAGAGACAGGAAAGCTAGAGAAAGGCATTATAGTCAAAGCCTCTTAGAGGCTCATAATAGAGTTATTAACCAACTTGAAGCTACCGAATCTCCAAGATTTAAAGAAAGAGCACAGCAGGTTTTAGATGAATTAACTGCTCTTTCAGGCAAAAAAGCTTTTGCCCTAATCATAGATGACTATGTTCCTAAGGTTGCAGACATAAGAAAATCTGTTTTGGAAGAAGGACAAGAAAAAGGGTTAAATTATGTCATACGGGATGTCCAGGATGGTGACGAAGGGATAGTTTTCTATGAAGAGTTTGCAAAATTGGCACCGGATGAGAGAGTATTAGTATTAATGGATGGTAATTTAGAACATGATGACAAGGGTTCGTTAGTGGTGGAAAGGTTAGTTGAAGCAACAAAAAGACATAATTTACCGATGCCTTTCATAGTTGGAACCTCATCTGATCTAGACAAAAATGAAGACATCAGAGATCAGGCTCCTGAAAGTTATATCGGTTTTTATTTTGAATACCAAGATGGTAACCGCGTAAATTTCCATGATGCTCTTTCTGAGAAATTATAAGATCTCCTAGCTTCAATATAGAATACTAATAGTTTGGTGTGTTGATGGGATATGACCCATTTTGTACTACTTGACCACATTAGAAGTTTTTGTTACTCTGGCGGATGCTTACTGAAAAGTAGGTTCTCAAGAAAACTCGCCTAGTGCGAGTTTTTTTGTGCTAATATTTCTACATTTGGTGGAATTTTAGTAGTATTAGGAGTCATTCTTGTCCAAATAAAATAGTCAGTCACCAAGCTCAAACCGTTCTTTTTCAGTTAGTTTCATATTTGTGTTTTGAAAGACTCCAAAGATATGAGCAGAGAAAATCTTAGGCCAGATTAAAGCAAGAGAATATGTAGCTTGTAAAAATCCTTCAAAAAGCATTTTTTTAATACCGCTATTAAATACATAATTATCCATTCTACCTCCTGAAAGCTCCAAAACTTTAAACTTTAAGTTTTGAGCTGTTTTTTTTACATTATAAAAAGTGAAGTGATAAGTATGTCCCCAAGGGCCAAATGCTGTTGATAAAAATAGTTTTGAAGGAAAAAAAGAAAGAAGTAATCCATTTATGAACCAACCAGCGTTTGGGACTGATAATACAATCCTTGCATCTTTTGATAATTTCTTTTTTAAATCAAAAAGAATACTTTGCGGAGAAAAAAGATGCTCTAAAACATCTGATAAAATAACAACATCAAATTTCTCCTTAAAAGAAATCTCTTGGTGTTCAATATCACATGGTGCAAAATGAATAGAAGATTTTGTGAAACTCACCTTTGCAGCTTCGGAGAAATCAACTCCATAAAGATTATTATAACCTTCTTGCTCAAGAGATTTTAATATTTTTCCGTCAAAACAACCAATATCCAAGACATAGTCATTTTTGCTGCTATATTTAAGTATCAGACTAAGAATTTTTTTATGTCTGTTAAGAAGTTCTTCATGCTCACCGGTCTCTGAAAACGTCAACACCTGTCTATCTATAAATTCCTTCTTAATATTATCTTGCTTCATTTTTAGGCTGAGCGTACCGGTCTCGAACCTTTCTATCATTATAGCCTCTTATCCCATATTGTCTCACATTGAGCCTAAATGAGACAAATGAGACACTATATAAAAAGGGGGTTCTCAAATGCACTCTTGACAAAGTATAGAGTGATGCTTTATACTTTATGGTATTATGAATAACAGACTTAAACAAATTACAGAGAAAAAACAAAAGCTTGATAAGTTTAAACCATTTCCTGCGGAGTTAGTAAAAAACCTGGAGGAATGGCTAAAGGTTGAACTAACCTACTCTTCTAATGCGATAGAAGGAAATACTCTGTCTCGTATTGAAACAGCAGAGGTGATCGAACGGGGCACTGCCGCAGTCATAAGCGGAAAACCACTCAAAGATCAGCTGGAAGCAATTAATCATGGCAGGGCTGTTGATTTTATAAAACAATTGGCAAAAGAGCTAAAAAGCCATCAATCTATTAAAGAATTGGTTATTTTAGATATTCATAAGATTATCCTTACCGGCATAAGTGACGATTGGGCCGGGAAGTACAGGAGAACAGAAATATTTATTCGCGGGTCAAACGCAGAGTTTCCTATGCCAAATGCAATTCCTTATGCCATGAAGGAATTTATCAGTTGGCTTGAAGGACAACAGGAAGAACATCCGGTTAAGATTGCTGCAGATGCTCACTTTAAATTTGTTAGCATCCACCCCTTTATTGACGGAAACGGAAGAACAACCAGATTACTTATGAATTTAATACTGCTTATAAATGGCTACCCGATGGCAATAATCCGCAAAGAAGACAGAATCGCTTATCTTAACTCATTTGAAACTGAACGCAGCCAACATAATCTAGAGCCTTTTTATGAATTGATTTTTATTGCTGTTAACAGATCCTTGGATATATATCTTAATGTAGCGGAAGGTAAGAAGCAGGTTCTTAAGGGATTTAATTCCACCTCTGGCAATCTTTTGAAGATTGGAGAATTGGCTAAAATTACAGGAGAAACAATACATACACTTCGTTACTGGACAAAAGAAGGGTTACTCACAATTACAGATGTAACCCCGGGGGGTTATCAACTGTACTCACCTGATGCAACTGAAAAAGTAAAACGAATCCGAAAATTGCAACAGGAAAAACGATTGACTATTGAGGAAATAAAAGAAGCACTTAAGATAAAGGGCTGAAAGATTATTGCTTTGATTGTTTTGGCCACAGTAATTTAAGGCAAGATTTACTTAAATAGAGCTCGAGCTTCTTTTCTAGTAATTTGCTCACCCTCAAGACGCATTGTATGATAAAGATCTTCAGCAAGCAGATTTTTTACCTCTGGTTTTTTACCCATGTTTAAATAGCGTTTCCTAAAAGCTCTAAACGCTTGGATAAGGCTTTTGTTTTTATTGACTAATTGAATGCTAGTCATGCACCTATTATAGCACTTTTTACTATTTCTGCCGTTTGCATAGTTTAACTTTTAAAGTTATTATTTTAACCAATGCCCAAAATATTACAGTTTTTAAGTAAATTATTCATAGCCTCTTTTGTTATTTTCTTTTCTACTTTTCAGGCATGGGCAGCAGAAGGAGATATTTTATTTTTTGATGATTTCAATGATGGAAATTTAGACGGTTGGACAATTGAATCAGGTGATTGGTTTGTAAACAACGGCAATTTGGCTGGATCCAAGTCAGGCAGAGCTTTTGGGGGAAGGATTAATACAGGTAATTCAGAGTGGGATAATTACTCAATTGAGCTGGATGTAAATAATCAACAGGGCATTGATGAAGGAATTGGTTTTAGGTACACACCGGGCGGGGATTCTTATGAGTTGAATTTAAGGCACGGAGCTGGCAGCTTTAATACTCCAGAAGCCATATTAAGGAAAAACCAGGATGGAGTGGTGACAGTTGTAGGTGATACCCATTCTTTCCCTCTTATTAATCAAAAATGGTATCACTTAAAGATTGACGTCCAAAATGAAAACATCAAAATCTGGATAGATAATAATCTAATTTTTGATATTACGGATACTGGAACAAAGGTTAAAAAAGGTATTCTTACTTTAAGCTATTGGACAGGGGATGTAGGCGTTGTATATGTAAGGTTTGATAATATCCAAATCACCGCTTTAGCTCCTCCGCCTTCTCCAAAAACTCCTTTAATTTTAATTCCCGGAATTGGCGGGTCAGAGTTAAAGGTTGAGGAGGATACCATCTGGAATAAGGATGACGGACATGGCGGGATTTATAACAAAGCATACACTAAAGACGAGGTAGTCTGGATGAATGAGCCAGAAGCAAGAGCTGCCGGAGAAGATGATTACTTTGATATTTTACGGATGAAAACTGATGGAGTAAACCCAGAAGCCAATCTTAGTTTAACAAATAACCTACTCGCTCGAGCATATCAAAATGCCATAGATTTCTTCATTTTCAATGGATATACACTTAATCAGGATTTCTTTGTCTTCCCTTATGACTGGAGAAAAGATATTGCTTTGACTGCTTCCAGTCTGGATACCAAAATCAACCAGATTAAATCTCAAACCGGCAGCGCAAAAGTGGATGTTGTTGCCCATTCCATGGGAGGATTAGTAGCCAGAAATTATATTGCAGATGCAACCCGCGCCCAAAATGTCAGAAAATTATTTACCCTAGGAACCCCACATTTAGGGGCGCCTCAGTTTCTTAAAGCCATACGAGATGGTATATGCTTAAAATACCCCGTAGGAGACTATTGTCTATCATTAGCCCCATCTGAACTTAAAGACGTATTACAAAATATGATCAGCGGTTTTGAACTTGCTCCAACGCAAACATATTTTACTTTCTTTACAGGTGAAAATAGTAAATATCCATACCCCTATAGAACAGAATTAGGAGCATTGAATTATTTACAAATAAAGGATTATTTGACATCCAAAGGACATCAAACTTCATTATTTACTCCTAGTGAACAATTCCATAATCTCGATACTTCTTTAGTAAATACAAATGGTGTTGACGTGAATATAATTGTGGGTTCAGGTCGACCTACTATCGGACAAATAATTGAAGTAAAAACAATTAGTTTATTGGGTATAGAAGGCATTAAAAGAGATATAGTAAGTATTAATGGAGATGAAACCGTCCCACTGTATAGTGCCTCTTTAAATGATCCATCAAGAAATATTTCTCTTTTAGGAGCTGCCAAGGTTTTCTATACAAATCAGGAACACAGTAATCTAGTTTCTTCTGGACCTGCTTTGGAACTGATTAAAAATAGTTTAAACAGCAATAGTGAATTACCATCTGGTGTATCAACTACCCCATTCCCAGTAAATAATGGGCTCCTGTTCTCAGCCCATTCCCCAGTCAACATACATGTTTATGATTCAAATGGAAATCATACAGGACCTACACCAAATGGAGATTCTGAAACAAATATTCCTAGCAGCTCTTATGATACTTTGGGAGATGCTAAGTTTATTTATCTTCCAGATGACGGAATCTACAATATTAAATTTGAAGCAACAGATAATGGTAGTTTTGATTTCAAAATAAGAAAGTTTAAAGATGATCAAAATACTGAGACTATTCTTTATAAAGAGATTCCTTTAACTGATAACACAAAAGCAGAAACAGTTTTTGATACAAACTCCAGCGAAACTCCAACTATTAAAGTCGATCAAGATGGTGATGGGGATACAGATCTAAATGTTGAGAAATTCAGCACATTAGAAGGAGAGGCAAATTATGATTATACTCCCCCAACTATCTCTTTTGATGTTAGTCCCAAAACTATCTGGCCGCCAAATAATAAAATGGTTGATGTAAATATAACCGGTACTATCACGGATGAAAATCCATACTTAACAACAATTGTGGTTGATGATGAGTATGATTTAGTGGAACCATCAGTAACAATTGAAAACCAAACTAGCATAAATCAAATTATCAAACTGGAAGCTTCGAGAAAAGGTGAGGATAATGATGGAAGAAAATACATAATTAAAATATTGGCTACCGATTTGGCAGGAAATACTTCACTAGCTACTACCGAAGTCATAGTCCCCCATGATCAGGGAAAGAAAAAGTGATTATCTTTTTGAGGTAATTTTTTGTAATGCTTTCCAGATTCCCAAAATAACAGCAAACCAAAAAGCTATATCTAAAATAAGCATTAAACCATTAGTTGAACCACCCAAAAAGTTAAACGATGCGAAGGCAAAAGGCAAACCAGTAGGATTTTTAGTCGGACTGATAATATCATCCACAAAAGCCACCCCATAAGTTACTACCACACTTAATATCAAAATAATCACAAACACTTTTTTGGACATTAAGTTTAGATTACCACAAATTCCTTTAAGTCAACAATACTTACTATTGCATCTGAAAAATAATCAAGGTAATCTAATCCCATATTTATGCAATTTATACAACGTTTAAATTCCCCCCTGATTAACATGCTTTTTGTAGCTTTAATATATGGTATTTATCTTATTCTGCTTTTGGCAAAATTTAACTATAATCCAGCATATTTAATATCACTTGGCGAAAAATTTGCTGATTTAAATCAAATCCCTGAAAAATTAGTGGTATGGAAAAACTACGGATATGATGGTCAATTTTATTACCGGCTGTCTCTAAATCCATTTACCTCGAAAAGGCAGGAATTTGGCATCACTTTAGATATTCCCTCATACCGCCATCAAAGAATTATTTATCCGCTGATATCTTGGATTCTTTCTTCAGGTAATAAGGATTTCGTGCCAAAAGCATTACTAATTGTTAATTTTGTAGCCATTTTATTGATTGGGTTAGTGGGTGGATATTTAGCTAAGTCTTTCAAACTGCATTCACTATGGGGATTAGTCTTTGCCATACATCCAGGCTTCCCTTATACTCTTTCAAGAAACTTAACTGAAATTTTACAAACTTGCTTTTTACTAACTGCGTTACTGCTAATAAACAAGCGTCGCTTTTTATTCTCTGCTATTTTACTAACCTTAGCAATTCTTACCAGAGAAACAGCTTTAATTGTTGCTATCAGCTCACTTTTGACTTTTAAAAACCGTTATTTCTTACTTCCTGTTATCTGTTATGGGATTTGGCAGATAATACTTTTTCTAAATTGGGGACAGGCGCCTATTTTGCTTGCCAACCTTAATTTAAGTAATTCCTTATCAGGAGTCAGTTCTTATTTGCGCTATACATTAGGTTTTGCGACATATGGGCAAAAATTGGGCTTTATCCAACTTTGTTTTCTGTTAATATTTACTATTTCTGTTTTTAATGCATTTGTATCATCAAAAGCTTATACCTTTACAAAAGTTGCCTGGATTTTTTATCTTTTAATGGGCATGTTTTATACTTCTTATATCTGGGTTGCAGACATAGCTTTCTTTAGAGCACTTACAGAATTTTATATTCTAGGTGCTGCCATATTGCTATCTTCTAAATCGAAACTTATGCCTGCTGTATTTTTGCTGACAGCAGTCATCTGGTCACTTTCTTTAAAGCAGTTTGGTTATTTTTAATGAATAGGCAACTCATGGGGTAATCTGATTAGTTGGAAAATTATGAGACTTATAAATAAAAATCTACTTAAGTCAAAATATATCTTTTTACATATACCCAAACAGTTTCCATCTTATGAAGCGGCTTCTCTTGTTGAACAAATGTTCAATGGGCAAAATGGCATCCTACTCCAAACGAAGAATTACATACAATAAGGTAAGGCTATCACTTTTCCTTCGTTCTTATGGTGCATATACTATCTTTGGCCGATTCAAAACCAAACCCAGTTACAGGGTTGTCAGCCGGCTTAGCAATATTTTGAATTTAGACACACTCCTACTTAACAAGTTTTTCATCTCCGGCACATACCCAAAGGGGCTACCAAACTTAAACAGCTTAACAAAATATCTGGTTCCAAAAGAAAGGATGCTGGTTTATTTAGAGGTAGAGCGCGAGATAATAAATCTGACCTTAGAAAAACAGGATAAGGAAAAAACATCTCTTGAGGATTATGACAAAGCCATAATGGAACCGGCCATAGAGAGGGTTGCAGGAAACCATTTAAAAAATATTGAGGACGATAAAGTTTTTGATGCTCAACTGGAAGAGCTACAAAGAAAATATCAAAACTGGTACTACGCTACGGCCTACAAATATAAACTACCAACATCCCGCATAATCCCGTTTATTTTAAGACTGATTAAAAATTAATAATACGCAGGTACTTTATTGCACAAAACTCAAAAGCTATTAATTATTTACTTTAATTCTTTTTGTAATATACTCTGTCTGTTTTCTGTAAGAATACAAAAACATAATCAGGAGTAAGCCAATCAATATATACGGATTCCAGTTTTTTAGCATTTGAAATTTCAACTCAATTAATTCATAAAGTTTTAGTAACACAAGGAGTATTAGCATTGAACTAAAAGTCCTATACATATTGTTTGACTCAGAAAGAAGATCAATTTTTGGATCTTTTTTAGAAGCAGAAATAAATTCCTTGTAATCAGCAAATTTTAAAAACGAAATCTTTTTTAATACGGGTTCTATAATTAGCGAACCAAACCTACTAACAACTGATCCTATGAAATAGTATACAAAACCTGCAATTACAAGGTTGCTCTCTATAAATGAGTAACTTGTAAGTTTATCGGCAATAGTAACAAAAAGTATCCCAGGTAATAGGTAATTAAAAAGATTGTAGGATGATAATTTGTCTAAAATTTCCTTCATTGATTAGTTAATGGAAAAACTTTGGTATGTCCTAGCTCCATTAGTATAAAAGCTTATCCAAAGATGTCCATCACTTCGGGTAGTCAGTACTTTTCTTGCAGGATTAGCACCGTTAAGTGCTATTCCCATCGGCACATGTTTGGAATAAATACTTGCCATGCCATCCTGTGTATCATATATAATGTCTTTATCTGAAATTACTATACAGTCTGGATTTAAGCAGTGCAAAAAGATATCTTCGTGATAACCATTATCATGACCGTGGTGTGCAGCGACAACAACATTAGTACTCCTTAAATGATTTTGTATTTCTGTTTTTTGTAATATTTTTCCCCATGCAGGGTTTCTTTCAAGATCACCTCCAATACAAATTTTTGATCCTCCGTATTCAATGAACACCAATTGGCTTAAATGATTAGTATTTATTGCTTCCATACCCAATTCATCTTGTGTAAGAGAATATAAATATTTACTATATGGAGGCGTATGATACGGAGCAGGGGTAGTATAAGTATCTTTTAAATAACAGACGTTCTGTAATGCATTAGTAATTTCTGGTTTAATACTCTTGAGTTCGGTAGAGGAAATATTTTGAGGCAAAGATACAGTCTGTATGAAAACATTTTGCCTTAACTTAGGAAGCCCTGAAAAATGATCATGGTCATAATTTGTCAGTGTTAAATTGCTCAGAGTATTTATACCACCCATACGATGGAAGAACCCTTTTTCTACCAAGAAATCAGTTGGATCGTAATCCTCACCCGAACCACAATCAACCAACATTCCATATTCAGGATTACTTCTTGGATAAAAAAAGATGCATTGTGCCTGTCCTACATTAAATATCAAAATTTCTAGAATATTATTATCCATTTTACTCCCGCGTAGAAGTTGTTTTTCTGTAGGCGTATATAAATTTTGTTGTATTATCCCCTCCACCTGTATCCCCACTCGTTCTCAAGGTATTTATAAAGTAATCCTCTATTTCTCGGGCAGAGTCTGAATTAACAGCCTCCCTAAAAACCCAGCCATAACTGGTTTCTTACACGCTATGATCATTAAATAGCCTTTGTCTTGGATCAGCAGCTATACCAACATACCAATCAGAGTAGCTACCTCCACCTTGTGCCATATAAGCTTTTATTTCTGCTATGATTACTTGATTTGTTTGTGGCATAGTAATTAACCAATAATGAATTACTTCTTGACATAGTCATAAAAAAGTAATAAATTTATAATAATATCTATGTCTTTGAAAGTCAATACTCAATCGCCTCTTACTCCTAAGCAAAAAAAGGTTTTGGATTTTGTAAATAGATCTACTGTTAAATATGGATATGCCCCCTCCCTAAACGAGATTGCAGAATACCTAGGAAAATCCATCAGTACAGTTCAACATTTTATAGAGGAATTGCAGGAAAAAGGATATCTTCAGAAAAAAAGAAATGTTGCTCGTGGACTCAGCTCTACTCAAGAAGGTACAAGGCAGATTTTTAAATTGGGGCTTATTGCCGCTGGTGTCCCAATTGATCCTATTGAAAACCCAGAGCCAATAGATGTTCCTTTATCCTTTCTGAAAAATCCTGGCAACTATTATGCATTACAGGTTAAAGGAGATAGCATGGTTGAGGATAATATTTTGGATGGCGATACTATAATTATTAGGCATCAACAGGTCGCTGAAGATGGTGATAGAGTCGTTGCAATTACTGAAGAGGGTGCAACACTTAAAGTTTTCAGAAAAAGGGGAGGAAAAATATATCTTGAGCCCCGAAATCAGAATCTAAAGCCAATATATCCAAAGAGATTAGAGGTTAGAGGAAAATTTTGTGGTTTAATAAGAAGGGACAATTAATTATGAAATTAGATCCAGTTTTTAATACCAAGCTGGGCAAGCTTTATAAGGGTGATTGTATTTATGTCATGCAGAGACTACCAGCAGAGAGTATTGATTGTTTCTTTGCAGACCCTCCTTTTAATCTCAATAAAACATATGGTGAGGACAATAAGGATAATTTACCCGAGGAAGAATATTTAAACTGGTGCTATAAATGGATAGATGAAGCAGTACGACTATTGAAACCTCAGGGTTCTCTATTTATATATAATTTACCAAAATGGAATACCTATCTTTCGGCTTACTTATCTAATAAGTCTAAACTTAACTTCAGACATTGGGTGGCAATTAAACAAACATTTTCATTACCTATTCAAGGCAGACTATATCCGTCACACTACTCTCTTATTTATTTTATTAAAGGTAACAAGCCAAAAACATTTAATCCTCCGAGAATACCTGTTCAAGTCTGTCGACATTGCGGAGGAGAGATACCAGACTATGGGGGCTATAAAAATAAGATTAACCCTAAGGGATTAAATCTTTCTGATATATGGCTTGATATTCCACCAGTAAGACATAATCGATATAAAAAGAGGAAGGAAAACGCTCTTAGTTTGAAACTTTTAGATAGAGTATTAGATATTTCTACTCAAGAGGAAGATACAGTACTTGATCCCTTTGGGGGAAGTGGTACTACATATATAGCAGCTGAATTAAAAAAAAGAAACTGGATAGGAATAGAGATAACAACATGTAATGATATTACATCTCGGTTTAAAAACCTCAGTGCTGATATAGAACATTTTAAAGAAATCAGAAAAGAAATTAATGTTTTGTTCACTGATAAGGCAATGAAACTACGGAGGAAGAATGGTCGTAGCAACGGAAAATATTTTACTCATGAGCATATTCATGAACCCCAGCTTTCATTTGAAGATATGCTTTTTCAAAGTAGTAAATTACAATAAGGCTCTTCCATCAGTACCCTTAGGTATCCTTTTTACTCCTCTTTTAAAGCCATCTTGTTCAACAACAATTATTGATATTACTCCTTCTTCGAAAGGTAACCTCTCCCATAAATTTAGGTAAGGTGTTAATTCTCGGTAGTTTCCAACCCTATCAGTCAGAAAGGGATATAGCTCATTTGAAGGAACAACTAAAATTCCTCCGGCGAGTTCTTTATTTAGCACACCTAAGCAAATTTTATTTAGTGCTCTGTGACTAGATGATATATTTCCAGTCTCCCATTCCAGAGCAAATAAACCGTATTGAGTATCCTTAACTATATCGAGGGGTCCAGTTCCGGCTACCCCTCTGGATCGAATTCTTCTTTCCTCCTTCCAACCGATTGTTTTTAAATATGTAACACAAGCCTCTTTTATTGGCTTGACACCATTTCCCTGTCCGCGTTTTTTACCTTTACTGTTTGCATTTAAGTAGAACCCATCACTTTTAGGTGGCCATGAGATTTTATTTATGGCTGTTTTAATTTCGTCATTAATTTCATCAAATATCTTAGAATTCGCCAACTGACCCTTCTTCACAATACTTTGTATATGTACTATTTTCATTTTAATTAATGAATTCTTTAAGATCTTTTTTGTAAACTTGAGCGAATTTTTTAAGTTCTACAATATCTATCTGTCTTTGCCCAGATTCTACTTTTGAGATATAGGATTGAGTTTTACCAACTTTTTTTGCGGCTTCTAATTGACTTAAACCAGCTTTTTCTCGAGCGTTCTTAAGTTTATTGACTATATCCTCATGAACTTTTGTGTAGATACTTTTACTCATTGTTTCTTATCCTTAGAATATGATATATTCCAGAATGTAATATTCCAAATTGGAATACTTAAAGCTACAAAGTTCTTTAAAATTTTTGCGTTTTTTGTATTCGCCTGCGGCGAATGTTCGAGCCTCCAGTTTTAAGCTCGGTCGGAATACAGATTAAGGTGGGAAACGAACGTGCGGTTGGTATCCATCTCTGTTGCCGGACTAGGACTCGGACCTAGAATCTTCGCGTCCAGAGCGCGACGATTTACCATTAATCTATCCGGCAGATTAACTTGAAAATTATACTAAATTATAGCTATATAAACTAACGAGAGAATTTGCGAAGATGCCAACCAAGTACTGCAGCCCCTACAGAAAATATTCCAACTAAAACCATAGGAGAGCCTGTTGCAGGTAATACCTGTACTCCGCCTTTTGTACGATCAACTATTCTCTGATAAGCAGAGCCTGATTGGGATACAGGAGAGGGTAACGGAGTAGGTATAGCTGGTATCACGGGTGTTGGTGTTGAAGTTGAGATAGGAGATGGTGATAGCGCTGGCGATGGTGTATTTACCGCCACTCTTGTTTGAGATTGAGAAACTTTTGTGCCTGTAAATCTTTGTGCCAATAAAAAGTACCCTACTGCCATTGCAGCCAAAACTAACCCAATTATTACGAGCCTAAGCCACTTTCCATCTTCCATGGCTCGGATATTATCATGAACCTATAATTTTTGCAACCTCTTTAATCCTTTTATAGGTCTCCTCTTCTCCTAAAATCTCAATGCATTCAAAAAGCGGTGGTGTAACAGTTTGGCCGGAAATTGCAACTCTAATTAACTGAAACATTTGAGTATCAGATAATTCAAACCTACCAGCTAGTTCTCTAAAAGCTTTTTCAAATTCATTAGCTTCCCATGGTTTTTTTAGAGCTTCTAAAGAATTTAGGATTTCTGATAAAACATCACTCAAATTTACATCACTTTTTATTAGCTTTAAAAAAACTTCCTTCTCGTACTCTGGTTTCTCCCATAAAAAGTCTGTTAAAGGAATAAAATCAGATAATTTTTTAATTCTTTCTTTAATCAGCGGTATCACCCTTTCTACCTCCGCCTCTGTTGGACGATCCAAAGCCCCACCAGATAGATCCTTCAGATATTCTAGGATTTGAGTTTTGAGTTTTGAGTTTTGAGTTTTTCTAATGTATTCTCCATTTAACCAATCCAGTTTTGTTGTATCAAAAATAGGTGAGGCTAAATTAAAATCCTTAAAATCAAAAAGCTGAATCATTTCCTCCAGATCAAAAATTTCCTTTCCATTTGGATGGGACCATCCTAGAAGAGCCAGAAAATTTAGAACTGCTGCTTTTAAATAGCCATCATCCCTAAATTCCAATGCAGATTTTGCTCCATGTCTTTTAGACAGCTTTGCTCTGTCAGACCCCACCAAAACCGGAAGATGGGCAAATTGCGGAATACTCCATCCAAAAGCCTGATATATCATCAGATGTTTTGGTGTAGATGAAATGAACTCATTGCCGCGAATTACATGAGTTATCTCCATTAAATGGTCATCTATAACATTTGCAAAATTATAAGTTGGGTAACCATCTGATTTTAAAATAATAAAATCTTCCTGAGTGTTGTTTGGAAAACTTATATCTTTACTACCTATCAACTCATGCCAGGAAGTTTCCCCATCCTTT
This sequence comes from Patescibacteria group bacterium, assembly GCA_038064895.1. GTDB lineage: Bacteria > Patescibacteriota > Microgenomatia > Daviesbacterales > UBA10151 > JBBTSA01. Next base: position 24,484 of record JBBTSA010000009.1, read on the forward strand.
TTAGTCTTAAATCTGACTGCACCATCCTCTTTGTATGCCAATCCCTTAGCTAAGAGCTCGTCTGCATGCTTTTTGTAAATATTCAATCTTTCAGATTGGACATATGGACCGAATGGCCCACCGATATTTGGGCCCTCATCAAAATTTAATTCCAACCAATTTAGGGTTTCATAAATTTGATTAACACTTTCCGGAACATATCTTTCTCTGTCTGTATCTTCCAATCTTAAGATAAATTTACCATTGTTTTTTTTGGCAAAGACAAAATTAAAAAGTGCTTGCCAAACAGTTCCTATGTGAGGCGCTCCTGTTGGAGACGGTGCAAGTCTAACCCTAACTTCCATGCCCTAATTATAACAGTTATAATGCTTCGAAGAAGAATTAACAGGTTCTGCGAGCACGAGCTATAATATTTCATTGCGAAGTGCAAAGCAGGTTCTTATAATGATTATATGACCTTAACCCAAACAGCTATTATCACAAAACAAATTATTAACTTTATTGCAGTTACCTTAATTTTAGGAACCATCTTCTTTATAGGCTACAGAATTTGGTATACACATTATCTTTCGACCCTGCCGCCTGTTGAGGAAAAACCGGATACAAAATTTGGAATTTTGCCTCTTGTGAACTTCCCAAAATCTCAAGTTTCTTCGTCAAACTTTTCTTACAGTTTAGATACTGCAACAGGAGGACTCCCAAAAATCGGACAAGATCCGGGTTTTGAAAAATTAATCAAAGTTTATTTTGTTATAAAACCTTATGCTACTTTTTTATCCCCTGATAAAAGTCAGGCTTTGGCTGAAAAATTCGGTATTAATGCTGAACCTGAAATTATAAATGAAACTATCTATAGCTTTGAGCAGGAGAATAAACACCTGACTGTAGATTTGGATAGCGGTAACTTTAAATACTCTAACGAAGCTTCACCTTCTTCGGAAGAAAAGTTTGATACTCAAGAGAGCCTGATTTCAAATTTTAAACATACCCTTGAATCTCTGGGTGTCTTAAAGGAAGAGTTAAAAGAGGGAAGGGCAAAGGTAACTACCAAAGGAAGTGATTCTAACACATCTGTTGTTTCTCTATGGCCTAAAGATTTGGACAAAAAAATCCTGTTTAGCTCTGATACTGATAAATCACAAATTTACGCAGAAGTTTTTTCGCAAGGTAGAAGTTTAGAAAATTATCTACTGATTAACTTCACATTCTATCAGATAGATACATCCACATTTGCAACATACCCTACAAAAACTCCGGAAGAAGCTCTTGATGACTTAAAATCCGGAAAAGGTGTAGTTATTCTTGAACCCCAAAATCCAAAAGTATCAATCACTTCTTTATCTCTAGATTACTTCTTACCGGAAGATTATAATCCTTATATTCAACCAATTTACATATTTGAAGGACCAAGCTTTATGGCTTATATTCCAGCCGTAAGCAGTCAGTTCCAAAAACAGGATTAATTAAACCACTCAAAATTGCTGTATGTCCATTCGATAAGTTTTTTAGTCTCTAAAAATCTGTCATCTGATCCAAAGAGCACTATTAAAACTCTCTTTCCATTCCGCTCAACAAGTGTGATTAAATTCTCTTTAGCTTGAGGGGTTGTTCCTGTTTTTACTCCCAATACTCCTGTTACTTGTGTAAGCAACTTGTTTAAATTATAAAGCTTGTGTTTAAATTTTTTGTCCAGTGAAACAATATCAGTTTCTTTGGTCTGGAAAATTCTTGAAAGTATCGAATCCTTCAATGCCTCTTCTGTAATTTTGCTCAAATCTCTTGCTGTTGAAAAATGTTTAGGACTGTCAAACCCTGCAGGGTTGTCAAAATGAGTGTTTTCCAAATTTATAAGACTAGCCTTTCTATTCATTTGCGAAACAAAGCCTGGTATTCCTCCGGGGAAATTCTCGGCTATTGTATATGCCGCATCATTACCTGATGATAAAAGCATACCATACAGTAGTGACCGAAAGCTTAAATCCTCACCGCTAAAAAGACCTACGCTTGCTCCGGGGATTTTTGCACCGTCCTTAACAGTCAAAATAGAATTTTGTTTGAAATACTCTGCTCCAACTATTGCAGTCATTATCTTTGTTGTGGATGCAGTAGGTAGGGGTAGGTTTGCATCCTTTTGGAAAAGTATGGTATCGGTTGAAAGATCTTTAATAAAGACTGCTCTGGCAGAAAAATAAGGAGGAGGTAAGTTTTTACTTATCGGGGGAATATTATATTTTTGAATCCCTAAAGTTTTTGAATTGTTTTGAGGAATCTGAAATGCAATAAAATATTCTTCAGTTCTTTCAGTTAAAAAAGGTATGAAAGTAATAACTAATATGGCAAGTAAGATTAAACTGGCTGAATATAAGTAGTACCTCATTTCCCCAGCCTCACATCTACTCTTTCCATATCCCTTGGGAAAAGAGATGCTTCTCTAATATTAGACAAGCCCAGGATGTGCATTGTCATTCTTTCCAAACCAAAAGAAAATCCACCTTCCGGAGGCATTCCAAATTTAAATGCTTGTAAATACATCTCAAAATTTTTAGGATCCATACCCCTATTTTTTATGGTGTCCACCAATTCTTGATAATTATTAATTCTTTGACTACCACTCATAATCTCCAATCCTCTAAATAAAAGGTCATAACTTAATGACACTTCGGGATTTTTTGGATCCGGCATTGTATAAAAAGCTCTTTTTGCAGTTGGAAAATGGGTAATGGTAACAAAATCACTACTGTATTTTTCCTTCGCCCATTTGCAAATATCAACCTCATCTTGGGGAGTTAAATCCTTTTCTTTTCTATTATCACGCCCAAATTCTTTAAGGATTATTTCCTGTGCTTCTTGTAAAGTTAGTCTGGGTATTTTACCAGCAACTATTTTTTCCAACCCCCATATTCTTAGAATATCTGCACATTTATCTTCTGCAAACTTTAGTGTCTCGCTCCCAACTTTCTCTAAAAGGTCCAAAAGCTCTTCAAAATCCACAAATCCAAATTCACAGTCAAGTTGCGTAGAAACTGCCAAATGTCTTGTGGTGACTGAAGGTTCAGCCCTGTATGCATGGGCTATAGTAAAAACTCTTTCATATACGGGAACTAGCATTTGTTTATAAAGTTGAGGGCTTTGTGTAAGAAATGCTTTGTTGTCAAAATAATCAACCGGAAAAACCTCTGCACCTCCTTCTGTTGCAGATGCGGCAATCTCCGGAACAACAATTTCAACACAATCCAAATCTTTGGCTATTTTCCTAAAGCCTTCTAAAATGGCGGATTGGACTTTAAATATATCCTTAATCTTTGGATGTCTTAAAGTTAAGGAACGCCAGTCCAAAAGAGTAGGCAGCTGTAATTCTAAATCCTTACCTCCCATATCAAATGGCAACTCTGCTGCTTTTGATAAAACCTCAATATCTTTGACTGAAATTTCTATTTCACCTGTTGGAATATTTTTATTTACCAGATTTTCAGGTCTTTTATTAACTGTTCCTGTTATACATACTACAGCTTGAGGGTGTAAAGCTAACACACCCCCGGGGTGTGTTACGTTCACACCTTGGGATACTACAACTTGGATTAATCCAGTTCTATCTAAAACATCCAAAAATAAAATTTTCCCATGATCCCTTCTTGTTTGAACCCATCCACAGATCTTAACAGTCTCTCCTACTTTTTTTGTGCAATTTAAAATTAGTGTTCTTATCACCTTGTTAGCATAATAGCAGCTTTAGAGAATAGTTGACAAGATCAGAAATATTTGGTAAATTTACAAAAGTATGATGCAAAAACCAAAAAGAAATTTCAGTTTCTTTTTTACCTTCGCTTAAGCGGAGGTTGGTTTTTGTGGCCTCCGACTAGTTAAAGCGGAGGTTTTTTAGTGCTTAAAAGAAAGGAAGGTGAATAATATCATGAGCGAAAGAATGGAAAAAGTTATACCAGGTATAGCAAGACTTGTTCAAATTGAGCAAATAATTAGATCTAGCAAGAAAGTCTTAGATTCTAGACTTCTAACTGCTGGGCTAAAACCTAATGAAGTTCTAGACGTTAAAGCCGATGCCGGTCTTAGAAGAATTCGAGTTTGGTAATTTGACAAAAGGCTAAACTGCCCTTATAATTTAAATGGTATGTCAAAAGCCTAGTATTCCATATATTCGGCTATTGGAGGCCTGTTTCGGAGATCACCGAATTGCATCAGGTCAAAAAGCTATTAACCAATCCGGATTCAGACTTAGGTTCTAATATCCCTGACCTTAAGTTGCAGTTTTTCAAAACCATTGTAGTCATCTATATCAATAGTATAGACCAGATCAACTGGCTGATCATTTTGTAGCATATTCAAAAGCTCCCCCATTCCAAAAGCAATAGAATCTATCCCATCTGCTCTAAATTTTAAATGCTTCCCCTGTCCTACTGTCCTTATATCAGAAATTTGCATTCCATATGTTGCAAAAATTGGCCTAGGATTTCCAAAACCAAACGGCTCAAATTTTTGCAGATCCTCTACCAGTTTTTTTGTTAACTCCGAAGTAGAAACTTCTGCATCAATCTCCAAAACTTGTTCCATATCTAATATTTCAATCTTCATGCTTTCCATTCTTTTTTTAAATACTTTCACATGTTTAGTCGAAATAGAAAATCCTGCAGCTCCCGGATGCCCCCCAACATCAACCAATATATCTGAATGCTTTCTAATAAGCTCTACAATGTTTATTCCGCCAATTGATCTTGCTGAACCTTTGGAAACTTCCTTACCAAGAGAAATTGCAATGGCAGGTCTGCTAAACTCATCCGTAATCCTTCCTGCCACCAGTCCTATTATTCCCTGATTCCACTCTTTGTGTACTAAAACATGAATACTATTTTTTTTATCTACTTGTATCCTGGCAGAATCTATGGCTTCTACAGTTTGCTTTTGTCTTTCTATATTAGTATCAGCTAAAAGTCTTGCTAACCTTTTAGCTTTAATAGGATCTTTTGTACAAAGAAGTCTTAAAGAATCTATAGCATGTTCCAGCCTTCCCATGGCATTAAGTCTTGGACCTAAAATATGTCCTATTTCATAGGATGCAATATTACCAAGTCTTATCCCTGATTCATTTATTAATGAAATTAAACCTATGTTATCTGTTTGATTTAAAATTTTTAGTCCTTCTGAAACATATGCCCTTCCTAGACCAACAAGTGGTAAAAGGTCACAAACAGTGGCAATTGCAACAAATTGCAATAAATCATGAGCTAAATCTTTTTTAATAAGTCCACGTACTAAACACCAAGCAACTGCAGCCCCACACATTTTTGTGCAGTGAACTATCTCATAGGCATCAGGCTTTATATCTTGCGGAAGGTGATGATCTGTAATTATTAAATCTAAACCAATTCCTTTGGCAAATTTTGCCTGTTCTAACGCTACAATGCCATTGTCTACAGTTATCACAAGAGTGGCTCCAGAATCCCTGGCGAATTCTAAGCCTAATTTTGACAACCCATACCCTTCTTTTTCCCTATGTGGAATATAGGGCAAAACTTTTGCACCAACTGATGTAAGAGCTTTATATAAAATAGCACAGCCGCAAATTCCATCCACATCATAATCTCCATAAACTATGATTAATTCATTATTTTTAATAGCTTCCAAAATTCTTACCTTGGCTTTTTCAATACCAGGAATATTTAAATCTTTCTCATAATTAGAAATTTTAGGATTAAAAAATTGTTCTTTTGCTTGAGAAGTTTTTAGGCCTCGATTTATAAGTAGCTGTTCAACTAGATCTGCGTTCTCTTTTGGTAGTATCTTCCACTTCATTGGGGTAAAATTACAATATGAAGAATTATACACTACCAGAAGAAGTGCAGAAAATTTTAGATAAGTTTAGAAATAAAAAATTCCAAATTTATATTGTGGGAGGGGCTGTCCGTGATTTATTAATGGGTAAAAAAGTTTCTGACTGGGATTTTACAACAGATGCCAAACCAGAAGAAATCTTAAAACTTTTTCCGAATGCATTTTATGACAATAAATTTGGCACCGTTGGAATCCCTATGGCACACCTCGGAGGTGGATTAATGGAAATCACCACTATGAGAAAAGAGGGTGAATACAAAGATTTCCGCCATCCTGAAAAAGTTGGTTGGACAAATAAAATTGAAGAAGATTTAGCTCGCCGTGATTTTACAGTAAATGCCATTGCCATGAGGTTACACCTTCCAGGTGAAGCTAAGCAGCCATCTGAATCACACCTGGAAGGTGACGTTGAAATCGTGGATCCATATCATGGGCAAGATGATATTAAGGAAAAAAAGATAAGGGCAGTGGGAGATCCAACAAAGCGCTTCCAAGAAGATGCTTTAAGGCTTATTAGGACTATCAGATTTTCAGCACAACTGGGATTTGAAATAGATGAAAAAACTTTTAAGGCACTTAAAGAAAATGCCAATTTAATAAAACAAATTGCATGGGAAAGGATTAGGGATGAACTATTTAAAATACTTGAATCCGAGAATGCTTATGATGGAATAGTAAAACTTAGAGAGACAAGGTTATTACAAATTATTCTACCAGAACTTGAAGCATGTTTTGGAATTGTTCAAGAAGGCCCAAAACATGATAGGACCTATGATATAGGAGAACACTCCCTCCTAGCTCTTAAACATACACCATCCACTGATCCATTAGTGAGATTTGCAACCCTTTTACATGATGTTGGAAAACCCGATACAGTCTCAACTTCAGATGATAAAAATGTAACCTTTTATAATCATGATCTGGTTGGTGGGCAAGTTATTCTTAAGATTGCCAAAAGATTTAATTTATCAAAAAAGCAAACTGATAAACTTTATAAACTTGTAAGATGGCATATGTTTACAGTTTCTGAAGACCAAACAGATTCTGCTATAAGAAGGTTTATTAAAAATGTAGGATTGGAAAATATTGAAGATATGATGGCTTTAAGAGTTGGTGATAGACTTGGTGGTGGCACTCCAACTGAAACCTCTTGGAGAATAGAAAAGTTTAAAGAGAGAATAAAACAAGTCTTAAAGAAACCTTTTTCTATTTCTGATTTAAAAATAAATGGTAATGATGTTATGAATATACTCGGTATAAAGCCAGGACCTAAGGTAGGTGAAATTTTGGAAAAGTTGTTCCAGGAAGTACTTGAAGATTCTAGTAAAAATAAAAAAGAGTATCTTATAAAAAGAATAAGGGATCTATGAATAAGGTTTTAGAGGTTAGAAATTTAACAAAAAGATTTGATACTCCTTCCGGGGAAATTACAGCTGTAGATAATATCAGTTTCTCGCTTAGTGATGGAGAGATACTTGGGCTACTCGGACCTAACGGTGCAGGTAAAACTACAACCATTCACCTTTTACTCGGAGTGACAACCCCATCCAAGGGTGAAATTAAATACTTTGATAAATCCTTTGATAAATCTCGAGAAGAAATTTTAAAAAAAGTAAATTTTTCCTCAGGATATATAAGCCTACCCTGGCTTTTAACTGTTGATGAGATACTGGATGTTTTTGCAAGACTTTATGAGATACCAAATAAAAAAGAAAGGATTACAAGACTTTTGTCTATTTTTGAGATAGAGGATTCAAGAAAAAAACAATTCTATAAACTTTCAGCAGGACAAAAAAGCAGAGTATTTTTGGTAAAAGCATTTTTAAATTATCCCAGGATAATTCTCCTCGATGAACCTACGGCTTCTCTTGATCCGGACATTGCGGAAAAGGTAAGAGAATTCTTAAAAAAGGAAAGAAAAGAGTTTAAAGTCAGTATGATTTTTACCTCACACAATATGCCGGAGGTTGAAGAGATGTGTGACAGATTAATTTTTATAAATCATGGCAAAATAGTTGCAGAAGGAACACCTGAAAAAATAGCCCAAGGAGTAGAAGAGTGCCGTTTAAATTTAATAATCACGAAAAATCAAGACAGAGCTGTCCGTTTTTTTCATGAAGAAAAACTAAAAATTGAACAAGATAAGAATCACTTTTTGATTCTTGCTAAAGAGAGTGCAATTGCCTCTCTCCTCACTAAACTTGCCTCAAGAAAAATTGAATACGCTCAAATCAGCATTGATAAACCCAATCTTGAGGATTTCTTTTTAAGTATGACAAGGGGTAAAAATGATTAATAAAAACATAGTTATAGCGTTAATTTATCACTATTCATATATTTGGAGGCACAGCTGGGACAGGATTGGTGATTCATTCTACTGGCCTGCAATGAATATATTTGTTTGGGGACTTATGAGTTTATATGTTAAGAATGCCAGCACTGAGATTCCACATATTATTCCGGTTATTCTAACTGGCGTTGTATTTTGGTTGGTTGTCTGGAGGGCTCAACATGAAATATCTTTAAATCTTTTGGAAGAGTTTTGGAACAGAAATCTTGTCAATATTTTTATTTCGCCTGTTAGGCTTAGGGAGTGGATAACCTCCGTTACTATTTTTAGTATTGTAAAAATGTTATTAACACTTTCTTTTGCGGCAGTTCTTGTTTATTTTTTATATGCCTACAATATTTTTATTTATGGATTTCTGCTTATTCCATTCACACTGAGTCTTATGCTAACCGGTTGGTTTTTGGGATTTTTCGTCTCAGGAATTATTATGAGGTTTGGACCTACATTCCAGACTTTGGCATGGATAACTCCAATGATAATTGTACCCTTTTCCTCTTTCTATTATCCTGTCTATACGCTTCCGGATTGGGCGCAAACTGTGGCAAAATTTTTACCCAGTACATACATCATGGAGGGAATGAGAGAAATTATCTTCACCGATAATTTTACTTACGATAAACTTTTTATAAGTTTTGGACTTAACTTTGTTTATCTTGCCCTTTCAATAACCTTTTTTATTTTTATGTTTAATAAAAGCAAAGAATTAGGTTTTGGAAGATGGGGATAAATTTAGTGCTCTAATCTTTCCTCCCAGAAAACCAGCAGAGCTGTAGCATTAAATATTGAGGAATAAGTTCCGGAAATTATTCCTATAAGTAGTGCCACCACAAACCATTTAATGGTTTCACCACCAAATAAAAGCAGCGCTACCAAGACAAATACCACAGTAAGTGATGTATTCAAAGACCTTGCCAATGTCTGAACTACGGAAATATTCGCAACATCCGTAAATTTTTTGCCAATATTTTTTAAAAGATTTTCTCTAATCCTATCAAAAACAACAATAGTATCATGAACTGAAAAACCTATGATTGTTAAAAGCGCGGTAACAAATAAGGTATCAACCTCTACACCAAGGTAATGTCCCAAAATAGCAAATACACCAACTACAAATAACACATCGTGCAAAAGCGCTATAATCGCACAAACTCCAAATCTCCAAGATGAAGCAGGTTTTGGAACTTTTCTAAAAGAAAATGAGATAAAGAAAACTATTGCTAAACTTGCAAAAGTCAAGGCAATTAAAGCTTTACTTTGAAGTTCTTTACCAATAGTTGGACCAACAAACTCTACCCGCCTTTCCTCTACTCCGCCAGCTGGCGAACCGTATTTATCCTCCAAACTTTTACGTAATGTATTGATTTTTTCTTGTTCCAAAGGTTTGGTACGGATTATATATGAATTATCAGAAGAGGCAACAATTTGACCAATTTCCACTCCATGACTGGAAACCAAATCCCTTAATTCATTTACATGAATAGGGTTCGTAAACTGGTACTCAAGCAAAGCTCCTCCTGTAAAATCTATTCCAAACCTTAAAGAGGATGTTAATAAAAAATAAATACCCGGTAAAATCAAAAAAGCCGATAAAATAAAATAAAAGAATTTATACTTCATTAAGTTCATATTATTTACTCCTCTTTGATTTGATTAAGTCCTCATGCAACTCATCCTTCAAATCTTCTGCAGCTTTTTTTATTTTTTCTTCCACTTTATCCACCTTTTCATTTAAAAAATTCCAAATTTTTTGGTGATCCTCCATATTTAGATGCTGTAAGAAAGCTCGCTTATCTTCGGCGGAAAGCTCGGATAAAATGGCATCAATTATTGTGTAGTGTAGTGATGAATCTACTAAAGAGGCAAGATGTAATTTCTGGTTCTTAGATAAATCTAGTTTATCCAGCTCGTAAGTTATTGAGTCTATCTCTATTATATGACTGTAAAATCTTTTCATGCCTGACCTTTCACTTTAATTGGGCCCAATGGTATCTCATCCTTTGGGTCATCAATAAAAAAATATAAAACAGCTCCCTTTCTTGGACCGGTTGCTAACCCTAAAACATCCATAACTTCAGGCGAGCCCCCCAAATGTTTTCCTGTCCAAGCAGCGGGTCCTGCATCACCGATAACTGCCACAACAGACTGTCCTGTTTTAGGATTAACAACTAATATTTTTCTATATTTAAAAAAATCTCTATATTTTCCTACATTTTCCGCAAAACCAGGGGATAAAAATGTTTGAATTGCCAAATAATATTTTTCTCTCATTTTTTGAGATTCCCCAAATTCTTGCTTTGAAGGTGCAAAATATCCCCAAGCACCTAAGGACGGTGCAATTCCTGCATCGCTATATTTAGCCCAATCTATTGTATTATCCGCATGGGCATATAAATTATCACCCGGATAACGATATAAGTGTTGTTCTCCTCCAATTAACCCATAATTTCTGTTAAGCCTTATGCCATCAATACTACCTGTCACCTTTATACCAAAATTACGGGATAAAATTTCGGCAGTTTCCGATTCCTCATTTGGCTCAAGCGGTCTTACATCAGGAGGCACCACATCATGTAAGGCTTGGGCAAGCAATACATTTGAATCAAATCCTTTTAAAATATCGTCCCTTGAAACTATCAGATTTCCTGATGGGAGTACAGGATGTGATGGAGCAGACAAAAGCATAAGCCCCCCTAAAGAACCTATTGCAAGCTGCCTTAGGTGTGTTCCATGCTTTTCCCATAATTTGTTTTGAATTGCTCTGTGACGCGCAACCCATTTTTTTCTAAGATATTCATAATGCGGCTTTTTAGATGTAAATCTCATTTAATAATAAGTCTTAGAAAAGTCCTTGTTACTACATAACTTGTAAACATTGATACTAAAACTCCAATTGCTAAAGTTATAGCAAATCCTCTAACTAAAGATGATCCAAAAAATACCAGTATCCCTGCAGTTAAAAGTGATGATATATTAGATGCCCAAATAGAAGACCATGCTCTTTTAAAACCAAGATCCAGAGCAGTCATCTTGCTTTTCCCCCACCTTGTTTCTTCTTTCATCCTTTCAAAAATTAAAATATTGGCATCAACTGCCATACCTATTGATAAAATAAATCCTGCAATCCCGGCTAAAGTCAAAGTAATAGGGGGAAGGATAAATAGACCTGTTTTGAAAATTGCTAAAACTAAAAGTGTATAGATAATTAAAGCTAAATCTGCTACTGTCCCCAAGTAACCATAATACAACCCCATATAAATTGCAACTATACTCAAACCAATTATTCCTGCCGCTAAACTCTTCTGGACAGACTGCGATCCTAAAGTTGGGCCAATTGATCTTTGTTCCAAAATTTTAATTGGCACAGGCAAAGCGCCTGCATTTAGTTGTATGCTCAAATTCTTTGCTTCATCTGTTGTAAACTGTCCTGTAATGACTGCATTTCCCCCGAGAATTTCCTGTTGAACTGTGGGGGCTGAAATTGGTTGGCCGTCTAAGAAGATTGCCAACACTTTGCCTACATTTCTTTTCGTAATATCAGCGAATTTTTTTGCTCCCTCTTCATTAAATTCTATCCCAACTTGTGGTCCAGATCTTACTCCTTGGGTACCACCAAAAGTTACTTGAGCTCTTTTTAAATCTGCGCCGGTAAGACCCGTCGGCCTGGCAAGAAATATTAATGGTATTCCGGATTTTGTAGCTTCAGCCTCTTGAGCAGAAATTGCTGCAGGTATTTCCCTAAATTCCAATTCTGCTGTTTTACCAACTAAATTTGCGGCCGCTGTTGCATCTTTAAGTCCAGGCAATTCTACCAAAATTCTTCTCTGCTCACCAATTTTTGATGTTTGAACTACCGCTTCTGAAACCCCATAGAGGTTAACTCTTTTTTCCAATACCTCTCTTGCTGACTCCAAAGCGCTATCACGACTTTGAGGATCAATTTTCTCCGTCTGAGCTTCTAAAATAAGCTCACTTCCTCCTTGTAAATCAAGGCCCAATTTTAAAGGGAAATATGGAAGTTTGGGAAAATCTATAATAGAAGAGATTAAGACAATAATAATTATAAACCATAGTAACCATCTGGGCTTCATACCCTAAACAATTACCCCTTCCAAAAGTTCATCTTCATCCCCAATTAGCATAATTTTTGGTTGCACAAGTACCCTTATAATAAATGGGTCGCGTCTTTTAACTCTAAACTTAAATTCTGCCTCATCCATAAATGAATAATTTATTTCTTGCTCACGCCTTGCTTGTTCATCAGAAACGATTGTCTGGAGTTCCGGCAATACAATGTTTCCAACTACCAAAAGATCAACATCATCCTTTGACGGAGCAACGCCTTTGACGAACCTTGTTGCCAAAAACGCATACCTTACTTTGCCCAGTTTTACCTTATTCTTAATTAAATTTCCACCTATCCCCGATGTCTTAGCAATCAGTGATAATAGTTCCCGATAAAATAAATAATCTCTTCTGAATCTATACAGCCTTCTGTTTGCGCGCCATTCGGATGAAACCATTCCAAACTTCTCCATCCTAGCAAGTTCCCGCCTCACGGCATTTATTTCTTCGGCTACTCTTCTAACTATCTCACGGACATGAAAAAGTGAATCTTGCGGGGAAGACAAAAAAAGAGTAAGTATTTTTACCCGGACTTTTGATACGAATAATTCTTCTAACACTGCCACCTCCTTTCTAGGCAGATGATATCAATACGTAACTTTAGATCCCTCCGGGACAGTCTGGATCCATATCTGACCTCTTATAAATTCTACTTCCTTACCATTTTTATCAACGAATTTGCTTCTTGAGGTCCGAGACTGCTTAACCCATTTACCTTCCAATACATTACCGTTCTGGAAAATTAAGGCTCGACCACTTCCTACTGTGCCATAAAGTAAATGGACATTCCCCGGATAACCATCGTTAGCATTTGACTCCCGCTGAAACTGAACCACAATATTTTTTGCTTCTAGTTGCTTTTTATTATTTAGATCAAGATGAGTCTCGCTACCATGTTTTCTTTTATAGCAACTGCATGTTGCTTCATAATTCCATTCAACTTGATAGTTTGATTGATTCTCCCAAAAGTTTACAGTAATTTGAATAGCCTGTTTGCCATCATCTTGTGGCGGGCCATTTGAATCATTAAATTTCCAGGGGGTAAAATTTTCATCCCACCTGATTCCTGCTGAATCTGTTGCCAGAAAGCCCCGTTTTGCACCAACACCCCAAAGCTTTTGGGTCGTTGAGTACATGGTATGTTCTGTTGCAACAGGGTGATCCAGCCTTTGATAATCGCGCCAAAATACAGGAAAACCAATTGAGAATTGGTTTAAATCCTTAATATCATATTTTATTATTTGTCCTAAAGCATCCGCTAATCCAGGGGTGTTTGCGCCTCCAACGTGAGCATATAAGCCGTCATATTCCGAAAGCCAATCAAGATAATAAGTTCTCGCTGACCTAACAGGACCGACTTGTACATCTGCCAAATTGCATAAATAAATTGCCATAAAGCGGGTAATGCCACCTTCTGCTACTGCCTCATAGATAATATCTGCAGATGAAAGTCCTGATTGAGGTCTTGCCTCAACGTGATTTTCTATCATGGTAGCAAGAGGGCGTCTTTGCTCCCAAGCATCCTTTGCTTTTTTGGTGTGAAATAAACCATTGAGCGGACAAGCTTCTGTCTTGGGTTCATTAGGGTCTTCTTCAAATGCTCCTGTAGGCCCGGGTAAGGCAGATGTTAAAACTCCATTTGGGGCACCTTTACCAATTTTGCTAAATAAAGAATAGGATATGCTCGAGGAGGTACTATAAATTACTACAGCTAAAATTGTTAAACTTAAAATTTTTTGTAAATTAGTTAATTCTTGAAATGTTTCAAGAATATTACCCATTATATTAGTCATCTTTTTGTTTTAATGCTTTCTCTAAAACAGCCTTCTCTTCTTTTGAAAATTGATATTTTTGTCCCTTACCCTCTATTACTGGTTTAGCAAAAATCCTTGTACCATTCCTTGCATGTAAACTGGTCACAACTATCCCTGATCCTCCCTCATTAAGCAAGGCTAAAGAAAAGCTTATATTGCCTCCTGTATCATCATAAGGGTTATACCGCAAAAGCGAAACTTTCTGTATATGATTTACGCCTTGTTTATCAAGCTGCAACAATTTTTCTTCCAATCCTTTCAAATCTCCTTTGAACTCATTAACCAATTTTACGACTTCCTCAAATTTAATCCTTATATCTCTTTCTCCTGATTTTGGAAAAAGAGCTCTAAGAAAATTTTGCTGTTTCCAAATCATAAAACTTAAGATCCCAAGCCAGATAAAAATTACCGCCACCGCCAGTTGGGCGAAGACGGGCCAATCCGAATACATAAGTTACTCTTTTAATATAACTTTAGCCAAAGAATTTGTCAATGAAGGAAAATACCCTTCCCTCAAGAAGAAAATAATCCGCCCCATAGTCCTAGCCTCATTTGGTGCTTGACAAGCATGCTTGTGCGTGCTAGGCTCAACTGTGCGTATGGCTATCCATGAGTTAAAAAAACAAACGGATATTGAGAAGCGCCTCAAGCTACTTCGGCAACAAATTTATGGTAAAGAAAAAAAGTGGGAAGTTAGAGGTGAGAAGATCACCACCACCCATCTACCACATCTTACATCTAGCGCAGAAATTTCCTACCTCTATAAGGATCTACTTAAAATATTAATCTTTGCTTCCTTAGCAATAGGAGCTCAGGTTATTCTATTTTTCCTTTCAAAAAACCATATTTTAAACCTAAATTTCTTTTAGAAAGGGGGTGATTTTCGAGTATGACACAAATGTATTGTGTAAAATGCCGTCAAAAAAGAGATGCTGAAAACGTTCAGCAAGTTACCATGAAAAATGGCAAGAAGGCCTCAAAAGGCACTTGTCCAAATTGCGGCACCTCCATGTTTAGAATTGGTGGGTAATCCGCCAGCTGGCGGACTGCCCATACTGAAATTTGAGAAAAACTACGTCCATATAAACTGGACGTAGTTTTTCATGGAGCTAGAGTTCCTCTCTAGATCGATACTGTAAGCTTTCCGCGATATGCTCTGTTAAAATGTTTTCAGATCCTGAAAGATCTGCTATAGTTCTTGAAAGTTTCAAAACCCTATGATAGCCTCTTGCAGATAAATTTAGACTGGAAATAGCCATTTTCAAAAGTTCCAATCCATCAGAGGTAACTGTACAAAACTCCCTAATATCGGCATTCGACATTTCCGAATTAGTCAAAATTCTGCCTGCCCCAGCAAATCTTGCTGCTTGGATTTTCCTTGCTTTAGTAACTCTAGCTCTTATAGTCTTAGAGTCCTCTGCCAAAAGTTCCCCCGATAATTTATCTACCTCAACTGCAGGCACATCAAGATAAATATCAATTCTGTCCAAAAGTGGGCCCGAGATTCTTCTTTTATATTTGGCAATTTGACCCGGCATACAGGAGCAGTTTCTTTTGCTATCGCCTAAAAAGCCGCAAGGACAGGGGTTTTGGGCAGCAAAAAGTATAAATTGAGCAGGAAAAGTTAAGGAACCGGAAGCTCTTGAAATAGTTATCTTATGATCCTCCAAAGGTTGTCTTAAAGATTCCAAAACATACCTTGGGAACTCCGGCAACTCATCCAAGAATAATACTCCTCTATGAGAAAGAGATATCTCTCCAGGCTTAACAGTGTTACCTCCTCCCAAAAGCCCTACAGCAGAAGCACTGTGGTGTGGCGATCGAAACGGTCTTATAGTTACCAATGATTGCCCATCTTTTAAAAGTCCTGATATAGAATAAATCTTTGTTATCTCAATTGCCTCATTAAAATCCAAAGGAGGTAGTATTGAAGGAAAGGCTCGAGCAAGCATTGTTTTACCTGCACCAGGTGGACCTTTTAATAATACATTATGTCCTCCTGCAGCTGCTATCTCCAAACCTCTTTTTGCTTGTTCCTGACCTTTTATTTGTGAGAAATTATACTCATAATCTAGGTTTTCAGTTAAATCAATAGACTTTCTTTTTGCAGGTTCTATAATTTCTTGTCCCATTAAAACCCTCATTATTTGTTGTAAAGAGTCTGCTGCAAAAACATTAACCCCCTCCACAATTGAGGCCTCATCAGCATTATCTTTTGGAACCAGAATATTTTTAAAGCCTTTTTGTTTTGCAAGTAAAGCATAGGGTAAAATCCCGTCTGTTTGCCTCAAACCTCCATCCAAGGAGAGTTCTCCTACAACCAGAGTTTTATCAAGTTCAATTGAGGAAGCATCCTTACTTATTAGTTCTGCGGATAAAAGTAGTCCCAAGGCAATAGGAAGATCAAAAGAAGGGCCTTCTTTTGGTAAATCTGCTGGAGCTAAATTAACAGTGATCTTTTTAGAAGGAAAGTCTTCTTTGGAGTTTCTAATAGCTGCTCTTACCCGCTCTTTTGATTCCTCAACAGCCCTGTCTGCCAAACCTACAATTGTAAAAGATGGTAAACCTTTAGCTGCAACGTCAACTTCAGCTGTTACCACGACTGAATCTAAACCAATATTTGCTCCGGAGAAAACTTTTGAAAGCATTCAATAATAGTATAGAGGAATGGATATTAAATTGCCTATTTAAATGCCTAGGAAGATAGTAAGCAAAGCTTGCTATCTGATAAGTTACTGCCTAGGAAGATAGTAAGCCAGATTCTGTTTCTAGATGATCATTTATCTTTAGTGTGATATTAGTCACTCTAAGTCCGATTTAATCGGACTGCTCCTGACTCCAACCATTAAGCGAGTAGCTCGGTTGATTCTAGGATTGCAGCGGGGAGGATTGCCCGTTTCACTTTTCTCGTCTCTGTTGCTCTAACTAGGTCTTACGACTTCCGACTTACGCCGGACACCCTACTCTATGCTGTCTGGACTTTCCTGTACGTTCATGTAAACTGAACGTACCGATCATCCTTCTTCCTAGGCTTCTATATTATACACTTAAATCTTTCTTCTTTCAATTATTTCACCCACAACAATTTGCATAACTACTGCAATTGGTACAGCAAGAATAGCTCCCCCAATTCCAAGAAGTCTTGAACCAACTGCAATTGCCAGAATAACAACTAAAGGATTTAAACCTACTGCCCGTTTCATAACCTGTGGCACAATCAGATGATTCTCGAGCTGCTGAATTACAAAATACATAACCGCAACAGCAAAACCTAAGATTGGAGAAATAGTTAGTGCGATAAGAACAGAAGGTATTGCTGAAACTATTGGTCCTATAACGGGTATAACCTCCAGTATACCGGCAACCACAGCAAGCGGTAGGGCATACGGGATCCCTAAACTAATAAGTCCTATATAAGAGAGGGTACCTATAATCAAACTTAAAGCTAATTGTCCTCTAAACCAACCGCCTAATTTTTCCTCAATTTGCACAATTAATTTTTTTACTCTCTCTTGTCTACCTATAAAAAGGGATGCAAATCTGCTTTCCACGTTTTCCCGTTCCAGCAGCAAATAATAAGTTACAACAAGTAAAAATACTATGGTCAATAAATTATCAAATATTGCGAGTGTTACAGAAAATACATTTTGTGAAAGAGAAGTAAGTTGAGACTGAAGGATAGATTTATCAATACCTGCAATATTAAATATTTGGGCAAAAATGGGAGGAAGTGTAACAACCAACCTGCTAGTTTCTTCAATAAGAGGTGGTAGGATAATTGCAAATAGACCTGATACACAAGCTATTATAATAATGTAGGTTATAGCAATTCCTAGTGCCTTAGGAAGTTTTAGTTTGGTGAAGAATTTCACCAAAGGTGAGAGGGCAGACATTAAAATTAATGCTACAAACAAAATAAGTAATAAATCCCTTATTAGGAAAATTGCCCAAAGTGCTACTATAAATACAGCAATAAAAATAATTGTTCTGTGGGAAATATCAATTTTCTGTAGCATCAAGTTCGATAATACCATTTAGATACTTTTTTTTCTACTTTTTGAATGTATCCTTTTTCACTAATATCAAACCAATGTATTCTTTTTTCTTTCTTAAAGTACGTTAGCTGCCTGCGGACAAATCCATGGATTCTGTTCTGCATAATCTCGGTAAGTGAGTCGATATCTTTAATTACTCTTTCTAAATAATCAGCTAATATACCATATTCTAATCCAAGCTCCCTCATTCTTTTAAAAGTTAAACCCTTCTTATGTAACTTCTTTGTTTCTTCAACCATTCCCTGCTTTATTCTGCTAAATACCCCCTCATCTACTCTTTTATAAAGAAAATCTCTTGGTGCAGTTAAACCAATTTTTAATACCTCATAACTGGGTGGTTGGAATTTTACTGGTACATCAGATGTAGCTAATTCTATAGCCCGAACTAATCTCCTTGGATTTTGTTTATCTGATGCATTTAAAGACTGCCATTTTTGTGAAGATACTTTTTTTAATTTTTCCTGCAAACTTATAAGAGATACTTTTTCAAGATTTTTTCTCTTTCTGAAATCTATCGGCACTGCTAAGTTAGGTAATCCTTCTGCCAGGGCTTTTATGTACAGTCCGGTTCCCCCTACTATAATTGGAAGCTTGTCTCTATTGTGTACCTCCTTAACAATTTTTTCAGCTTTTTTCACATAATCAGCTACTGTGTACTGGACTCTTGGATTTACAACATCATACATCCAGATATTTACCCCATCTATTTCCCACCACCCTCTTCTTATTTTGACATTTGACATTTGAGATTTGAGATTTGAGATTTTACCAGTACCTATATCCAAGCCTCTGTATACTTGTCTTGAATCACAAGAAACAAGTTCCCCGTTAAATTTTTTAGCCAAGCTTAAGGCTAAATCAGTTTTACCGGTTGCAGTGGGGCCTAAAATTACTAAAAGTTTATTCATTTGGATATAATAAGGCTTACCCATGAAGAAAGCCATCATCTTATTCTTTTACATTCCAGCTGGTCTTTTGATTTTTTATTTTAATTTCTTCCTTCCTCCCCATCAGGAACAGTTTATCAGCCTAGCTTCTTCCTTTTTACAAGGCAAACTATATTTTCTTTCTCCTGTTTTTGATGCCTCATTTTTTGAAAACCAATATTTTTGGCCGCTGGGTCCTTTTCCGGCAATTCTTTTGATGCCATTTGTCTTTCTTTCTGGAGGGTCAATAACACAGGGGTATTTACTATTTTTTCTAAACATATTTAACCTATTTTTGCTTTATAGAATTTCTAAGAAAGTTTCCGGAAATTCTACAACCTCAATTGTAATAAGTTTTGCTGTAATTTTTTCCACGGCATACTTGGGTATTGCTTTAATACCTTGGTCTTGGTATTTTGCTCAAAGTGTCGGCTTTGGCTTAACTCTTCTAGCACTAGAAGCCTATTTTTTTAATAGGACATGGTTAATGATAGGCGTCTATGTAGGGCTTGCTTTTGCCACAAGAGTATCTTTAATTTTTACAGTCGTTTTTTTTATATTGAGTTTACTATTTTCAGATTTACCAAAACCGAAAAAAATTAAAAATTTTGTACTGCTTTTTTTACCGATAGTAATAACTTGCATTTTGATTGGAACTTATAATTGGGCAAGATTTGGTAATATCTTAGAAGGCGGTTATTCTAAGCAATTACTTGAAGGAGCTGTAGCAGAAAACCGAGCAGTTGGTCTTTGGAGCTTTGCTCATTTCCCGGCAAATCTTTATTCAATGTTTCTTAAAATGCCTGAATCAATTTCTGTCCCTCCGTTTTTAAAAGTTGACGGCTCGGGATTGAGTTTATTAATTACCTCAAGTATTTTTATTTGGATAATATTTAGTGATTGGAAAAACTCAAAAGTTAAATTTGCAGCTATTACCTGTTTGTTTATAATATTTTTTCTTGCCGGGAGTTTTACTAATGGATCTTGGCAATATGGTTCTCGCTATGCAATAGATTATTATCCATTTTTATTTATAATGTTACTCTATTCCTTTAAAAAAGAAGTTTCCTCTAAATTTATCGTCTTGACGGCAGTATCATTTTTGCTGAATTTATTTTTTTTAAATCAAGTTTATAATTTATTTTAGATGAAAATATTCCAGGATCGTTTTCTAATAATATTTTTGCTTTTGGGGCTTTTAATCAGGATACTTTTGGCGCCAATCCAAGGGTTTAAATTTGATGTTGATACTTGGTTTTACTGGGCTGAAAGATTAAATAGCGTAGGCCTGGATAAATTTTATTCCACTGACATTTGGACAGGTTATACCCCTGGATTTTTATACATATTGGGATTTTTAGGTTTTATCAAAAATTTATTTCAAATAGATGCGGCCCAATTCTATAGCGTATTAAAATTTCCTTCTATTTTGGCTGAAATGGGACTCGGCATTTTAGTTTACCAAATTATCCCAAAAAATCTTTTCTGGTGGCGCAGAACCGGATTAATATTTGTAATGTTAAATCCTTCTTTTATTTTCAACAGTGCAATTTTTGGACAGTTTGATGGTTTATTTAGTTTTACCGTATTACTGGCAGTATATTTTTTAACTCAAAAGAAACCTCTTTATGCTTCAATTCTGGGGGGGATTTCATTTTTACTCAAACCTCAAGCCATCTTATTGGTTCCAATTTTTCTAATTTACCTTATTAAAAATTTCTCTATTAAAAATATTTTTTTTATTATTCTTCCCGCTTTGTTAATAATATTTTTTGGCTTCTTTCCTTTTTTTATATATAATCCTATTGCTGGCCCTATCCAGTTGGTTTCTAATCTGTTAAACTTTTACCCCTTTAGTTCAATATTTGCCTACAATTTTTGGGGTATTTTTGGATTTTGGATTCCAGATAATACAATTTTCTTTGGTTTAAATTATCAAACTTGGGGATACATACTATTTATTTTATACTGGTCAGCAATTGCTTATTTTTACTGGAAAAAAGGGTATTTAACCTTAATGGATCTTGCAACTCTTTCAAGTTTAAGTTTCTTTTTTCTGATTACCAGAATGCATGAACGTTATTTATACCCGGGCCTAATTTTCTTAATAATAAGCGCTTTACTTAAAAAATCCAAAGTTCTTACTTTTCTAGCAATAGTACTTAGTTTAATTTATTTACTGGACCTTTATTATGTTTATATCTACTACAATTATTTTTCTTTAAAATTACCTACTTCTATCTATAACTCTGCTTTATATAATTTTGCTGATAAAAATCTTCAATTTATTTCTTTCTTTTCGACATTTATTTTTCTTATAATTAGCTATATTAAAATAAATGAAAAGAAAATTTAATCCAAACTTAATTCTAATTTTAATTTTGTTAGTTACTGCATTTTTGCGCTTGGTTCGTCTTGATTTTCCCAATCAATATGTTTTTGATGAAGTTTATCATGCCTATACAGCCAAGGAATATTTAAAAGGCAATAAAGATGCCTGGAGCCCCTGGGGCAAATCAGAACCAGGTGTTGCTTTTGAATGGTTACATCCGCCTATTGAGAAGGAAATAATGACTGCATCGATGTTTCTATTTAGAAGTACTGATGCCTGGGCCTGGAGATTACCCGGAGTGCTCCTTGGGATTTTAGCAGTATATTTAGTCTATAAATTAGCACATATTCTTCTTAAAAATGAGGTTGCTGCATTATTTTCTAGTTTCTTCTTCTCTGTTGACGGGTTAGTTTTCGTCCAATCTAGAACCGGGATGAACGATGTTTATCTGGTAACTTTTGTCTTAGCAAGTGTTATCTTTTTTTTAAAAAAAAAGTACCTCTTAGCTGCCCTCTTAATGGGAGTGGCTTGTGCCACCAAATGGCCTGGCGTTTTTTTGGCAATAATATACTTCCCATTCCTTCTTACTAAACATCAACCTAAAAAAATCATTCTTTTTATTTTAGTCCCCCTAGCTATCTATCTTTTAAGCTATCTTCCCTATTTTTTACTTGGATACAAACTGGGCGATTTTATAGAATTACATAGACAGATCTGGTGGTATCAGACCAACCTTAAAGCTACTCATGATTATGCATCTGCTTGGTGGTCCTGGCCCCTAAATTTATACCCTGTTTGGTACTTTGTAGATTATAAGGATCAAAGAATTACAAATATATTTGCATCAGGCAACTTGGTTGTTTTTTGGACCGGAACTGCTGCTTTGATTTTGACTATATGGGAAACGTTTAGAAAAAAGTCTCTTAGTTTATTTATCATCGTTTTAGGTTTTTTGGTATTTTGGTTACCTTGGTCCGTATCTCCAAGAATTATGTTTTTATATCATTTCTCACCATCTGTGCCATTTCTTACTTTGGCACTGGGTCATAAGTTGAGTTTATTTTTTGAGGATAAAAAGCACCGCAAATTTGTAATTCTTTTGCTTATTTTAATGATAACAAACTTTGTGATCATTTATCCTTTTCTTATTGGAATACCAATCCATAAAGATTTGGTAAATTTCTTTTTCCTGACTAATTTATCCAAGAACCCTTTTTAGCTTTTTAAGAAGACGCAGAGGAATACTGTTTTAAAGATAAGTTCCAAATTTTTAGAGAAATAAACAAGAGCGAAATTGCAAAGCCAATCGCATAAGTTATATTAAATGGTAAAAGTTGTCCAAGTAATGATTTTGTAGGATAACTCATCATAATCCCTACCGGTATAATAAATGTCAAAAATCCACGTATTGGTTCCATATAAATATCAATAGGCATCCTACCCATTGCTGCTATATCTCTATAGACCATTACGGCATGATCAATTTCTGTTGTTACAACAGCTAAAGATAAAACCATAATATGAAAAGCAAGGGCAATTATAAATCCTATTGCTATCAGTAGAAAATATAATGAGATTGCAAGAGGATCAGTAATATTTAAACGGTTAATAAAATAACCTATTGCAAAAATAAGAGGAATTAAAGTTATAAAATCTATAAAATCAGGACCACATGCAAGTGCTCTAAACAAAGGACTGATTGGTTTTATAAGATAAAAGTCAAATGTGCCCATTACTATTGCGGGTCTGAATCTATATACTTCTCTAAAGAAAAGCTGTGCCAAAATATCAACCAAATTAAAAGATAGGAAAAATAAAATCGTCTCATCCAAACTATAACCTGCCAGTACAGTTGTCTTTTTAACCAAAATTACAATAAACAGTGTAAATATTGCAAAACGAAGTATTTTTACCAGCAAAAATACTGCCAAAGCCCATCTTACCACCATCTGAACTTGAAAAGAATTTAGTGCATAAAGCCACCAAATTTTTAGATATTTTAAAATCATGTCAGTATCCTACTGCTGTATAGCTCTTAAGCCCCATATCAAGAACCCATTTGATTAAAAACCATAAGATTATTACCCAGAAGAATAAAACGGAAAAACCAAAAAGTAGCTCATTACCCATCATTGTTCCTAAATATAATTTCGATGGAAAATAGATTAAGTATGGAAAAGGAGTTAACATAAGTATTTTGAAAATTGGATTCGGTAAAATATCTATTGGAAAAAGACCGCCGCCGAAACCTTCTAAAATTATAGTCATCATAAAAATAAATGCCCATGAACTTTCTACCCAAAAAGCTAAAAGTGAAACAATAAAACTTATGCAAAAATAAATAATGATCCCAGCTATTGCTGCTAAAATAGTAAGTAGCAAAATATTTAAGTTTGCTTGAATAATTATTTGTGGTTTTAATAAAAATATCAGCAAAGATATTTCGAAAATAACGAAAGCTATATTAAGTAGCTTATCTGCAATATCACGTATAAAATAAAACTTAATAAAACTTAGAGGTTTTACTAAAAAATTTACAATTGATCCATCATTTATTTGATTTGCCAAATCTGAAGCTCTTGATGATAAAATAATAGCCCTCATTAAAGCAGCAATCATAATATAGGTTAAAATGGTTTTTTGCGTATATCCAAAAACATCATCCCTGCCTTGAAAAACACTCCACCATATAAAATATATAAGAAGCAGCTGCAGAACAGAACGTATTCTCCAAAGTATAAAATTTAATCTATACACTAAACTATTTTCCCAAGAGATTTTGAATATTGTCCAATATTTGCTCATTTGTGAATAAAAATTTTACATACCGCGAGCGAAGATGGTCCTTATAATATCTTCAATTGATGGATCTTCAATGGTTAAATCAGACACGGGAAACTTAGTTAATAACTTACTGGATCTTTTAGCCACTTCGTTGATTGGTACATGGATATCGGCATGTAATCCATCAAACCGCTCTATTTGACCAACAGCTTCAAGTTTTACTCTATCTACAAATTTTATAAAATCTACTTTGATAAGTTTATGTGTTGAAAACTGTTGGACAATATTTTCTAATAATCCATCATATAGAATTCTCCCCTCGTCTATAATGATGACTCTTTTACAAAGCTCACGAACATCAGCCATATAATGTGAAGTCAGAATTATCGTTGCTCGGAATTTCTGGTTATATTTCTTGATAAAATCTCTCATATTTTTTTGTGCAACAACATCCAAACCAATCGTGGGCTCATCTAAAAATAATATCTTTGGCGAATGCAGCAAAGAAGCAATAAGTTCGCATTTCATTCTTTGACCTAAGGATAACTTTCTTACTTGTACTTTTAAGATATCGTCTACTTGAAGTATTTTGGATAATTCACGAACTACTTTTTTAAACTTCTCATCCGGCACTTCGTAAATTTCTTTGTTTAAGATAAAACTTTCCATTGGAGGTAAATCCCACCAAAGCTGATTTTTTTGACCCATGATTAAGGAAAATTGTTTTTGAAATGCGGACTGTCTTTTAAATGGTTCAAAACCTAGAACCTCTATCTCTCCAGAAGTTGGATATAAAAGGCCTGATAATACTTTTAACGTGGTTGTTTTACCAGCTCCATTAGGACCAATAAAACCTACAAGTTCTCCTTCTTCAATTTTAAAAGAAACCCCATCAACTGCCTTAACATTATAATATGTACGGTTAAAAAAGGATTTTATAGAGGCCCAAAAACCCGGTTCTTTTTGATGGACCCGATAATATTTTTTTAGATTCTTTACGGAGATTATACCCACAAATAGATTATACCAACAACCAAAGAAGGCGGCTCACTTGACCAAACGCTTCAATGTCTTTCCTGCTGTAAAACCTGGAGTTTTTTTGTTGGGGATTTGTATTGTTTCTCCTGTTTGAGGATTCCTACCTCTTCTTGCAGCTCTAGCTCTTATAAGGAAAGTACCAAAACCTGTCACTACAATCTTTTCTCCTCTCACAAGTCCATCTCTAATTAAATTAAATGTGGAATTTACACTATCTGCAGCCGCTCGTTTTGTTAAATTTGCCTTCTTTGCAACTTTCTCAATGAGTTCCTTTTTAGTCATAGGACGTTTATATCAAAAGATTAGGCTTTTGTAAAGACCTAAACAGTCATCACAGTTTCTGTTGCCCTTGTTTCTCTTATTGCTGTAATTTTTACAGCTCCCGGAACCATTACTTCTTTTGAAATTCTCTCTGCAATATCATGCACCAATTTAGGGAGCTCATCGTCTGTAATTTTTTCCGGAACTACAATTACTCTTACTTCTCTTCCTGCTTGTATAGCAAATGCCTTCTCAACTCCCTCAAAGGAGGTTACAATTTTTTCTATATCATCCATTCTTTCTATATAATCCTCAACATTTTCATGCCTTGCCCCTGGTCTTCCTCCGGAAATTGCATCAGCAATGTATACCAATATAGATTCAATTGAGGAAAAAGGGTTATCCTCATGATGTTCTGCAATACAGTTTATAACTTCTTGGGGCATATGGAATTTCTTGGCAACTTGTACTCCTTTTTCAACATGAGTCCCCTCATCACCTTCTGTCACAACCTTACCCACATCATGGAGTAAACAACCGAGTCTGACCACATTGGCGTCTGCCCCAATTGCTTTAGCCAGGGCAACACCTATTCTGGTTTCTTCCAGTGTATGTTGGATTAGATTTTGACCAAATGAAAATCTATATTTAAAACGTCCCAACAAAGTTACAAGTTCTGCAGGCAAATTATAAACTCCTGCATCCTTGCAAAGTTTTTCCCCTTCCTCAAGCATGATCTTTTCAAAGTCTTGTTTTGTTTTTTCAACAATTTCCTCAATTCTTTGAGGCTGAATTCTGCCATCAGCAATAAGTCTTTCCAGTGCAACTCTTGCAATTTCCCGTCTAACAGAGTCAAATGATGAAAGAATTAAACTATTGGGTATTTCATCATCCATGATTACATCAACTCCTGTTGCTTGTTCAAATGTCCTTATATTTCTTCCTTCTTTTCCGATGATTCTTCCTTTAACCTCTTCATCCTGCAACTTTATTCTTGAGGTTGTAAATTCTGAAATATAATCTGTAAAACCATGTTGCATAGCTTCAGTTAAAATCTCTTTTGCTCTCTCATTTGCTTGCAGTTTTATTTCTTCCTCTGCCTCAATCACCTTTTTGGATATCTCAACAGATAAATCTTTATCTACTTGTTCAAGCAGAATCTTTTTTGCCTCATCGGCAGACATTTTTGCGGATTTTTCAAGCTTATCTACTAAATCTTTTCTGGCTTTCTCAAGCTGTTCGAGTTTTTCATCAACGAGTTTTTGTTTTTCAACAATCTGCCTTTCACGCTCTTCTAAAATACCTTCGCGTTTTGCCTGCTCCGCCGCAAGGCGAGCAAGTTCTGTTGAATCAATACCAGAAGGAGCACCGCTAATTTGCGATTTAGGACCAAATGTTCTTTGCATTATCAGTAGCCTCTTTCATATGGCAGTATTCTACATCTTTCTGAAAAAATTTTCAATGACGCTCTTGACAACTTCGTATTCAAACCCTCTTCTTAAAAGGTATTCATAGCTCTTTTTCTTGAGTTCTAATGGGGATAGATTCTTCCATCTATCAATTTTCTTTTGTAAAAGTTTTTCCGCTGTTTCCTGATTGTTGACTGACGACTGTTGACTGACGACTTCTGCAATAATCTCCCTATTAATCCCTTTTTGTAAAAGTTCCTGCTTTATTCTTCGAGAGCCATATTTTCTTAATCTGCTTTCCATCCATGCAATGGCAAATTGCTTATCATCCAACATTCCTTTCTTCTTCATTAATTGAACGACCGCATCAACAATAAAAATACTCATTTCCCCTTCCCCTTTTATTTTTCTTTTAAATGACAGATTTTTAAGATAATCTCTAACTTCTTTTTCAGACCTTTGTCTGATTGTAAATAATCGATACATTCTTTCCATTAGTTTTCCGACTTCTGCTTCTTGTAGAAGTTTTTCCAGATCATCTGGGGAGATTTCTTTACCAGCAACCAGCCGGTGATCAACTATCAAATCTTCATCAGCTCCAAAAGCAAAAATACCATCAAGATAAATATTAAATCTATGGGTCCGCCGGCTGGCGGATTTCTTTTGCGGTTCAACTGAAGTAACTTTGGGCATTACAGGAGCAGGATCCTTAAACTGCTTCTTCTACTACCGTTTCTTCTTTACCTACCACTATCTCTTTACCCATCTTTTTCTTACCCCAAGCTTCTCTTATTTCCTTTTCCAACTTATCTGCTTCTTTTTTATTAGTCCTTAAAAAATCTATTGCTGCCGGCCTTCCTTGACCCACTATCTTTTCATCCCATTTGATAAATGCCCCAGATTTTTGTAGAATGCCCAGTTCTATTCCTATATCCAAAAGTTCACCTTCATGTGATATGCCTTGATCATCCATATCGAACTCTGCAATTCTAAAGGGTGGCGCAACTTTATTTTTTACAACTTTAACCCTATGTCTTGAACCAATAACATTATCACCATCTTTAATATTTTCAATTTTTCTTACATCTAGTCTTATTGATGTATAAAACTTTAGAGCCAAACCTCCGGGTGTAGTTTCAGGATTGCCAAACATTATCCCTATTTTTTGACGAAGTTGGTTTGTGAAAATTATAATTGTATTAGTATTGGAAACTGCACCAGTTAGCTTTCTTAAAGCCTGCGACATTAAACGCGCTTGCATACCCATTACCGCATCTCCCATCTCTCCCTCAAGTTCTGCTCTTGGAACTAAAGCTGCAACAGAATCTATAACTAAAACATCAATGCCTCCGGAACGGATTAAAGCCTCTGCAATTTCTAAACCTTGCTCACCTGTATCCGGTTGAGATATCAACAAATCATCAAGATTCACCCCAATTTTTTGGGCTCTTTGCGGATCCAAGGCATGCTCTGCATCAATAAATGCTGCAACTCCTCCTCGTTTTTGAGCTTCAGCAATAACATGAAGTGCAACAGTTGTTTTACCTGATGCTTCGGGGCCAAAAATCTCAATAATACGACCTTTTGGTAAACCTCCAACTCCTAATGCTAAATCTAGGGCAATAGAACCTGTGGGGATAATTTGGGTAGTTAGTTTTTCTGCCCGCTCACCCAAACGCATTATGGAACCAGTACCGTATTGTTTTTGGATCTGGGCCATTGCAGCAACAATTGCTGCTTTTCTTGCCTCATCATTTCCAGCCATGCTGACTTTATAGCAGATTTTTCAAATCCAAACAATACCCCAAATCTGGTAAAATAAATCCTCGGGGTGTAGGTCATCGGTAGACCGCTCGGATGGGGTCCGAGAAGTAGCAAGTTCAATTCTTGTCACCCCGACCAAAAAAATGAAACTTATTTGTCTAAATATTTGGGGAGGGAAAAAATACGAGCCTTTAATGGACTTCATTAAGAAGGCCTCTGAAGATACTGATATCTTTTGTTTTCAAGAGGTTTTCAAAAACTCTGCCAATAGGAAAGAAAATATCTTTAGAATAAATATTTACAATGAAATTTCAAAAATCCTTTTAAATTATAATTCTTATTACGCTTCTTCTTTAAATAATTGGATTGTGACTCGCCAAGAGGTTAAGAAAACAAAATTCAAATTATCTTACGGGGTATCAATCTTTATAAAGAAAGATATAAAAGTTGATTCGTATGGAGACTTTTTTTTATTTGGAGGTGTTGATACTTTTGATCCCTCTGATCTTAATACACTTCCAAGAAATGCCCAGTATGTAACTTTCATAAATAAAGGCATGAGATATATTATTTGTAATGTTCATGGAATTTGGAATAAAGCAGGTAAAAATGATTCTCCTTCAAGGATTAACCAATCTCAAAAGATTAAAGAGTTTCTTGAAAATCATCAGGGAGGAAAAATACTAGTAGGAGATTTTAATTTAGATATTAATACAAAAAGTATAAAAATACTTGAGGAAGATTTTAGAAATTTAATTAAAGAATATAATATTCCAACAACCAGAAATAAATATTTTCCAGGTAATGAGAAATTTGCAGATTATGTATTTGTGTCTTCAGAAATCAAAATTATGGATTTCCAGGTTCCAAATATTGAGGTATCCGACCACCTTCCTTTGACTGTTGAATTTTATTAGGAAATAAAATATTATTATTGATCTATGGCCATGGAATCATCAATGCTACCGTTGGGAACAACTGCGCCTAACTTTTCCTTAACTGATGTTTCATCAAACAATACTATTTCCATTTCTGATTTCGCAAATAAAAAAGCTTTTCTTGTTATGTTTATTTGTAGACATTGTCCTTATGTTAAACATGTACAGGAAGAGCTGGCCAGGATAGGTAAAGATTATACGGATAAAGATATCGGTATAGTTGCAATTTCTTCAAATGATATTGAAAGCTACCCCGAAGATGCACCTGATTCTTTAAAAGAACAAGCTACACAGTTAGAATTTAGCTTTCCTTACCTTTATGATGAATCACAAGATGTTGCAAGGGCATATACTGCGGTTTGCACCCCTGACTTATTTCTTTTTGATAAGGAAAGAAAACTTGTATACAGAGGACAATTGGATGATTCAAGACCAGATAGTAGTGTTCCTGTAACTGGAAAAGATTTGAGAGCAGCGATTGATGCTGTATTAAACAGCCAACCAGTTGACCAGAATCAAAAACCTAGTGTAGGTTGTAGCATAAAGTGGAAAAACACCTAAACATAAAAATTCATGGTCAGGTCCAAGGGGTATTTTTCAGAGTTTCAGCAAAAGAAGAAGCGGAAAAATTAGGAATTTCCGGATTTGTAAGAAATGAAAGGGATGGAACTGTTTATATAGAAGTAGAAGGGGAAGAGGAAAATTTAAATAAATTTGTGAAATGGTGTCACAATGGCCCCGAACATGCACAAGTAGATAAAGTAGAAGTCATCGAAGATCCGCTTAAAAATTTTTCAGATTTTAACAGAGATTTTGTTGATTATTAACCCTTCGACTTCGCTCAAGGCTTTAGACTACTTTTTCCCAGGGGAATTCGTCGCGGCCAAAGTGGCCATAAGAAGCTGTTGGTAAATAAATAGGTCTCTGCAGGTCAAGGCCCTCCAAAATTCCTGCAACTGAAGTATCTAAAATTTTATTCATAAAAGAAAGGATTAGTTTATGAGATTTTTTACTAGTTCCAAAAGTTTCAACATCCTGCATTGTTGGCTTTTTTGCTCCAATAAAATATGCAAGCCTTACTTCTGCCTTATCTGCTAAACCGGAAGCCACAATATTTTTTGCCAAAAATCTTGCTGCATAAGCTCCACCCCTATCCACTTTTGATGGTTCTTTTCCTGAAAAACAGCCTCCCCCAACCCTTGCATATCCGCCATATGTATCAACTACAATTTTTCTTCCTGTTAACCCACAATCTGACGCAGGTCCACCGTTATGCCAAATACCCGTACCATTAACAATTAACTCCCCTCTTTTAATTTTAAATCCAAACATTTCCAAAACCGGGATAACTATAAAATTAAAAACATCATCCTTAACCTGATCAAGCTTTACAGATTCCTCATGAGGTATTGCAATAACTACTTGTATAACTTTGTGTGGTTTACCATCTCTATACTCTATAGTTACTTGAGATTTCCCATCTGGACGCAGATATTTAACTATATTTTCCTCTCTTACTTGATCTATTCTTTTTGTCAGAGCATGTGCAATCATAATGGGAAGAGGCATTAGGCTTTTGGTTTCCTTGCATGCAAAACCAAACATCATGCCTTGATCTCCTGCACCCTTCTTTTTTACCCCCACTGCAATTTCCGGAGATTGTTCATGTACAAAAAGTTCAATTGGGGACTTATCTGAAAAATTAAATTTTGGATCCGTATATCCCAATCTTTTTATTTGATCTCTGGCAATTTGTTCATAATCTACCTTTGCCTTTGCCCCTATTTCTCCTGCTATTATTAATCTGTTATTTCCGGCTAAACATTCAATAGCAGTTCTGCCTTGAGGATCTTGAGCCAAGACTGCATCTAAGATTGCATCAGAAACCTGATCACAGATTTTATCTGAATGACCACTGCAAACTGATTCTGATGTAAAAGTTGTTATACCATTTTTCATTAAAAAACCTCCCATCAAAGAGAGGTCCAAAGTTTGCCCTAAATGGACCACATCCCCCGATTCTACATCGGGGTTGGCACCTTTACTTTCAGGTTGCCGCCCCCCGCCTTTGGCGGGGAAACTCTTGATGCATTTAATAGTAAACCATAAACTCTCTATTTTTGCAAGTTTTCAAACTTCGCATGTTTTTCTATAATTTCAACCAATTCTGTTTTCTTACCATGAATATCACCTGTTTGGTGAGTTTCAACATTTAATCTTAGAAGTGGCTCCGTATTAGAAGTTCGAAGTGAAAATCTCCAGTCAGGATAATTTATAGCTATCCCATCAAGATCTGATAACTGCCCATCTTCGTAAGCTTCCTTGACCTTTTCCATTATTTCAGTTGCATTTTGTACCCTAAAATTTATCTCACCTGATTCGTGAGATACTTTTACCTCACTTGCAAGTTCTGATAATTTTTTGCCTGTTACACTCATACGTGCAACAATCATAATTACAACAGGCATAGGGGCCTCAGCCCCTCCTGTCTCACTAAAATAGTAGTGTCCTGATGCTTCACCTGCAAATAAACCCTCATTTTTGTGCATAGCTTCTGTAATAAAAGCATGCCCTGTCTTAGTAATAACCATTTCTCCGCCAAACTCTTCAATTGATTTTCTGGGAGTAAAAATATACTTTAGATCAACTAAAATCTTAGCTCCTTTGTGTGTTTTTAAAAGCTCTCTTGAAACCAAAGCAATTATTTGTGCGGGGGGGACAATTTCTCCTCTTTCATCTATAAAGAAAATTCTATCTCCGTCACCATCAGGGGCTAGACCTAAATCAGCTTTTTCTTCAACAACTCTTTTTTGTAAATCTCCTAAGGTTTCAAACTGCAGAGGATCGGGCTGATGAACTGGGAAAGTTCCATCCAGTTCAAAGTTCATTTTTATTAAATTTCCAGGGATTTTTTCAAATAAAGCTTCTAGATATGTTGCACCCATTGCATTTGCTGGATCTGCCACAATCTTAAATTTCTTGATTTCAGGATTTCCTGCAATTTTTAAAGCATTCTCAACTTCCTCCTTAACAACTTCTTCCTTTTGAGTAATGGTTCCTCCATCTACATCAGAAAGGTCCACACCTTCTATACTCATCCTTCTAATTTCATCCATCCCTGTATTCTTACCAATTTTTACAAGTCCTGAAGGAAATCTCCTAACTATTTTTATTCCGTTATATTCTTTTGGATTGTGGGATGCTGTAATCTGTATCCCACCATCATAACCATATTTAAAAACAGCAAAGTAAAAGGTCGGTGTTGAGACAATTCCCAAATCTACAACTTTTGCTCCAAGTTCCACCAAAGTCTTGGAAACTGCATCAAATATAGTAGGAGAAGAAAGTCTCATATCTCGTCCTATTGCAACTACTAAAGGTTTTGAAGATCCAAGTTGGTCGGAAATTACTTTATAAATTGCTCTGGTAATTGGAACAGCAAACTTTTCATTTAACTCATCAGGATAAATTCCTCTAATATCATAGCTTTTAAAAATCTTTTCAGGTGGTATAGTAGATATCATGAGCAAATTATTTGAAAAATTCTGGGCTTGGTATGAAAGACATTATACCCTAAATGTAACAATTGCTGCCATACTCTTTACTTTGCAGATTGTTCACCTTTATTGGCTAACAACCCATGTTGTAACAGTAAGACTTTGGAGGTTGGATCTTTTTTCTCCGCCACCCTTTTGGGAAACAATCATTATAATTATAGATTACACGGAAATTCCTGCAATTATTACAACATCTTTAGTTTATATAAATGATCTAAGAAAAGGGTATAAATTTAAGCCATTACTTTATCTGTTTTTCCTAGATATCCAACTTCTTCATATTTTCTGGATAACAGATGAATTTGTTTTGGAAACTTTCACAGGAGTAAATGGTGAAACCATACTACCAACATGGCTTGCCTGGATAGCAATTCTAATTGATTATCTAGAACTTCCGGTAATCTTTGAAACAGTCTATAAAGCATTACTTAGATTTAAATAATACAAAATAGGTTCAATTCCAGCGCTAACAGCTTTGCTGATGAGTTTTCTTGCTCGCTGAGTTAACATAGGTCTTTCTGTTTCCATCAGTCGTCACCCCCTTTCAAAATTTCTCTTGAACTTGCTTGTGCCAAAATCTGCATGGTATCTAATATTTCAACTTGAGGATGGTTTTTAATAATCAGCTGTAAATCTGTACAGGCCAAAAGAATCTTCTCAGCTCCACTTCTAATCAATTTTGCTATCGTCTGATTTACCTTAGCTTTATCTCTAGGTAAATTTTTTCCATTTATAATTTTGTAGATTATTTTGTCCAAAACGCTTTGATCTTTTTTGTTTAAAATAATTTGCTCTATTCCGTTATCTTTTAATGTATTACCAAATAAATCATTCTTAATAGTTTTTGATGTTGCTAAAATTCCTACCTTTTTAATATTTTCATCTTTTAAAGTTTTTATAGCTTCATCAATGATGCTTAGTGTTGGAATATTTACTGACCTTCTTATGTCTTCTATAAAAATATGTAGGGTGTTGCAGGGCATGACTAGAAAATCAGCTCCCGCACTTTCTAAAATTTTTGCAGCGCTTTTTAAAAGTGGCAAAAATAATTTTTCATCTCCATTTTTTGTAATAACTTCCCTTTCCATTTTTAAATCTACAGGAACATTCCATGATAAAAATGGCGGTCTTTTATTTTTATTGTTTTTTAAACAGAAGAAAATTACTTCCAGTTGAAACTTTGCTGAAGTTTCAGGTCCTAATCCTCCTATTATTCCTAAAGTTTTCATATTTTTTCCCACAAAAAAACCTCCCAATTTGGGAGGTCTGTTGTGTAAATCAATAATAAGATTACTTATTACGTGCTGTGCTTATTTTTAAGCACCAAAACAACAACCTCCCTTTGGAGAGGATAGCAATACCATTGATTGTTGTTTTGTATTTTCATACATTGATTAGTATATCACAAAAAATTAACCTGTCAACTATGGGGTATTCACCCAAATTGCTCTAATGCTTTCTGATAACTCCTGATGTTCCTCATCCATTATTCCTCCATTATAAGCTGGATTCCTATCATAAATATATCTTTCAAAAAAAGCTAAATCTCCTTTTCTAACTCCTACAAAAAGTCTTTGGTAAAACTTTAGTATTTCTTCTTCATGTCTTCTCCATTTATCTAATTCTTGTTCTGTAATACCAGAATTTGGAGCTTCAATATAACTTATTTGATACATCCCATCCAAAACGCTATCAAATATATATCTTGCTTTTAGCATATGAAACTCATTTGTTACAATGGTTGGTTCAGTCCAACCTTTGCGGTCAAGTAATGCTACTCTTAAGAAAAAAGCATTACCAACTGTATCCATTGAATTTTCTTCAACAAAGAGTTGATTTTCTGTTAGACCTCTTCCAAGAAGATACATCTTTCCCGCCTCAGCCTCTGTAGTTGAGTGAGGTATTGGATCTCTGTATGTTCCTTTACTCGTTGTAATGACTGCTACAAAATCCCCATTCATATATAGATCATAAGCTGTATCTAAACGAGCTTTTACTCTTAATGGGATTTTATCTTGTACCTCCAAGCCCCCACTTAAACAAATTATTACTGCTCTGTTCCTTTCCATAAAATAAATTAACGTTTAGGTGATTGTTTTTTTGTCTTTACATAAACTTCTTCATGTGGACCGATTTCTAGAAAACTAACTGTAGCCCTACCAAGCCACAGATAGACAATTCTAATATTATCCATTATAGAAAATGCCCATTTACCCTTCATTCTCTTCGTCAAAGAATGATTATCTAGTCTAGTATCGTTTGGATTATGCTTAAATCGACTGACATTTTTCTCTATCTCTTTTTCTAAATCCGGGGATTCAACCAATAAATCTTCCCAATCCCTGTTATACGTACCAGACTTTCTAAGCTTTACCATGCCTTCTAGCTGCTACTCTTTTACGCATTTCTCGAAAATATTTACGTAGATCTTCATCAGTTTCAATGACTGTATCATTTTCTTCCGGTTCTTTTTCTGATTCTAGAACTCTGTTTTCAAACCATCTGGGGAATCCATTCTCAGTTATCTCTTCCTCCTGATAAACAATTTTTCTTAGAGCATCTCGTATAAGTTCACTTATGGAAGTATACCTTCGTTCTGCCACAATTTTTTTGGCATCTTTATACATCTCTTTTGGCAATGAAATATTGATTGTAGTTGTCATATTCTATATTGTATGATATTCATACAATCTTTGTCAACTACCTCTTTGGAGATTGTTTTCTGGCTCTTGCTTTTCCAGCATGACCATATTTCCTTCTTTCCTTAACTCTTGCATCACGAGTTAAATACCCTTCTTTTTTTAATATTACACGAAGTGAGGAATCTGCCTTGGAAATTGCCCTGGCAATTCCATGGATAACTGCTCCAAGTTGTGCAACTTTCCCCCCCCCTTCAACTTTTACAGAAATATTATACTTACCTACTGTTTTAGTAACTTCTAGCGGCCTACTATAAAGCTTTTGAAAAACAAGTCCCAAAAAATATTCAGCGATTGGTTTACCATTAACAGTTATTTGAACAAGTCCTTCCCCTTTTGATAATCTGACTCTGGCAAGAGCTTCTTTTCTTCTACCGACTGTTGATATTGTTTCCATTACTTGACTTCCTCTGCAAACACTTTTAGTTTTTTAATCATTTGTCTTCCCAACTTATTCTTAGGCAGCATTCCGGAAACTGCATGCTCAATAATATATTCCGGTTTCCTTATCATTATCTTTTCAAAAGTCTCCTCCTTTAATCCTCCAGGATAACCTGAATGTCTTCTGTAAACTTTATTCATTGCTTTTTTACCAGTTACTTTTACTTTTGATGCATTAGTAACTATTACATAATCTCCAGTGTCTAAATAAGGTACATAGTTTGGTTTATTTTTTCCCATTAGGATCTTTGCTATCTCTGTAGCAAGTCTGCCTAAGACTTTATCTGATGCATCAATGATGTGCTTTTCTCTTTTTATATCTTTTGCTGACAGAGCATTGGTACTCATTTTTTCTTGGCTCTCTTTCTTGGAGCAGATTTTTTAGGTCCCACTCTTTCCTTAGGAGTTTCTTTCTCCTTCTTACTTGTTACTTGTACCTTATTACTTGCCTGTCCTGAGCTTGTAGAATGGATTACCTTTTCTAGTGGCTTTAACTCCTCTGCTCCAATCAAACTCATCCTCACAACCATTGTTTGATCACCTAATCTCCTACCTAATTTAATAAGGGATGTATATCCGGAGTTCCTACTACCTAATTTTGGGATAATTTCTTTTATTACCCGGTCTTGTAAATTTTTATCATTTATAAAAGATTGTAGTCTTGCCTGGCTATGTTTTTTTTTAGCCAGATTAATCACCTTATCAACTAAACTTTTAACTGCTTTGGCGTTTGCCTCCGAAGTCTCGATAGTCCCGTATAGAAAAAGAGAATTTAGTAGACTTTTAAAAAGTAGGGGGGAGGACCTATACTTCACGCAAACTAAGCCCCCTTTCTGAAAGCTTTTCAGAAATTAGCGCTACAGATTTTGTTCCCAAATTTTTTGCTTTCAAAAGTCCCTGTCGGGGAATATTTATTAAATCCTCAACAGTATTAACCTCAAAAGCCTTCAAAGCATTAGTTATTCGAACCGGCAAATCGAGTTCTTCTACTGTCATCTTTAATACTTCTTCGGAAACTAAAGGAGTCTCTTGTATCATTTCCTCTTCAGGAGCAGGCTCGTAAATTCTTCTGAAAGTATCAGATAAGATTCTTGCTGCCTCACTTAATACATCCAAAGGTGTCATTGTACCGTCTGTCGTAATATCTAAAATTAACTTATCAAAATCAGCGCGTCTCCCAACTCTTGTAGGTTCAACATCGTAATTCACCGAAACAACAGGGGTAAATAAAGCATCAACGGAAATTACACCAATTTCACTGAATTTTCTCTCTTCTGCGACAGAGTATCCTTTGCCTCTTTCTGCGGAAAGTTCTATACTAAGTTTAGATTTAGCGTCTGTTAAAGTTGCCAGATGAGCATCAGGATTTGCGATTTCACCATCTCCTTCAATTTCAAAATCACCTGCTTTCACTTGTCTTTTACCGGATGCTTTTAAAGACAGTTTAATCGGTTGATCCGCAACCCTAATGCGCATTTTTTTAATATTTAAGATAATTTCAATAACATCCTCTAATATCCCTTCAATCGTTGAAAATTGATGAGACACTCCATCTATCTTCACAGATGTTACGGCAGAACCCGTCAAAGCAGAAAGGAGTACTCTTCGTAAACTATTTCCTAGTGTATGGCCAAACCCGCTCTCTAACGGCTCTAAGGCAATTTTTGCAAAATTTTCTTTTTCTTCCTCTATCTTAACTTTAAACATATGTTTATATGATGTAAAACCTCAGCTTAAATGCTTCAAGTCTAACGACTGTAATACTCAACAACCAATTGCTCATTGACTCCTTGTTCCATCTCTTCTCTTGTAGGCATTCTTAAAACCTTGCCTACGGTAGCCTGTCTTTCAAGCCACTCTGGCAAGGTACTTTCTACTTCTAAACTCTCTTTAACTTGAGCATTATCCGACAATTTGGACGATAATGCAATAGTCTGCCCGACTCTAACATTAAATGAAGGAATCGTCACTTTATTTCCATCTACTATGATATGACCGTGTGAGACCAGTTGTCGCGCTCCTGCTCTACTCTTTACAAAACCTAAGCGATAAACTATATTATCAAGTCTTGTCTCTAAGCTCTTAAGTAGTGCCAGTCCCGTTGATCCTCTTAGTTTATTTGCATTTTCAAAATATCTTTTAAATTGTCGTTCCAATACCCCAAAAATTCTTTTTAGTTTTTGCTTCTCTCGAAGTTGCGTACCATATTCAGAAATCCTTCTCCTCATTCTAAATCCGTGCTGACCGGGTGGAATTGCACCTTTTCTCTCAATTGCCTTAATATCTTTCGTAAATAAAGGCATGCCCTCACGTCTTGATAATCTTCTTTTTGGACCAATGTAACGAGCCATTAAACGCGTCTCCTTTTTTTAGGTCTTGGACCATTATGAGGAATTGGTGTAACATCTGCGATCATTGTAAGAGAAATTCCTGCACTACGTAGTGCTTTTACTGTAGCATCTCGACCAGATCCTGGTCCCTTAATGTATACCTCAACTGATACAATACCTAATTCTTTTGCTTTTTGTGCTACCTTTTCCATAGCAGAAATAGCTGCAAAAGGAGTTGCTTTCCTCGCACCCTTGAAACCCGAAGAGCCGGATGTTCCCCAAGTCAAAGTATTACCAGAGTTATCTGTAAGTGTTACTAACGTATTGTTAAAAGTAGCTGTAACGTAGACTCTACCGCTAGTAAGTTTACGTTCAGGAGTCTGTTTCTTTTTGATTTGTTTTTTCTTTGCCATATTACTCGGTTTTACCTCCTTCTACTTTTGCAGCCGGAGCTTCTTCCTTTTTAATTGCACCTACAGTTTTTCTTTTTCCTCTTTTGGTTCTTGCATTCGATCTTGTCCTTTGTCCTCTTGCTGGCAAGCCTTTCTTATGCCTTAAACCTCTATAGCTGCCAATTTCTTCAAGTCTTTTAATATTTTGTTCATTTTCTTGCCTCAAATCTCCTTCAACCTTAAATTGATCAACACTTCTTTGTAATTTGTTTATCTCTTCCTCGGTTAAATCTTTTACTCTTTTACTGGCCTCTACCCCTGCATTTTTAATAACACTTGTCACATTAGAACGACCTATACCATATATGTATGTCAAACCGATATCTAGTCTTTTATTTTCAGGAAGATCTACACCTGCAATACGGGCCATTAAAATATACCTCCCAATTTAAAATTCATATCATCCTTGTCTTTGTTTATGTCTTGGGTCACGGGGACAGATGACATAAAGTATGCCTTCCCTTTTTACTATTTTGCAAAACTTACACCTTGTTTTAATACTGGCTTGAACCTTCACGTTTTAATTCCTTATTTAATTCTAAAAGTAATTCTACCCTTATCCAAATCATA
This sequence comes from Patescibacteria group bacterium, assembly GCA_038064895.1. Taxonomy (GTDB): domain Bacteria; phylum Patescibacteriota; class Microgenomatia; order Daviesbacterales; family UBA10151; genus JBBTSA01. The sequence continues at coordinate 64,170 of JBBTSA010000009.1, forward strand.
TTTCGGACTCATTTCAATCCTAACTCTATCTCCTTCCAAAAGCCTTATATAGTGCATCCTCATTCTACCGGAGATATGACAAAGAATTACTCTGCCTATCAGTTCAGGCAGATCACGACTCTCTTCAATCTCAACTCTAAATAGGGTATTAGGTAAGACTTCAATAACTTTACCCGCAACCTCAATGACATCTTTTGCCATCCTTCGACTCCTTTCATCCTTCGACTTACTCAGGATGACCCTGAGTATAATCGAATGGGTCATTCGCTCAGGATAAATATCCTACCAAAATTAGCTTCAAAATACAACCCATAGAATTATACACTTCTCCAATCTGTTAAAACTTCAGCCCTATCCTTTCCTACTATCACAGTCATTTCAAAAAGCCCTCCCCAAGATTTATCGGATGAAGAAAAAGTCCAACCGTCTTTTTCTAAAGTTACCTCATGGGTACCTTTTGCATAAATTGCTTCTAGTGCCAAAGTCATACCTTCTCTTAACATCATCCCTGTTCCTTTACTGCCAAAACATGGAATTTCAGGATCCTCATGTAAACTTTTTCCTATCCCATGCCCTACCAGACTCCTGACAACATGATACCCTGCGCCTTCCACCTTAGACTGGATGGCATACGATATATCACCCACTTTATTATTCCTAATTGCTTGTGTAACTGCGTACCATAAAGCTTCTTCCCCAACTTTTAAGAATGTTTCTTTTTCCCTATCTTCTCCTAAAAGGATACTCCAAGCACAATCTGTATGCCAACCCTTATAAACAACCGCTAAGTCAATACTTACTATATCTCCTTTGGCAAATTTGCGGCCTGTTGGTATCCCATGAACAACCTGCTCGTTCACGGTTATACAGGTTGCATACTTATAGTTAGGGACTGTTTTATAAGACAAATCTCCTCCTAAACTATGTATTTCTTCATTAACAATTTTATCAACTGCAAGCTCACTAACCCCTACTTTTACTGAATCCAAAGCTTTTCTTAAGGCAGCCGCCGCAATCTTACCACTCTTTTTTATTAGTTCTAACTCGTACCTGTTTCTCTTTTTCATTTATTTAAACCCTCTCTTAAACTATCCTGAATATCTTTAATTTCACCTTCACCACTAATTTCTAATAAAATCCCTTTATTTTTATAGTATTTGAGTAAAGGTTCTGTTTGTTCAAAATAAATTTCTAGTCTTTTTTTAATAAGATCTTTAGTATCATCTTCCCTTCCTCTTTTAAGAAGTCTATCCAAAGCTACGTCTTGAGAAACCTTAAAATAAATTGCTTTATCGAAATTTAAATCTTCTACTTTTTTTGCCTGTTCCAGTGTCCTTGGATAACCATCCAGAATAAAACCATTCCTTGAGTCATCTCTTTCGATTCTTTCTCTTATAAGTTTTGCAACAGTTTCATCATCAACCAAATTGCCTGCAGTCAAAAGCTGTTTTATTCTTTTTCCTTTTTCAGTATCGGATGAAGCAATTTCCCTTAAAATATCACCGGTTACAATAAAAGGAGTTTTAAAATATTCTGCTAAAAGTTTACCTTGTGTTGATTTACCTGATCCTTGCGGACCTAGTAATAATATTTTCATTTTGCAAATACCTCATAGCTTCTTTCGATAAGTTTTGACTCAAACTGTTTGGCAGTATCCATAATTACCGATACAACAATCAAAAGTCCTGTCCCTCCCAAGATTAAGGTTTGAATTCCTGTTATTGCAGAGGCAATGGATGGTAAAATAGCAATAGAACCCAAAAATATGGCTCCTGTTAATGTTATCCTTACCATAATATAGTTTAAAAAAGAAGCTGTTTGAGTCCCCGGCCTAATACCTGGTATAAATCCTCCATATTTTTTTATTTCTTCTGCAACTTTTGTTGGGTTAAAAATCACTGCTGTATAAAAGAAGGTGAAACCGCAAACTAAAAGGAAATACAAAAGGTTATAAGTAAAAGAAGAAGGATCAAAATTAGAAACTAAAAATCTTCCCAGAAAGTTTAGCTGTGGCTGATTCTGTTGCGAAAGGAACGATCCTGCGAAAGAAGGGATAAGTACCAAGGATACTGCAAAAATAATCGGAATAACTCCGGCTTGATTAACCCGTAAGGGTAAATAAGTTTGCGCACCTCCACCTGCTTCCCGTCCTCCTATAAATCTTCTTGCATACTGTACAGTAATTTGTCTTCTTCCTTCATTAATAAACACTACTCCTGCAACTGTTAAAATACCCAAAGAAGCAAACAATAAAATATTAAAAATTTGAGTTTGGTCCAAAACAGAAGCAGTTTGGGTAAAAACTACAGGAATCCTTGAAACAATTCCTGCAAAGATTAAAAGCGATATCCCATTACCAATACCATATTCGGAAATTAACTCTCCGAGCCACATTAAAAAAATAGTGCCGGCAGTCATTCCCACTATAATAGAAGCAAGTTGGATTGGAGTAACTTGAGTCAAAATACCCTGATTTTTTAAGAGTACAAACATGCCGATAGCTTGCAAGAAAGCCAAGGGAACGGTTAAATACCTGGTATACTGATTTATCATTTGTCGCCCCATTTCACCCTCCTTCGATAAAGCTTCCAGTTTCGGCATAATCATTGTTAAAAGTTGCATAATTATTGATGCATTAATGTAAGGATTTAGTCCTAAAGAAATTACCGAGAAATTAGCTAAAGTTCCACCTGAAAAAATATCTAAAAGAGATAAAAATTGATTGGAAGAAAATAGAGCTTGCAGGGCCCCAAGGTCAATTCCTGAAACTGGAATATGTGCAACAATCCTAAATATTACAATAATTACTATGGTGATAATTATTTTGCGTCTAAGGTCTGGAATCTTAAAGGCAGTAAGTATGGGATTTAAAATATCAAGCATAAGTTACCTGCCCCTTTACTTTTAAAATCTTTTCTTTGGCAGTTTTTGAAACCGGCAATTTAACTACCAATGCTTTTTTAACTTCTCCCGTACCTAAAATTTTAACCCCTCTTTTAGCCTCTTTCTCGGTAATTACTTTTGCTTTTAAAAGCGCCTCTAAATCTATTGTAGATTTAGCCGGGAAATATTTAAACAAAGATAAAAAAACTATTTTAGGGTTTGGTGAAAATTTAGGATTACCTAAACCTCTTCTTTTCGGCAGTTTTTTATAAAAGGAAAGGTCCCCACTAAACGTAGGCGGAATCTTACCCCTGGCTTTCTGTCCCTTGTTGCCTCTTCCGGCAGTTTTACCTTTTCCGCTACCTATGCCGCGACCAACCCTTTTGTTACCTTTATTCTTAACTTTTATTAACTGATGAATCCTCATTTTTAATGTGTATCCTTTATTTCCGTGTTTTTAACGTTTCCCGGCTTTAGCATCCTAAGTGCTTGCATTGTTGCATAGACATTAGATGCCTGATTTTTTGTTCCTAATATTTTTGAGACAATATCGGAAATGCCGGCGGCCTCAACAACAACCCTTACTGCACCTCCAGCAATAACACCAGTTCCCAAAGGCGCAGGCTTTAAAAGAACCTTAGCTGCCCCGGTTTTAACTGAAATTTCATGAGGAATGGTACCCCCTCTTAACGGAACGGAAATGAAGTGTCTCTTTGCATAAGCTGTAGCCTTTCTTACGGCGGATTGTACCTCTTGAGCTTTTCCTAAACCAACCCCCACACGTCCTTTTCTATCCCCAACAACAACCAGAACAGAAAGAGATCTCCGATCGCCTCCTTTAGTCTTCTTTGATACTCTATTCACTTGAACAACCCTTTCAAAGAACTCAGACCCTTCCTGCTGCATATTCTTATTGTATCTGTAGTTTGGCTTCATAATAATTAGTAATTAGTGCTGAGTACACTAAAATTCCAACCCTCCTTCCCTTGCACCTTTTGCAAGTTCACTTATTCTACCATGGTATAAAAAACCTCCTCTATCAAACACAACTTTGGTAATATTTTTTTTTATAGCTTTGTGTCCTAAAGTCTTCCCGACATTATACGATTTCTCACTCTTTTTGCCTGTAACTTTTACATCAGATGCCCAAACTAAAGTTTTACCAGTTGTATCGTCAATAATTTGTGCGTAAATATGTCGATTAGATCTAAACACAGAAAGCCTGAACCTACCACTAGTTCCGACTATCCTTTTCCTTATTTTTAAATGTCTTTTAACCCTTAAAGTTTTCTTCATAAAATTTTAAATTCAAATTATTTATTCCCTCCTATCCCTACTGTTCCTACCTTAGCAGCCTTACCTGCCTTTTTCCTAATATATTCGCCCTCAAACCTTATACCTTTACCTTTATAAACATCAGGTACTTTAATTTTCCTAATGTTAGCAGCTACTTGTCCAACAAATTGCTTATCGCAACCCAAAACAGTAATCTTTGTGTTATCACTAACCTCAAATGTTACATTCTCGGGAGCATTTACTTCTACGGGATGAGAGAATCCAATATTTAGGTTTAATTTTTTCCCATCTGTTTGAGCCCTAAACCCAACACCCACAAGCTCCAGATTTCTACTCCACCCTTTTGTTACGCCACTTATCATATTGGCAATTAAACTTCTTGTTAAACCATGTAGAGAACGGACATTTTTATCATCACTTTCTCTTCTTACAATAATCCTATCACCCTCTACCTCTACCTTAACTGTTGGATCAAAATTAAAATCTAACTTCCCCTTAGGACCATTTACCACTACGGTATTACCAATCTTTTCAATGGTTACTCCAGAAGGTATTTGTATCGGTAAGTTTCCTATCCTACTCATAATTTTAAATTGCGCGGGTGTTACCACACGAGCGCCAGTACTTCGCCTCCTACATTTTGTTTTCTTGCATCAACATCTGTCATTACACCTTTTGGCGTTGAAATAATGGCAATCCCGAGACCTCCCATAACTTTTGGGAGTTGGTTAACCCCTTTATATATTCTTAGAGATGGCCTTGAGACTCTTTTTAAATTTGTAATTGATGGAACTCGACCATTATATTTAAGCTGCACTTCAAGGTTATTACCCTTCTTGTCAACCTTTCCGAGATAACCCTCTTTTTGAAGCAGTTTCAATACTGCAAGAGTTAACTTAGAATATTTAACCAGGATACTCTGTGCACCTACTAAATAACCATTTTTAATTCTAATTAAAGCATCTGTAGTTGTATCCATAAATTTACCAACTCGCTTTCTTCACCCCTGGTAAAACACCTAGGTGAGCTAATTCTCTAAAACAAAGTCTGCAAAGACCAAAACGCCTGATGTAACCTCTAGATCTACCACAGCGTAAACATCTGTTTCTTTTTTGTACTTCGAACTTAAACCGGCTTTTAACAATATTACTTACCTTTGCCATCTCGCACTTCCTCTCTGAAAGGCATTCCTAAATACTCTAAGAGTTTTCTGCCCTCTTCTTTTGTTTTTGCGACTGTTGCTATTGTTACTGCCAAGCCTCTTGTTTTATCAATTGTTTTGTAATCTACTTCCGGGAAAATAATTTGTTCCTTAAGCCCTATATTTAAATTCCCATGCGTATCAAAAGACGAGAGTTGAATACCTTTAAAATCCCTAACTTTTGGCAAAACAACACTAACTAGTTTGTCTAAAAAAGAATACATCCTATCTCCACGGAGAGTTATCATTACACCAATTGTTTGACCTTTGCTTAATTTAAATGTAGAAATTGATTTTTTAGCACGAGTCACAACCGGTATCTGTCCAGATAAAGCAGCAAGATAAACTTTTGCTTTCTCTAAAATGGAAGAATTATCTTTAGCATCGCCCAAACCCATGCTTATCACAATTTTTTCAACATGCGGCACTTCTAGGCTACTTTTTAACCCCAATTCCTGTTGCAACTTTTGTCTTATTTGGTTTAAATATTTTTCCTTAAGTCTTTGCATCTTTTATTTCCTTTTTGCATTTTTTACATATTCTTAACTTTTCTTTTCCCATTATCTTAAACCCCACTCTAGTTGGCTTTTTACAGCTTGGGCAAAGCAAAGCCACATTGGATACATCCAGCGATTTTGGAATATCTAGAATACCCCCTTTTGTATCTCCCACCTTTCTAACATGTCTTTTGTAGACATTTACTCCTTCTACAAATAAACGTTTTTCTTTCCCTAAAACAAATTTAACCTCTCCAGTTTTCCCTCTGTCCTTCCCTAGCATTATTTTTACTTTGTCACCTTTCTTAATTTTCATAATAATTAGTGAACTCCTTTCTACCAGACTTCCTGGGCTAAAGAAACAATCTTTGTAAAGCCCTTGTCTCTTACTTCTCTTGCGATCGGGCCAAAGATTCGAGTTGAGCGTAAATTACCATCATTATCAATTATTACACCGGCATTATCGTCGAATTTGACATAGGAACCATCCAACCTTCTTACTTCCTTCTTGGTCCTTACAACTATAACTTTGACCTTCTCGTGATCGGAAACTGTGCCATTAGGATCTGCTCCCTTTACAACTGCCACAACAATTTCCCCAACTGTTGCTTTTCTTTTACCTGAACCACCCAATGGCTGAATAACTTGTAAAAGTTTTGCTCCACTATTATCCGCAACTGTAAGCATCGTTCTATGCTGCACCATTTTCTTTTTTCTCCTCTTGTAAACGCTGATCTGGCATTATCTCATCTATAATATCTTTTGTTTGTTCTTTTAATTTTTCTTCCATAATCTCATCCAATCGTTTACCTAAAACCTTTATAACCTTAAAATGTTTTCTTTTAGATATAGGCGCAACCTTTATAATTTCGATAAGATCTCCCATCTTTACTCCTATTGGATCCTCTACTAAGTATTTTTTGGATCGAATAAAAGCCTTTTTATATAAAGGGTGTAAGCTTTGTCTTTCAACCAAAACTGTTACTGATTTTTCCAATTTTTTTGCAATTACTCTGGCAATCACTTCTTCACTCCCTCTTCTTGTGGTTCCAACCTAGCTAACAGTTGTTTTTGATTTAAGATTGTTAAAATTTGTGCTGTATCTTTTCTCTTTTGAGAAATAATTTTTACATCTTTTAATTTTTTCATATTTTTATCCAGAACTAGACCGGCAATCTCATCTTTTAGAGACTTCACCTTTAGTCTTAACTGTCTTAAATCCAACCCTATAATTTGCAATAAATCGTTTTTTTTCATAAATTTGTTACTCTTTCACAATTATTTTTGTATTGAGTGGCAATTTGTGAGCTGCTAAACGAAGTGCCTCCTGAGCTATTTCTTCTGTTACAGCACCCATTTCAAAAATTAATTGTCCTGGTTTAACCACAGCTACAAATCCTTCTACATCCCCTTTGCCGGAGCCCATCCTGGATTCTGCCGGATGTTTTGTAACTGGCTTATCGGGAAAAACTCTGATCCAGATTCTTCCCCCTCTTTGGGTATAGTGAGCCATTGCCCGCCTTGCAGCTTCAAGCTGGCGAGAAGACAACCAACCATCCTGCATAGCCTTTAGACCAAATGATCCGAATGCCAGGCTATTGCCGCGTGTTGCTACACCGCCTCTTTTCCCTCTAAAAGTTTTTCTATGTTTGCTTCTTTTGGGTTGCAAAAGTGCCATTTATATCTCAACCTCCCCTTTGTTAATCCAAACTTTAACTCCAACATAACCGGATTTTGTTAAAGCCGGATAATTAGCAAAATCTATGTTTGCCCTAAGTGTATGTAAAGGCATTGTTCCTTCTTGTTTCCATTCTCTCCTTGCAATTTCTGCGCCTCCTATCCTACCGGATAAAACAATTCTAACTCCTTTTGCTCCTGCTCTAATAACTCTTTCTTTTACCTGATTCATAACTCTTTGAGCCGGGATTCTTTTAATTAATTGTTCTGCGACAGATTGAGCAACAAGGTATGCTGATAAATCTGCTGATTTAATTTCCATAGGAGCAATTTCTAAGCTATTTTCATCTTTCATCTTAAGTTGAGAAAGCAAGAATTTCTTTAATTCGTTAAGTCCTGCTCCTCCTCTGCCGATCAGTACTCCCGGACGGGCAACAAAAATTATTATTTTTAACTTATTTATTGCTCTTTCAATCTCAACAGATGAAATGCCTGCTAATTTAAGCTTTTTCATGAGGATCTGTCTAATTTTCATATCTTGTGCAACATATTGGCGATACTCCTTTTCCGGAGCAAACCAACGGGACTGCCAAGTTGCACTAATACCTAATCTAAAACCAACAGGGTGAATTTTCTGACCCATTATTTTTTCTCCTCTCTTCTTTTTTCAGACTTTTCACTTTGCACTTTTAACTTTTCACTTAAATCGTCCGCTAGGACAATTTTAATGTGGCTCATCTTTCGCTGATATGGCCTGACCCTTCCCCTTGTTCCTGCTCTGTATCTTTTCATCCTTGGCCCTTCATTAATTTCAATTTTTTTGAAGGCTATTTTTTCAGAATCCAAACCTTTTTGTTTTGCATTAGCAACTGCTGTATTTATAACTTTTAATAACTCTTTCGCAGCAGCCCTTTGCGTAATTGTTAAAATATCTTGTGCTCTGGTTGGAACCATTTTCCTTACCATATCAGCCACAAGCCGGAGTTTCCGCGGTGAGGTATGTATAAATTTTTGAATACTTACTGCTTCCATATTAAGTCTTCTCCAATACTCTCTTCGTGACTTGGCCATGACTTCTAAAGATTCTTGTTGGGGCAAATTCCCCTAATCTTTGTCCTACCATTGATTCCGAAACAAAAACAGAGACAAAATTTTTACCCTGATGAACCAAAAATGTATGCCCTACAAATTCAGGTGGAATTTGTGATCTTCTGGACCAGGTTTTAATAGGGGCTTTTGCCCCACCAGCTTTTTGAGCCATTACTTTCTTTAACAATTTCTCATCCACAAATGGTCCCTTTTTACTTGATCTGGCCATTATTTCCTCCTTTTTATAATGTACTTACCAGTCCATTTTTTCTTATTTCTTGTTTTTCCAACAGCTGGCCTTCCATAAACTGTCATTGGTTTTTTACGACCTATACCAGACCTACCTTCTCCACCACCATGTGGATGTGAATCAGGATCTTGAGCAACTCCCCTCACAGTTGGTTTAATTCCCCTATGTCTTGATGCTCCTGCCTTACCCAAGACTCTTTGGCGGACATCTGCATTTCCCAAAGTCCCTACTGTTGCCAAAGAACCCTCCGGCACCATTCTTATTTCTCCTGATGGCATTTTTAAATGAGCAAATCCTGCTTCTTTTGCCAAAAGCTGGATAGATATGCCAGCGCTTCTCCCTAATTGCCCGCCATGACCGGAAATAAGTTCTACATTATGAATTAAAGTTCCAATAGTAATATTTTTTAATTTCATTGTATTACCTATCTTTACATCTGTTTTATCATCAGATAAAACTTTATCTCCAACTTTAAGACCTTCTGGTGTTAAAATATATCTGTACTCCCCATCACTATATTTGATCAAAGCAATAGAAACATTTCTGTTTGGATCATATTCAAAATCCAAAACTTCTCCCTCAACACCAAATTTATCTCTTTTAAAATCTATTTCCCGATAATATCTTTTGTGACGTCCTGCCTGTCCTCTAACAGTAACTCGTCCGCCAGACCTTCCGGAGTGTTTTTTTAAAATATGTTTTAAATTTCTTGTGTTGATCGTTTCCATATCTTTGATTCCTCCTTACGTCGGAATCACCTTTCTCTGTGTAGTAGGTGTGGCACCGGTAGCTCCCTTTTCTACACGCACTTTTGTCCTTCTTAAAATATCTTTTTTCTCTTTCAAAACTTGCGGTTCACCTTCCGCAGTTGTAACGGTAACTTCTTCTTTCGGTGTTTCAAAAATAGCTATTTTTTGATTTTTTGCAGTTTCAACAATAGCTTTTTTAAAGGAGTTGGTTTTGTAAAAGCCTCTTACTCTTTTTTGCTGTTTTATTTCGCCTTTAACATTAATTGTTTTAACATTTAATACCTTAACATTGAATTTACCTGCAACAACCTTGGCAATTTGTTTTTTAGTAGCATTTTTATCAACCTCAAAGGTATATAAATGCTGATCTGCAAGTTTAATGGATTTTTCCGAAATTATCGGACGCTTAATTATTATCATTTCTTTTCTCCTTTTCCACCCAATTTTGAAATTCCATCTTTGGTAACAACTAATACTTGATGTCGGAGAATATCGTATGCATTCAGCTGGTTAGTTGGTAGAACTGATATGCCTGGAATATTTCTTGCTGCCCGTACAATGTTATCTTGTTTTTCATCTGTGACTATTAGAGCGGATTTAAGATTTAATTTTTTAGCAAGGTCAGCTATTTCTTTTGTTTTACCCGTTGCCTTTTCAACTCCAGTTATTCCAACAATTTCTTTATCATTTGCCTTAGCAGATAGCGCAGAAATAAGGGCTCTTTTCTTCATCTTCTTTGGTAAATCCAAACGGACCCTTCTAGGCTTAGGACCAAAAGTTATCCCTCCACCCACAAAAATCGGAGCTGTTCTTGCACCATGTCTTGCTCTACCTGTTCCTTTTTGTCTATAAATCTTAGCTGTAGATCCTTGAACCTCACCTCTTGTTTTTGTTTTTGCTGTGAATCTTTTTTGATTTGTCATATAAACTCTTAAGGCTTGCGCTAAAAGGGTTTTATTTACTTCTTGTCCAAAAATTTCTTTAGATAAAGACAACCTTCCACTAGCTCTTCCAGCTAAGGAATAAACTGGAATACTCAATTTGTCATTGAGAGTCCGCCCACTGGCGGACGTGGCAATCTCTTTTTTAGATTGCTTCGCTTTCGCTCGCAATGACGAACTTGTTACTTGTCTCTTGTTACTTGTTACCTTCTTTTTAACTGGCATTTTGTTCTACCTCTTGTTTCACCTCGGAGGTGTCTTGCTTGCTTTCCACCTCGATCTTCACCTCCGAGGTGTTTGCTTCTACTGTTTCTTCCTCAGATGGCTTTTCTTCCGGTGGTGGAGTATAACCTTTAATTCTTCCCAATTTCTCAATCTTTAAAAGTCCTCCTGTTGGTCCCGGAACTGCACCTTTTACAGATAACATATTCTTTTCTTTATCTACTCCCACAACTTCCAAATTTCTTACAGATACTTTATCAACTCCCATATGCCCTGCCATTTTCTTACCTTTATAAACTCTTCCAGGAGTTGTTCCGCTGCCAATTGCACCGGGGGCTCTGTGTCTGTCTGATTGTCCGTGAGTTTTTGGACCTCCATGAAAACCGTGTCGTTTGACAACTCCTGCAAAACCTTTACCTTTTGATGTTCCAGTCACTTTAACAGCATCACCTATAGAAAAAACCTGATCCAGTGTAACTTCTGTTCCAGGCTTTAGTGACTCATCACTCTTATCCTCGTTACCCTTATCCTCAATTTTGACTTCCCTAAACCAACGGATGGGGGGTTCAATTCCAGCTTTTTTGGCATGTCCAAGCTGGGGTTTTTTGACTGATTTTTTACTTCCATATCCAAGCTGTATACCATCATATCCATCTCTGCCATCTTTACTTTTTACTTGAGTTACCAAGTTTGGCTGAATTTCCAAAATTGTTGCCCCCACCCTGTGGCCTCGGGAATCATAAGTACTGGTCATGTTTTTTTTTACACCTAACAAAGTATTAATCATAATGCACTAAAAAGAGTGACCCGCCAAAGGCGTGGTCACTCAGTAAGCCGTTTCAATCGCCGTATCATTTTAACGACGCACGATTTACTGAAATTTTCTTCTAAGATAACTTAAGAAGAATTAATCATTTTCTTACCAGATTTTAACACAAATTTACGCTCAATTGCAAGCGATAGCGCAGCTATCGTCCTGAGTATAGTCGAAGGGTCTGCGGGATCATAAAATGACCCCTTGACATTAGGGTTTTCTTGGGGTATTGTAGATAATGGAATCGAGAAACTGGTCGCCTTCGTCTAAAGACTTCGGCGGACCGAGGAAAGGGGGTGAGAAAAAGAAATGGATAAAAAGAGTATAAAGCCAAGTGTGAAATCTTCAATGCTTCGAGCTGGAAAAAGAACCTACTTCTTCAACATTAAAGTTGCTTCTAATAATAAAAAGTATGTCACAATTACTGAGTCAACTTTTGAGGGAGAAGGTAAGGAAAGAAGATATAATTCTTTCTTACTTTGGCCAGAAAATATTGTTGATTTTCAAAAAAATTTAACTGAAGTCAGCAATTTCATGGTTCAGTAGTTGAGGAATAGAAACGCCGGCCGGCGAAGAACAAATTAAGCTGCAGATAGAACTTGTTCAGCAAAATCTGCCATTGCTACTAAAGCTGCTCCAGCGATCTCCAGCTCATCTGGATAAAGCGGTACACCCTCTTTGGGTTTTTCCCACTGACCATCTCTTCCGAACATTAACTCCAGCCTAACCAATTTTTGAGCTGGATCATAATCAGTTGCCTCATCAGTATCATTATGCAGAAGTAATCTATAAGCATCTCTTGGGATAGCTCCTCTCACAACAAAAAGGTGCATTGGAGACTCGATTGTAAAATGCGAAATTGATCTTTGCTCAACCATAAAACCTGGAAATCTTATTTCTTCCCGCAGTTCCATCAAATTTATATCAAAAGAAAACAAATCTGGTATATCTATGAGCTCTATTCCAAATCTCCAAAACAGATCTTCTTTATTAGGAATACTGGACAATCTTCTTGCTGAATCAATCACTCCATCAGCTTGTTGTGCTAAAAGTTGAATTTCCTGTTCAGTAGCCATGTTTACATTTTCCCCTCAATATCCACCCCTGCCCCAGTCAAGTCTTACCACTCGCCTTTTCAGTATTATTCATACACGGCTCGTGGAGCGACTTTACGGGGCAATCGGCGTCGACTACATTTTAACCTCAATATCAACGCCTGCTGGGATTTCAAGATGCATTAGGGAATCTATGGTTTTTTGAGTGGGTTCTACAATATCAATAAGTCTTTTGTGGGTTTTAATTTCAAAAGCCTCTCTACTATCTTTATCCGTATGCGGGGATCTAAGTACTGTTATTCTTTCAGTTTTTGTAGGAAGGGGGATAGGACCAACTATTTTTGCTCCGGTTCGAAGGGCTGTATCCAAAAGGGTTTCACAGGTTGAATCAAGTACCCTGTGATCATATCCTTTTAATCTGACACGAATGCGTCCTCTTGGCATATTTACAACCTTTCAATGTGCTCGCCTCGTCCGCCTTTGGCGAGACGGGCTATTTTAAGTTATTTTGAGTAACTTAAGCAATTATCTTTGTTATTACACCTGCACCAACTGTTTTTCCACCTTCTCTTATTGCAAATCTTAATCCTTCTTCCATGGCAACTGGTGTAATTAGCTTTCCTGTGATTTTGATATTATCTCCAGGCATTGCCATCTCAACTCCTTCAGGTAGAGTAACCTCACCTGTAACATCTGTTGTTCTTATATAAAATTGTGGCCTGTAACCTTTGAAAAATGGTGTATGTCTTCCACCTTCTTCTTTTGATAAAACATAAATTTCCGCTTCAAACTGCGCATGTGGAGTAATTGATCCAGGTTTAGCCAAAACTTGTCCTCTCTCTACATCATCTTTTTCAATTCCTCTAAGTAGAACTCCTGCATTGTCTCCTGCTTGTCCTTCATCAAGCAGTTTATGAAACATTTCAATTCCTGTAACCACAGATTTCTTTGTCGGTCTAATTCCCACAATCTCAACTTCTTCATTAACTTTAACTTTACCTCTTTCAATTCTTCCGGTAACAACAGTTCCTCTTCCCTTTATAGAGAAAACATCCTCAACTGCCATAAGAAATGGTTTTTCAATATCTCTTACTGGAGTTGGAATCCACTCATCCACCTTTGCCATAAGCTCTTCAATTGCTTTAACAGCTTCAGCATCACCCTCTAAAGCTTTCAGGGCTGAACCCCTAATAATTGGAGACTGGGGATCAAATTCATATTTTTTAAGTAAATCTCTTATTTCTTCTTCTACAAGATCAATAAGTTCTGGATCCGAAACTTGGTCAATCTTATTTAGAAAGACCACAATTGCTGGGACTCCAACCTGACGTGCTAAAAGTAAATGTTCTCTTGTCTGAGGCATTGGACCATCCGGAGCAGATACAACTAAAATGGCGCCATCTGTTTGTGCGGCGCCTGTAATCATGTTTTTAATATAATCTGCGTGTCCGGGCATGTCAATGTGGGCATAATGTCTTTTTTCTGTTTCATATTCCTGGTGGGAAATATTAATTGTAATACCCCGGGCTTTTTCTTCGGGAGCATTGTCAATTTGGTCAACTGACCTTTCCTCTGCCATGCCTTTACCGGCTAAAACTTTGGTAATAGCAGCGGTCAAAGTGGTTTTACCATGGTCAACATGACCCATGGTACCAATATTTATATGCGGCTTGCTTCTATCAAATTTCTTCTGTTCAGCCATAAATTCTTTCGGATAAATTAGACCAAAAAATACAGCCCCTTGTCAAGTTTACCCTGAGCCTGTCGAAGGGCTGACTAAGAGCAATCATACAATATCAAAGCTCAAAATGCAACAATTAAAATAAATTAAGCAAGCTTAGCTCTGTGTTGAAGTATATTTGCCCAAGTTAAAGCCTCCTCTGCCCATAAACGCTTCTCTTGAGTACCGATTGTCTTTTTAAGATAAGCGAACTTTTCCCTTACTCTCTCTAAAGTTGACTCGAAAGCATTAGAGATATTTTGTTTATCTAAATCAGCCAGAAAATTTTCAGTTTGCTTCATGAATTTATCAATTAACTGTCTCCTTTTATCATAACCTTCAAAAACCCACTGACTTAGTCTTGATAAATTAACTGATATATTTAAAATTTGTAAGTTAAGCGGCAAATCTATTTGGCTAACAGAATGATCGATCCTACTCATAAAAGTATCTCCTCCACAATTTTTTTAAACTTTTTCCTGATATCTTGCGATAAGATATCACGACTGGGGTTGTCCTGGTTAGGACGGACATTAATCATTGAGTTATAATCAATCTCTTTGGTAGTAAAATCAACTCCTCCTCCCCAAAGATTTTTTTGTTCACAGCCATATTCTAAAAGCAGTTGTTCTTCATCATAATGCATCCCTCCCCCTCCGGCCAAAACTCCTTTCTCAACATCAACAACTACTTTAACATAATCTCCCAGTTCATAACTCATTTTATCTAACTCTTCTTGGGTTGCTTTTCTATCCTTAATTATAAAAATCGCCATTTTACCTTTCAACCCTTCCTGTAAATCCGGAGGATTCTATGATTTTTTGAGTAATATTATTTGGAACTGGTTCATAATGATCAGCTTCCATATAATATGTAGCTCTTCCTTGAGACATACTTCTTATGGCTGTGGCATATCCATGCATTTCAGCTAAAGGTACTAATGCCAAAACCACTTTGGCATTACCCCGGCTTTCAGATGAGAGAATTTGAGCTCTTTTAGAACCCAAATCCCCAATAATTTCTCCTAAAAACTCTTCAGGAGTTGTTACCTCAACCTTCATTATAGGCTCAAGAAGTATCATGTCAGCTTTTTTGGCAGCGTCGGAAAGTCCAAGTGAGGCAGCAATCTTAAAGGCAATTTCAGATGAATCAACATCATGGAAGGATCCATCGAAAACTGCCACCTTAATATCGGTCAGGGGATACCCTGCTAATATTCCGGTATCTTCTTTTTCAATAACTCCTTTTTCAATTGCCGGAATAAACTCCCTTGGAATTGCACCTCCCACAACTTCCGAAACAAACTCCCTTCCCTGTCCCCTGGGCAGTGGTTCTATACGGAGTAAACAGTGGCCATATTGACCTCTGCCCCCTGTTTGTCTTATATATTTACCTTCCCCTTCAGCAATTTTTTGAATAGTCTCTTTATAAGCAACTTGCGGCTGACCAACATTTGCATCAACTTTAAACTCCCTTTTCATCCTGTCCACTAAAACTTCAAGCTGCAGTTCCCCCATCCCTGAAATAATCGTCTGTCCGGTTTCCGGATCGGACTTCACCCTAAATGTTGGAGATTCTTCAGAAAGCCTATTTAAAGCATAGCCTAGCTTTTCCTGGTCTGATTTTGTCTTTGGTTCAATTGCAAGTGATATAACAGGATCAGGAAATGTTATGGATTCCAAAACAATTGGTGCAGTTTCATCACAAAGAGTATCTCCAGTAACAGTATCTTTTAAACCAACTGCTGCAACAATTTCTCCGGCAATAGCCTGCTCAATTTCTTCTCTATCATTTGCATGCATTAAAAGCAGTCGGCCAATTCTTTCTTTAATCTGCTTAGTAGAATTGTATGCGTAGGAACCTGCCTTAAGTGTTCCAGAATAAACTCTAATATATGTAAGTTTTCCTACATGAGGATCAACCTGAATCTTAAATGCCAAAGCTGCCAGGGGTGCTTGAGGACCAGCTAATCTTTCGTCTTGCTCACCTGTTTTTGGATTCTGTCCTAAAACTTTTGCTATATCTTGAGGTGACGGCAGATAATCAACAACGGAGTCTAACATTGGCTGAACACCTTTATTTCTAAGAGATGAGCCAGCGAGGACCGGGACTATTTTATTCGCAATTACTGCTTTTCTTAGGACTTGCTTTAGCTCATCCACAGTTACTTCCTGCCCGCCCAAATATTTTTCCATCAACTCGTCACTAGTACCTGAAATCTCCTCCACTAACTTCTCCCTATACTTATCTACATCTGCTACCATATCAACGGGTATCTCAACTTCATTAAATTTTGCACCTGTGTCACCTTGCCCTGAGCTTGTCGAAGGGTCACCTTCCCAGATATAGGCTTTTTTAGTTAAAAGATCCACCACACCTTTAAAGTCATTTTCTTTTCCTATCGGCAAATTGTAAGCTACGGCATTAGCCCCAAGTTTATCTCTGGCTGATTGTATGGTCCCATGAAAATCAGCACCTATTACATCCATTTTATTGGCGAAAGCAATCAAAGGAACGCTGTATTTATTTGCCTGCCTCCATACAGTCTCTGTTTGGGATTGAACTCCCGACGCGGCATCCAAAACAATAACTCCGCCATCCAAAACCCGCAAGGATCTTTCTACCTCATCTGTAAAGTCAACATGTCCCGGAGTATCAATTAAATTAATACGGCAGTCTTTCCAAAAAGTTGTAATTGCAGCAGAAACAATAGTAATCCCTCTTTCTTTTTCCTGCTCCATCCAATCCGTAACTGTTGTACCCTCGTCAATATCCCCAATCTTATAAGTTTTTCCTGTATAAAATAAAATTCTTTCTGTTGTGGTGGTTTTACCGGCATCAATATGGGCAATAATGCCTATGTTTCTAATTTTATCTAGTGGGAAGTCTCTTTTTGTCTTTGTAACTGGCATAGGTTTTATTTATCTCCTTTCTCCAAATCCTGAATTATCTTGTTTACCTGTTCAATTTGAACCCTGTAGGTTTCCGCATCTTCTGATGCCATAGTGTATGCTGCATTTTCAGATAGATCACCTTCTTGTGCAGCCTCACCCTTTTTAACCATGATTGATACCAGCTCTGCTTCAAGCTTTTTTAAATTCTCTTTCCACATCTTTAGTTTTTCTCTTTTCAACTTTTTGTCCATAGTTACAAACTATTCTTCGAACGTAGTGAGAAGTTTCCTTATAAACTATTATAGTTCTTAAAGTATGTTCTCGCTAATCACTCGAACAATAAATAAAAAACCTCCCTCAATCTGGGAGGCAATATGTAAATATTAATGTTTTTGATCCTAAAAGTCAACTCTCTTACTTCCTCTAAAAGCTTTATACAAACCATAAAGGGCTATCAAAGCCCAGATTGCATTTGAACCTATATTTGGATTTGCTCCTTTGGCAAAAGCATTAAATCCAACCCCTATGGCTCCCAAAAGATTCATCAAATGATAAATTCTAGAAGATGAAGAAAGCTTTTTTGTAGCCAATAAAAAATATGCAGAAACTACCAAACCTACCCCAATCCATCCAATTATTTCATCCATGAAATAATTTTACCATTTATATCTCCAGCCTGGCTGCCATTTAAAAGGAGTCGTTACCAAAGTTTTTAAATCTACTCCATTTATTAGATGCTCCAACCCATATTGAGTTGCCCTATGCCCAATTATTAAGACACTTTTACCACGATCGTGGTATTTTTGTCCCAAATCATCTAGGAATTCTTTCATTCTCTTCATACAGTCTTCATAAGATTCTCCATTGGGAAAAGGTTTATTTATATGTTCCACTTTAAGTGGTTCTACTTCTTGGGCTGGATGCCCATTCAAGTCCCCATAATTACATTCTCTAAGTATTGCATCTTTAATTATTGAAAGCTTATTGCCAAAAGCAATTTCTGCAGTACGATATGATCTTTGCAAATCAGAGCAATATATGGCATCAAATTTTTGATTTTTACCTTCTGCGCCAGCAGAAGGTAAGGTTCTGCGAGCGAGCGTTATACTATCTTCAGAACGCGAGCGAAGCAGGTCCTTATATCTTTCACCTAACTCTTTTGCTTGCTTTATACCCAGTAGAGATAGCTCTACATCATTATGACCAGAGGATAAATGTACTTCATTATCTAAAGTAGTTGAGTGGGATTCAAAGATAATATTTACCATCTAAAATGTGCAAAAGCACGGTTGGCTGCAGCTGTTTTTTGTACATCATCTTTTTTCTTTACCGCTCCACCAGTTCCATTAGCTGCATCTAAAATTTCAGCTGCCAGTTTTTTATCAAAGGTTTTAAATTCTTTATTGGGTTTTGCAGCTGCTGATGCTAAAATCCATCGAAGTGCCAAAGATTCCTTTCTATCTCCTCTTACCTCGCTTGGAACCTGGTATGATGCTCCTCCAACCCTTCTTGGTCTTACCTCCATTTTTGGAGAGACATTTAGAACTGCTTTTTCAAATACTTGGATTGGGTCCTGCTTGGTATTTTCTTTAATCTGCTCCAAAGCTTTATAAACTAACCCTTCGGCAATACTTTTTTTACCGCCTCTCATGATCTTATTTATAAACCTTGTCACAAGTTTTGAATTGTAAATTGGATCAGGGGGTAATATTCTTTTATCAGTTTTTCCGCTACGCATAATTATGCTGTTGCCTCCGCAGCTTTTGCCGGAGTTTCGGCAGCAGGAGCTTCAGTAACTCTTGGTGGAGCAGCCATTCCGCCGGCCTTTGTACCATATTTTGATCTCCCTCTCTTCCTACCCAAAACACCTGTTAAATCAAATTTGCCCCTTACTAAATGGTATTTCACTCCGGGTAAATCTTTAACTCTTCCGCCCCGAACCAAAACTATTCCGTGTTCGGCTAAAGAATGTCCCTCTCCCTGAATATATGCTGTTACCTCGGTACGATTGGATAGTCTGACACGGGCGACTTTTCTTAAAGCAGAATTTGGTTTTTTAGGCGTCATTGTTTTAACCAAAGTAACAACCCCACGCTTTTGCGGATTAAAAGAAGATACATATCTTCTATCTTTGGCATTAAAGCTTCTACGTAATGCAGTAGCCTTAATTTTTTTAGAAATCTTTTTTCTGCCTTTTCTTACAAGCTGTGAAACTGTAGGCATATATCATCCCTCCAGTGCTGCCCTTTCAGGGCTTGTCGGGATTAAACGCCCAATTATAACATTCTCTTTTAACCCTGCCAACCTATCGACTTTACCTTGAATTGCCGCATCAGACAAAACAGTAGTTGTTTCCTGAAAAGAGGCAGCGGACAAAAAGCTTTCGGTTTGCAAACTGGCTCTAGTGATCCCCAGTATAATCACTTCTGCTGTTGCAGGATCTCCACCTTCTGCCAATACTCTTTTATTTTCCTCTTCAAAACGCAGTTTATCAACAACCTCTCCCGGCAAAAGATTTGTATCTCCTTGCGACTCAATTCTAACTTTATCAGATATCTTTCGAACAATAACTTCAAAATGTTTCTCATTAATCGGTACTCCCTGCGACTCATAAACACTTCTTACCTCATCGACTATATACCGCTGTGCAACCCGTAGTCCTTGAACCCGTAGTGTCTCTTTAACATCAACATGGCCGGTTGATAAAACTTTACCTGCCTCAATAAGTTGTCCTTCCTCAACCAAAAGAGTTGCTGTTACCGGAATAACATACTCTCTTTCCTCGTATGGTTTTTGAGTGGTTCGAACCCGAACTTTCAATCCTCCCTCTGAATCCACAACAGATACATTACCCGCAATCTCAGATATCGGAGCGACAATCTTGGGTGTTCTTACTTCAAATAATTCCTCAACTCTGGGCAAACCTTGAGTTATATCAAGTCCCACAATTCCTCCTGTATGAAATGTTCTCATAGTAAGTTGTGTTCCCGGTTCGCCAATTGCTTGCGCTGCTACAACCCCAACAGGAGTACCAATCTTTACTATCTCTCTTGTGGTTAAATCAAAACCATAACAGAAACTGCAAATACCGAAACGAGCCTCACAAGTGAGGGGGGAGCGTGCATAAACAAACTTTACCTCTGCTTTAAGAATTGTCTGGATCAGCTCTTCCGAAAGTAAAACTCCGCTTCTTACTAAAATCTTCCTACTTTGCGGATCTAATATCTTTTGCAAAACCATCCTGCCTAAGAGTTTCTCCCGGGCTTGAGTAAAGCTACACTTCTCTATGTTAAATTCCAAACCCGTATTTGTTCCACAATCATCCATTCTTATAATTACATCGTGTGCAACATCAACAAGTCTTCTTGTAAGATATCCCGCATCAGCAGTCTTTAGAGCCTTATCTGCAACACCTTTTCTTGCTCCTCTTGCTGAAGTGAAATATTCAAATACGGAAAGACCTTGACGATAATTAGATTTGGTCGGCAGTTCCACA
Organism: Patescibacteria group bacterium; assembly: GCA_038064895.1. Taxonomy (GTDB): domain Bacteria; phylum Patescibacteriota; class Microgenomatia; order Daviesbacterales; family UBA10151; genus JBBTSA01. The sequence goes on from JBBTSA010000009.1 coordinate 84,954, forward strand.
ATCTTACCTGTAGGATCAGTTGATAAACCTCGCATGGCAGAAAGCTGTTTGGCCTGATCTCTTGAACCTCTGGCTCCTGCCTCAACCATCATTCTAATCGGATTTTCCACTCCCAAGTATTCCCAAGTAGCGTTGGCTAAATCTTCAGTAGTTTTAATCCAAAACATCTGTGAGAGTTGCGATTTTTCTTGAGGAGTAATAAGTCCCTTTTCTAAATTTATTTCAATCTTTTGAATCTCTTTTTCCGCCTCATCCAAATACTCCTGCTTGTTAGGTACAACTTTGGCATCAAAGATGCCTATTGATATCCCGGATGAAGTAGCTGCCCAGAATCCCAGTTTTTTTATATTGTCAATCAGCTCTGTAACATCCTCTTTAGTCATACTTTGGGTCGCCAAAAGAATAATGTCGCGGATAGTCAAACCTTTAATAGACACATTTAGAAAGCGCATATTTTCCGGTAAAACTTGATTAAAAAGTATCCTGCCAACCGAAGTTTCAATCATTTCCTTACCTACCCTAACCAGTATTTTTTGCTGCAACTTTAGCTTTCCCAGGTAATAAGATCTTATTGCATCATCTGTTGATACAAATTCCCTTAAGTTAGTGCTTTCCTCTAAATCTGGAATCTGGGTTAGATAATAACAACCTAAAGCCATTTCTCTGTTTGGTACGGTAATAGGTTGAGCATTTGCAGGACCAAATATATTTTCACGCGCCATCATCAATGTTTTACCCTCATCTTGAGCTTTCTGCGACAAAGGAACGTGTATTGCCATTTGATCTCCGTCAAAATCTGCATTGAATCCTGCACAAATACATGGGTGAATTTGTATGGCATTGCCGTCAACAAGTACCGGGTAGAAGGCCTGGATACCTAACCTGTGCAAAGTAGGTGCCCTGTTAATTAAAATCGGATGTCCTGTAACGATCTCCTCTAAAATATCCCAGACTTCAGAGGATCGTCCATCCAGGACATTTTTTGCTCCCTTGACATTGGCTGCTAATCCTCTTGCTATAATTTCTCTTAAGGCAAAAGGTTTAAACATCTCAAGTGCCATCTCTTTAGGTAATCCTACTTGATCAAGCTTTAGTCTTGGACCTACAACAATCACTGATCTTCCTGAATAGTCAACTCTTTTACCCAAAAGGTTCTGTCTAAACCTACCCTGTTTGCCTCGCAACATATCAGAGAGGGAACGGAGTACATGAGTAATTTGTGGTCCACCTCGACGAGACCTGGATGATGCATCGATAAGTGAATCTACTGCCTCCTGAAGCATGCGTTTCTCATTACGTAAGATAATCTCCGGAGCACCCAAATTTATAAGTCTATTCAACCTGTTATTTCTATTTATTACCCTTCTGTATAGATCGTTTAAGTCAGATGTTGCAAATCTTCCACCGGGCAATTGAACCATTGGACGAAGATCCGGCGGAATCACTGGCAAAATTCTTAGAATTAACCATTCAGGAAGTATGCCTGCTAACCTCATCCCTTCAATAAGTCTTAGCCGTTTTGTAGCCTTTATGTGTTTTTGTCCTGTGGATTTACGAACCTCTTCTCTTAAGTGTGACGCGAGTTTATCCAAATCTAATTTTTGTAAAGCCTCAAGTATAGCTTCCGCACCCATACCAACGGTTAGAAAATCCGATACTCCATATTCTGAAAGCTTTGTGTATTCCTCTTCGGATAGTATTTTATAGGGTACGATACTCTTTACAAGGTCCGATACTGCTTTAAAGATTCCTTCCAGCTGGCCTTGTTCTATAACATTAGTATCTCTTAATTTTTGTTTTTCTGCTCTATTTTTAAGCTCAATCTCCTGGGCTTCTAATTCAAATTTTTCCTTATCGAATTTCTTCTTAAGTTGAAAAAGTTCTTTTTTGAGCTGACTTTCAAAACCCTTAATATTTTTATTAAGCGTTACCTTAAGCTCATCAAGCTTACCTTTAAGATCTTTATCCAGTTTTTCCAATGCTTTTGATTTTTGGGCTGAATCAACACCAGTAACCAGAAATGAGGCAAAATATACAACTGCTTCCAAGTTCTTAGGAGACATATCCAAAATAAGTGATAATTTTGAAGGAGCTCCTTTCACAAACCAGATATGAGCAACCGGAGAGGCAAGATTTATATGTCCCATTCGCTCACGCCTAACTTTACTTTGAGTAACCTCAACTCCACATTTATCACATATTATTCCCCTGAAACGTATCCTTTTATACTTGCCGCAATAACACTCGTAATCCTTGGTTGGACCGAAGATATTCTCTGAAAATAGACCGTCTTTTTCTGCCTTTAAAGTTCTATAATTTATGGTTTCCGGTTTGGTAACCTCTCCAAAAGACCAGGATCTTATCTGGTCAGATGAGGCAACCATTAATTTTAAGCTTTCAAAATCCAATAAATCGTTCATATATTCGCTCTTTTATTCCTCTACTATCTCAATGCCTTCGGCTCCTCCCTCTCCTGCTGAAACCGTAGGCTTCATTTCTAAAACCTCTTCGAGTTGAGCTACCTCTTTTCTGACTTCCTCCTTTTCCTCAACTTCTTGAGACTGAATAATCTTTGCACCTAGTGTTTCAACAGATAAACATAGTGCCTGCAATTCCTTAACTAAGACTTTAAATGATTCAGGTATCAAGGCTTGAGGAATATCAATCCCTTTAACAATTGCCTCAAATGCTTTAGCCCTCCCCAAAACATCATCTGACTTAATAGTCAACATTTCCTGTAAAATATTTGCTGCGCCGTAAGCTTCCAAAGCCCAAACTTCCATTTCACCTAATCTCTGACCCCCCATTTGGGCTTTACCTCCCAAGGGCTGTTGAGTAACCAGTGAATATGGTCCGGTTGAACGAGCATGAATTTTTTCCTCAACCATATGGATTAATTTCAGAATATAGTTTCTGCCAATAACTATAGAATTATCAAAAGGCTCACCCGTTCTTCCGTCAATTAAGCGAACTTTACCGTCCTTCGGCCATCCAGCTTTTTTGAGCTCCTCCAAAAGTTTCTCTTCAGGAATCTTTTCAAAAACAGGTGCGGCAATCTTATACCCTATTGTATCTGCAGCAAGCCCCCAATGAGTTTCCAAAAGTTGTCCTAAATTCATTCTTGAAAGAACAGATAATGGAGAAATGATAATATCTACAGCAGTACCATCCTCAAGGTGTGGCATATCGGAAGCTGGAACGATTTTAGAAATAACTCCTTTGTTGCCGTGTCTTCCGGCAAGTTTATCTCCTTCGGTAATTTTTCTAATTTGAGCAACTTTTACTTTAATTCTCATTAAGGTTCCGGTATCTAATTCATCTCCCTCATCTCTTTTGAGCATTTGCACCCCAATAACAGTACCTCTTTCACCATGAGGTACACAAAGGGAAGTATCTCTAACTTCTTTTGCTTTCTCACCAAAAATAGCTCTAAGCAATCTCTCTTCAGCGGTCAGTTCTGTTTCGCCTTTAGGCTGAACTTTACCTACCAAAATATCCTTAGGACCTACTTCCGCACCGATTCGGACAATCCCAGCCTCATCCAGATTTCTTAAAGCATTTTCAGATACATTGGGAATATCACGAGTCAGCTCTTCCGGCCCAAGTTTTGTCTCAACAACATCAACCTCATACTCCTCAATATGGATAGATGTTAAAACATCCTCTTTTATAAGCCTATCTGAAATAACAATCGCGTCTTCATAACCTAAACCATCAAAGCTCATATAAGCAATCAAAAGATTTGTACCTAATGCTAACTCCCCCTTGTCGCATGCTACCCCGTCTATTAAAAGTTCGCCCTTTCTAAACTTTTGTCCCAAGGAAACTGCCGGTTTCTGGGAATAACAAGTCCCTTGCGGAGAATGAACAAATTTCATAATCTCATACTTAAACTCACCCCTTTTGGTCTTAAATATAAGCTGTCTTCCATCAACTTGCTTTACCCAACCATCATCCGGGGCCCTAACAACCCTTCCCATATTTTCCGCGACAATCCCCTCCATTGCTGTCCCTACAATAGGTGCTTGAGGTAAAAGCAAGGGAACTGCCTGGCATTGCATTTGAGTACCCATTAAAGCTCTGTTGGCATCATCATTGGCAAGGAAGGGGATAAGTGAGGCAGAAGTGCCAAAAATCTGTTGTGGTGAAACATCAATAAGATTTATAAGCTTTGAATCCCCTTCAAAAAAGGAGCCTTTGTGTCTCGTAGGAACCCGATCGTCAATAATAAAACTCCTACTATCAATTGTTACAGTGGCTTCTGTTATGAAGTAGCTTTCTTCATCGTCTGCGGATAAATATATAATTTCCTCTGTTACTTTGGGCTTACCGCGTACAAGTTGCACTTTTCTGTAGGGAGTTTCCAAAAAACCATATTCATTAATCCTGGTATATAGAGCAAGGTATGTAACCAAACCAATATTTTGACCTTCAGGAGAACGAATAGGATCAATGCGGCCATACTGCGAATGATTGATATCCCGGACTGAAAAACTTGCTCTCTCCCTGGTAATACCTCCTGCACCCATAACAGATAATCTCCTTAAATGATCAAGTTCCGATAATGGATTGACCTGATCTAAAATACTTGATAGTTGAGAAGAGCGGAAAAACTCATTAACTGAGGCAATAACAGGTTTAGCATTTATTAAACCGCCGGGAGTAACGTCTGAATCGGAGGGCGTTAAGCTCATCCGCTCTTTTATAATTCGCTCCAGCCGAAGAATCCCTATCCGGAAAGCATTTTGCTGAACAAGCTCCCCTGCACACCTAACCCTTCTGTTTGACAAATGATCAATATCATCAACTTGCCCTTCACCATTGCTTAATCTAATTAAATATTTTACTGTTGCAACGATATCTTCTTTACTTAAAATATGGTATTCGGAAGTATTAGGAAGATTCAAACTTAATCTTTTATTAATTTTAAATCTGCCAACTTTTGTCAGGTTATAACGGCGGGGCTGAAAAAACATTCCGTCTAAAAGTGCTTTAGCATTTTCCAACGCAATTGGATCTCCCGGCCTCATCTTTCTAAATATCTCGATCAACGCCTCGTCGGTTGTTGCAGTCGGATCTTTAGCAAGCGTTGCCTCAATAAATTTATCTTCACTGCTGTCTTCTGCTACGAAAGTTTTGATAATTTCTTCAGTATCAGACATTCCTATCGCGCGAAGAAAAGTTGTTGCTGCAAATTTCCTTCTCCGGTCAATTTTTGCAGTTAAAACACCTCCTCTTGAGACATTAAACTCCAACCACGAGCCTCTGTAAGGACGGATCTCTGCAGAATAAAGTCTCTTCCCGGTTATTGGATCATCACTTGCCTGGAAGAATACCCCTGGAGAACGAACTAATTGGTTAATAATAACTCTCTCTACACCGTTAATTATGAAGGTTCCCTTCTCTGTCATTTGTGGAATATCACCCAAAAAGACATCCTGTTTAATCCTTTTTCCAGTCTGCTTATTAACTAGTATAGCCTCAATTTTTAAAGGTGTATCAAAAGTTACACCCTTTTCTTTTGCTTGCTCTGGATTATATTTAGATTTTCCAAAAGAAAAGGACCCAAGTTCAAGGATCCAGTTTTTAAGAGTAAAATCCTCTACAGGAGAGATCTCTGCAAGGACTTCAGCAATTCCTTCTTTCAAAAACCAATTGTAGGAGTCAAGCTGAAGCTTAATTAAATCAAGTTGGGGTGTAAATGCAGGAGTATTACCCCAATATTTACGTATATTGTCTTTGTCAGTAAGTTTTTGAGACATTAGTAGATGGCCTAATTAGGACAACAAAAGCAAGCGTACCGTCTGTACGCCTACTTTAAAATATTTAAACTTACCTTAAGATACCACAATATCTAGGAGTATGTCAAGGCCTCGAAATATTTTCTTGCCATTGCCTCATCCTTCTTCATTTGAACAATCAGTTCACCGGCAGAATTGAATTTTTTGTTGCTACGTATTTTTTTCAAAATTGTCACACTAATCCACCTATTATAGATATTTTTATTAAAATCCAAAACATAAATTTCTGCATGAAATCTTTTTTCATCAAAGGTTTTTACTTCTCCTATAAATGTTAATGATTTATACTTTTTCCTACCCACTCCGGTTATAGAAATATAAATTCCTTCTGCAATTTTTTTATGAAGATTAATATTAGCCGTTGGAAATCCTAATTTTTTCCCTCTTTGATTATGCTTCTTAACCTTCCCCCAAAATTTCATGGATTATTTGCTACATTTTCATTGTGTTCCTGAAGAGTTTTGGCATAGTGTGAATTTCCTTTGGAATCATGATAATAATATAAATACGGAGTATTTGGATTGGCATTTGCAACAGCTTCTAAAGAAGATAGCCCCGGATTACAAATAGGTTTAGGTGGTAACCCTCTATAAAAGTAAGTATTATAAGGTGAATCTATTTTTTTATCCTCTTTTGTCAAATGTCTCTTCCACCATCCGCCAGCTGGCGGATTTTCTCCCTCCTGATAGCCCAAAGCATATTGCAATGTTGCATCAGCATTTAAACCCATATTAATTTTCAATCTTTTTAAGAGTATACTTGCAACTTCTGTTCTTGCTTTATCTGATCTTGCCTCTCTTTCTACAATTGATGCTAAAATTACCCCTTCATCTTCAGTTAATCCTTGCGATTTAATTTTGCCTCTCAAATCATCTGTTCTTTCAAAACGCTCGTCAAAAGTATCTCTTAATCTTTCTGCAATTTGTGGGGCAGTTACATCATGTGCAAATAAATATGTATCAGGGAACATATAGCCCTCTTTGGCTACTGCCAAAAAATCCGAATTTCGAATGTCGAATTTCGAATTTAATTCTTGTGCCATTTCCTCCACACGCCATCCTTCAATTAAAGTAACCCAAGCCTCATTTGGCTTACCTGAAAGGATTTTGATAATTTCAGGAGTAGATAAAGATGGAGAAAATTTAAAAGTGCCTGCAGATAGTTTACCTGTTAAGCCTTGCTGCCTTGTATATAAATTAAATGCCAGTTCGGAGCGAATGAGATTTTCTTTTTTTAAAAGAGTAGCAATATCTTTAACATTTTTACCTTTCTCGATAACAATTCTTTTTTCTGTAGTGTCTTTTGAAAAAGAAGAAAGGACGCTTTCCCACCAACCACGCATTACCAAAAGCAAAATTAAAAATATAACAATTAATGCCAGTAATTTTTTCATCGGTTATCTAACCAGTTCTGAAGAATTATAGCAGCCGCAGTAGAATCATTCATGCGTCTCTTTTCCATCGGGATTCCCATATTAACCATTTCTTCCTGAGCACGTTTTGTGGATAAAGTTTCATCGCCGGCTTCAACATCCAAACCTTGTTTTTTTAATGCATTAATAAATCCTAAAACAGTTTTACCCATTTTACCTTCCGGTAAACCAACAATTATTTTGTTAAAATTTTCCATCTTTGTAAGCTGTACTACTTTTTCTACAGCATCTTTAAAACCTTTAACAATGACTGAATTTAGCGGAGCAGAAAGTTGACCTTCAGAGACAGCAAACCCTAATCTTCTTAGCCCAAAATCTACTCCCAAGTATTTCATGAACTAGATCATTTTACCTAAAACAATCAATCTTTTAAAATTTAAACCCGGAGGAACACAAGTCATTAAACTAATATATCTTCCCTCCTTATCGGGAGGAGCAATTACAGAAAGATCCATAGGACTGACTGTTTTAATTTCTATCACTTGATATGCAAATTTTGCGCCATTTGCTTCAACTTTAATTAAATCACCGGCTTTGACATCAGACAATTTTGCAAAGTATGCGCCCTTAGAGTAAAGATTACTCAATGCAGAATGCCCGGAAATAAAAACATTACCCCTCTCGCCCGGTAAAGCTGCACCCGGAAGATGAACCAATCCTTTTGATAAATCATTGCTATCTACATATACATTTGTTTCTTGCAGATTAATCCTTGTAATTGTTAAGTGAAACTCGGAATAAGGTAAGCTTTCCCGCTTTTTAGTTGAAACAAAAGCTGGAAAATTATTTATTGTTTGAAGAGATACTCCCAACACCTGATTTTGATTAAGTTTTGGGCTGCTTAAAATTTGATTATTATATTTTTGACCAATCTCCCATATCTGAAAAGAAATGAGGGGAAGTCCAACCTGCATCAGTACAAAAATACCTATTGCTAAAAACGCCAGAGACAGAGCTTTTGCACTTGTAATCATTTCAATCCAACTTCAACTGTTATATTTCTTTCCAAGAAGGGCAGGCGTTGTAAAAAAGATGGAAGTTTAGGATTCATAGTTACTTCGGACCCTAGGATGTGTTCGTGTCTTCTTAAAGTTTGGGCAACATCCGACGGGGTTTTACCTTTGATTTCACCTTTAATCTTTTCCAAATCTAGCTTTGGAGAAAGTTTTGCTCTGAAACGAGCCAAAAATATCAATTTTCCGTCTTTTTCCAGCTTAGAAACATCTGCTTGAGTCTCTGTTTCTGCAAGGTTTAATTCAAAACCTTCCGGCACCTGTGTATTAACAAGCTTGGACACAATAATTTTTAAATCTTTATCCTCAAAAGCCGTCCCTTTATACTGCAGTGTTAAATTTAGAGAAAAATCAGTCGCCTGATCATTAATCTTTTTACTAAAGCTTTTTTTGACAATCTCTTCGGATAATGCCTCCTGTAAGATTTTTTTATCCTTCAAACTTTCTTGTAATTTTTGCTGTGCTTGCTGTCTTAACTGTGCTGCAACTTGTGCCAAAAGTCTATTCTGATCATCATCGGATACAACAGTTACCTGTTTAGAGGTACCTCCTGAAAAATTTCCTTCTGCTTTAGCGGAAATTTGTGAGGATTGAACATTCGAAACTGATAAATCTGTACCTGACGGTAAATTCCCGTCTGCGCCAACTATTTGTGCTGTAACAGTTGCATTAGTTTTGCCATAAGTTATACCAGCTTCTGTTGCTGATTGTGAAGCAATACCAACAGATGTATCTAAACTAAATTTAATGCCGTTTGTGGCTGTTAAAACACTACCCTTACTTAGGGTTTTGCTATCAAATGTCTTATTGTAAATAACAACTGTTCCTTTAGCAGGATCTCCTATCTCTTTTTTACCTGTTGCATCGCCTTTACCTGATCCTTGAACTTGTGTTTCTACTATTTGACCGGGTATAATCTTTACATCTTCCAAAACACTTTTTACTTTTGGGTCAGCTGTAACTTCTGCATCTTTTTCCAAGACTTGCGGTTCAATAAAAATCTTAACGTGTGCGCTTTGCAAAAATAAGTAGGCAAAAATAAGTAAAATAAAAACTGCTGCTCCTATCCAAATAGGTAAGCTATGTATACCAA
>JBBTSA010000010.1:0-256891 GCA_038064895.1 Patescibacteria group bacterium
GAAGCGTTAGTAATTTTTGGTAAAATATGTTCGAGCGATATCATATAGTCGCACATAGTCCCGAGTTGGCGGGGCGGCACGCAGTGCCGCCCATGGGTTTAGAGCTTCGGAGCAAACTATTTTGTCGGTGAGTTTAAGGTTCGAGCCGAAGATTTTTAATGCAAGTACCTTTTTCCAATTTGGAATCCCATTTAAGCGCACTTGCGATATTTATTTTTAATTGTTTCATGATTCCCCGCTTATGGCGGGGAAACTTTGGCAAAAAGCAAACGGAAATTGAATTTTTGCTCACTTGTTTTTTACTGGCAGTTTGATATATTTATATTGAACTCAAATTTTCCGGTTAGGTTTTTTAATGGCCGTATTGGACAGATCCTAACCGATTTGAGTTCACCAGTACGGCCTTTAAAGTGGGAATGGTGAAGTTGGAATAAATCCAACTTCACACCTTATCCCACTTAGTTTAGTTATTTTTACTTTTAAGAATATGGAACAAACTACCAGTAATATTAATACGCAAAAATTCTTTTTATATGCTCGCAAGTCTACTGATGTAGAAGATAAACAAGTTCGGTCTATTCCAGATCAAATTTTAGAGCTTAGGGAGTATGCCAAGCGTGAAGGAATAAATATTGTAGAGGAACTTGTTGAGAAGCAGTCTGCCAAAATTCCTGGTCGCCCTGTTTTTAATTCAATGATTGACCGTCTTGAAAAAGGTGAGGCAGATGGAATAGTTGCTTGGCATCCGGATAGACTTGCGAGAAACAGTGTGGATGGTGGGAAAATTATTTACTTTGTAGATATAGGTAAAATTAAAAACCTTAAATTTCCTCAACATTGGTTTGAAAATACTCCTCAAGGTAAATTTTCCCTTAATATGGCTTTTTGCCAAAGTAAGTACTTCGTGGACTCGCTATCAGAAAATACCAAAAGAGGCTTGCGCCAAAAAGCTTTAAGAGGTGAGTTTCCCAGTTGGGCTCCAGTTGGTTATCTTAATGTAATGACTAAAGATAGAAGGAAAACTATTGTAGTGGATAAAAAGAGAGCACCTATTGTTAAAAAAGCTCTTGAGATGTTTGCAACTGGAAACTTTAGAATTATGGATATTGCCAGCTTTTTGGCTAAAAATGGCATTACTACGAGAAAAACTTTAAAAGGTGGAGGAGGTAAACCAATCCCTTCTGATCAGATAACCTTTCAGCTTCTAACTAATCCTTTTTATTATGGCCATTTTAGATTTAAAGGCGAGATCCACGAAGGGGTTCATCAGCCAATCATTACAAAGAAACTGTGGGATAAAGTACAAGAGGTTGTCCAAAGACGTAGCAAGGTTATTACTAAAGATAGAATTCCTAAACCCTTCCTTGGACTTTTTCGTTGCGGACAATGTGGCTTTATGATAACCGCTGAAATCCAAAAAGGCCACACTTACTATAGATGTACGAAAAAGTCCAAAACTATTCAATGTACTCAAGGATACACGCGAGAGGAAGAGCTTGACCAGCAATTATCCAATGAAATAGCCACAGTTTCTTTGAGACAGGATTGGGCAGATAAAATGCTGGATAAATTATCTTTAGAAGAAAAAAATGTAGCCCAATCCTTAAATGCGTTTGTTGGTAGTAAACAAAGTGAGATAAAAGCTATTAATGAAAAGTTACAACGCCTCTTAGACTCTTATTTGGAGCAAGATATCGAACGTGATATTTACCTTGTTAAAAAGTCAGAGCTTTTATCTCAAAAGAAAAAATTAGAAGAACAAATTTTATCTTTTCAACAAACGAAAAATGCTTGGCTCGAACCCATGAAACAATGGATTATGGAAGCCGCGGCGGCGGCTAATATCGCAAGAGGGGAAGACCTTAATGAAAAAAAGGTACTTGCATTAAAAATCTTCGGCTCGAACCTTAAACTCACCGACAAAATAGTTTGCTCCGAAGCTCTAAACCCATGGGCGGCACTGCGTGCCGCCCCGCCAACTCGGGACTATGTGAGCCAGCAGGGACTCGAACCCTGAACCTATTCCTTAAGAGGGAATTGCTCTACCATTGAGCTACTGGCCCCATCCGTATATTTTACCAGAGCTTGGGTTTGAAGACCATTATGGCAAGAGAAATAAGTGGAAGTATTATTGCCAAGCTTCCCCATGTTCTGCAGTTGTTATTCTGCGCTCAAAGTGGTATGATTAACCGCTGCTCAGATACCGCTGAAAGGGCGGTTTTTTAAATGACAAACATTAGAAATGTAGCTATAATTGCGCACGTTGATCATGGTAAAACTACCCTAGTAGATGCCTTGCTTCGCCAAACTAAAACAAAAATATCCAAAGAAGTGGCCGAAAAAGGTGATCTTATTATGGATTCAAATGATTTGGAAAGAGAAAGGGGAATTACTATTTTTTCCAAAAACGCTTCAGTCAATTATAAGCAAAGCTTGCCTTCTGGAGAAGTTAAAGAATACAAAATTAATATCATAGATACTCCTGGTCATGCTGATTTTGGAGGTGAGGTGGAAAGAGTCTTAAAAATGGCTGATGGGGTCCTTCTTTTAATTGATGCAAAAGAAGGACCAATGCCTCAAACCAGATTTGTCTTAAAAAAGGCACTGGATTTGGGACAAAAAGTCATTGTTGTAATAAACAAGATAGACAAACCAGATTCCAGGATTAACCATGTGATAAACAAAACATTTGATTTATTTTTAGAGCTTGGAGCAGATGAAAAGACAGCTTACTTCCCTACAATTTACTCTTCAGGTAAACAGGGTAAAGCGGGTCTTGGGACAGATTTATCAAAAATGGATGATATTTACCCTGTGTTTGATGCTATTTTGGAACATATTCCTTCACCTAAAACAGATATAGATAAACCATTGCAGGTTCTTATTACCAACACAATTTATGATAATTTTAAAGGCAGGATAGCTACAGGGAGAGTATATGCTGGTAGCATTAAAGCAGGACAGGATGTTAGTCATATTAGTAGGGACGGAGTTGTTAAAAAATTTAGACTCACTTCCCTACTTGGGTTTGAAGGTCTGGAAAAAGTTGATATCAAGGAGGCCTACGCTGGTGATATTATAGCTGTTTCAGGAATCCCAGATATAACTATTGGGGAAACAATTGCAGATCCTATAAATCCAATAGCTTTACCTGTTTTAGATATAGAGCCTTCAACAATAAACATGAGGTTTGGAGTTAATACCTCCCCTTTTACAGGCGAAGGGGAATTTAAGACAGCCAGACAAATAAGAGAGCGGTTGTTTAAAGCAGCTGAAGCTGATGTAGCTTTAAATGTTGAGGATGGTACATCAGGTGATCTGATAGTTTCTGGCAGAGGAGAACTTCATTTAGCAATTTTAATTGAAAGACTTCGAAGAGAGGGTTATGAATTTCAGGTTGGAAAGCCATCTGTTATAGAAAAAATGGACAACGGAAAATTAATGACACCATATGAAAAAGTAGCGATCGAGGTACCGGAAGAACTTTCAGGTACAGTTATGCAGAAGATGGGATTAAGACATGGGGAGCTCTTAGATATGCTAACTGAAAATGGAGTTGTATTTTTAGAATTTATTATTGCAACTAAAGAATTTTTTGGTTACAGATCCCAATTTGTCACAGACACCAAGGGTAAAGGAATAATCAGCTCTTCATTTTTTGAGTATAGAGAAGATTCTGGGGATAAATTTGAAAGGTCTCAGGGATCTTTAGTCGCACATGAAGACGGTATAACAAAATTATATGCCCTAACAGGGGCACAAGACAGAGGAGTTTTATTTATTGGGCCAGGAGTACCCGTGTACAAAGGGCAGGTTATTGGACAAAATAGTAGAACTGATGATATTTGGGTAAACGTATGCAAAGAAAAACAGCAAACAAATCACCGCTCCTCTGGTGAGGGCACTTCAGAACATTTTAACAGCCCAAAAATAATGAGCTTGGAAAATGCAATCGAATATATTAATGACACGGAAGTAGTTGAAGTCACTCCTAAAAATATCCGAATTAGAAAGATAAATCTTTAGTTAGGAAACTGAAGAGGTAAAAGTTTGTTTAAATGACCCTCTACCTTTTTAAGATAAACTATATTGTATTTTGGAAAATATAAAAAAGTTGCCGGAGAATCCTCCAAAAGTGTTTTCTGAAAATCAAAGTATTTTTCTTTTCTTTCCTCCAATTTGGCTGTTTTTCTTCCATCTTCCAAATCCTTGTCAACTCTTGCCGATGAATATTTTGATAAATTAGAATTTTGTTGAGTTGAATGCCATAAAAAATACTGGTCCGGATCATAAGGAATACTTTGGGTAATCAAAAGTATTTGGAAATTTTGCGGTATTCCGGATTCAATTCTAATCTTTGCATTAATCCCAAGTTCTTTCCAGGCCGCCACAATTTTTTTTGATGTCTCCTCCAGGTTTGGGGTTGTTGTTAATATGAAGTCTTCTTTCAGTTTGACCGTATCTATCGCATCCTCCGCACGCTTAATCGCAACCTTCGCCTCGGTAGGATCATTCAAGTAATCCTTGGAATCTTTATCATAGGCCCAGGAGGATTTGGGATATGGATTATTTGCTACCTCAAAACCGGAAATTTCCGGTGCCTGAAAACTTAAAGCCTGCCTTAGGGATCTGTTTGAAAGGAGTGAATCTTTTATTGAATAAATTATAGTAACAATTTTCCCAAAGTCATTTTTTTGGAAAATTTTTGCTTTTGGGTTCTCCGAAACAAAAGATACATTAGGGAAGCCTAAAAGCACTTGTACCTCTCCAAGATTAAATCCGCTTTGAGCTACTTTTTCGTTAGGATAAAAACGAATATAAACTTTAGGCAAATTCTTACCTTGCCCGCCGCCTGGCGGGTCTTTTGATTCAAGAGTAAGTTTTGTAATAAATATTCTGCTTTTTTCAATTTTTGTTATACGGTAAGGACCCAAGCCTATATGAGTATTTTTCTTAAAAATAGGCTTTGTTAAAAGGGAAGGAAAAGGCGAATAAGCATCTTTTAATTTAAAGTGCACTTCCCTTTCTTTTGCACTTACCTCTACATCGGGAATATTAAAGGATAAATCATCAGATTTTACAGGTGTACCATCTTCCCATAACAGGTCCTCCTTTAATTTAAATTTGAAAAAGGTGGCGTCGGATGATGTTTCCCAACCTTTCACCAACTTCGGTACAATCTTACCCGTGGGGTCGGATTCAACAAGGGAATTTGATAGAAGTCTTGCAACCTCGATTGGAATATCATGCTCCTGATATGTGCCAATAATTCCTATACGCACAGCATTAGTCTCGTAAAATAAATTAAATTTGTATTGCAGAAAAATCAAAAAAACAAAAAGTATTACACCTAAAAATGCGCCTTTCTTGTAACGGTTTAAATATCGTATGCAAACAAGTATTGCGAGTCTGAATGGATTTGTATTAAAAACCATGTTAAACTACTAAACCTAATACGGACAGAAGAATAAAGGTAGATGCTAAAAAAATTGTTATGTAAAAAAGCAATTTTTCCGCTCCTCTTTTGGTTCTGTAAAATCCCAAATCCCCTCCAAAGGAAGTTCCAATCCCGGACCCTTTTTGCTGGATTAAAATAACTAAAACTAAAAGAATTCCCAGGATAATTTGAATTAAAGCAATAGCCGGTTTCATTTATTCAAGCATTATACCACCACTTCAATGTACCAGCCACTGGAGAATGTGGGTTATGAGGCCTATGCAAAGGGAGGCTAAAACTGCAACCCAAAATGTGCTTAGATCAACAGGCGGAACTGAAAAACCGTTATAAACAAATCCCCTAAAATGATATGTCACCAGATGAAAACCAGAAACAAGAGTGGTTAATGCATATAAAGCCAAAACATTAGTAACCCAGGCAAAAAGGCCTAAGGTAAAAAGGTTTAATGGTAAAAGTAAGATCTTAAGAAGGGGAACTAAAAAAATATTTATTACAGCAAAGGCCAGACCCCCAATAAGCAGTGTTTTAAAACCACCTGCATATGTAAGTCCGGGAATAATTTTTGTAGTAACCCATAAAGAAGTAATGTTAATTAAAAAATACCTGAGCAGAGTTTTCATATTTAGAATAAGAGTAACTAGGATAAGAGTGATTAGTCGACTCGTCACTATATACTCTTATCCTCTTATCCTATCACGAAGGCGCCTGTGATAGCTAACTGCAAATCTGTGGGATTCGTCTCTAAGTTTTTGCAAAAGTTTCAAAGATAAACTTTTTCTGGGAAGCTTAATTACATCCCCTTCAGGCGGATACAACCACTCCATTCTTTTGGCTAAACCATATATGGGAATTTCTAATTTCAAATTTCTAAGCGCGCCAGCGCGAGCTTTGCTCATTTCTAATTCGACCGCTCGGACTTGGCCACGTCCACCATCCACAATAATCAGATCAGGCATTGGCCACTCTGGATGTTTAAGTCTTCTTCTCATCATCTCTTTATGCATTCCAACATCATTTGGCCTACCGGATATGTAAATCCTAAATCTTCTGTATTGGGATTTATCAATTTCTCCATTAGTCAGCACTACCAAGGATCCTGTTGCATCTTTTCCAGCTATATTAGATATATCATAAGCTTCAATCCTATTTGGCAGCCTTGGTAAATTTAAATCTCTTTGTAATGCTTCCACTGCCAATTTAGCCTCTTCTCGGAGAAAATTTGGGTTCTCCAGATACAAAGAAACCCTGTTTGTTTGGGTTAAATAGTTTATCCCATCTAGTATTTTTTTTATTTTTCCAGCTTCTTCATAGTTTTGTTTATCAGATGCCTCCATCATTTCTTCCATTAACTCTTTTACCAATTCTTCTTTTTTTCCTTCTAGAAATTTAGAAAACCTTTTAATAATTTGATTGTATTCTTCCTTACTTATGACCCCAATGCATGGCCCAGGACAAAGGCCCAGATGATAATAAAAACATGCTCTACTGTAACCTGTACCCTGTTTCCTGTTACCTGTCCCAGAACACCAGGGGAAAACCCTTCTCAATCTTTTAAGAGTATCTCTGACAGTTCTGCTTGAAGGAAATGGTCCAAAATATTTTTTAACCCGCTGTAAATCCTGCCTTCTTATGGTAAGTACCTTCGGAAATTCCTCTTTTGTTATTCCTATATATAAATAATCCTTATCATCCCTAAGACTTACATTAAATTTGGGAAGGTATTTTTTGATTAGGTTTGCCTCAAGTATTAATGCTTCCAACTCCGACTCAACAACTATAGTATCTACAGAGCTAATCTCACCTCGCAAAATCAACCTCGGGGGTTGATTTGTATCTGAACCTCGGGAGTTCCTAAAATACGAACCAACTCTGTGGTATAAATCAATAGCTTTACCCACATAAATAATACGGCCATTTTTATCCCTAAATTGGTATACACCGGATTTGTGAGGAATTTTACTTTTAATATTTGACCAAACAATCATGATCTAGGCTTAAGGAAGCGTTTCCTGTAAATTAGAGTTCCCAATATTACACCATAAACAGCTGAAATTCCAACAGCAATACCTATTACGATCATAGGTACCCTTCTGAATAAGTAGAAAGGTTCAACCTTAACTTGTTTTGTAAACTTTTGGCCTCCTACAAAAACCGTAATCTCATCCGAATATAAGTCAAATAAAGATTTTGTTCTGATATTAAAATCAAAAGTAGCCTTACCGTATGCAGGAACCGGACCAGAAGCTCTACTTTCTCCCTCTAAAATAGATAGATTTTGTGCATTTACACTAAAGTCACTTGAATGATATAAAGCATTCCCCACATTATCTATAGTAACTTTTATTTTAGATGGAAAACCGGAAAAAATAGGGTTTGGGGTATCTATTTGAACATCTATCTGCGCTTTCCCCAAAAAGTCCGTATCAGAAAGAGTAACTTTTACATCTTGAGAGTCCTCTCCAATATATTTATATGATCCTGCAGGAGAAGGTTGCGAAGAAGAGATCCCTTTAATTACAAATACAAGGTGGTTTAAATCAAGTTTTGAAAAATAGTCAACTCCACCAGTTGTATTTTCCCAAGTTGGGTCAACCATTACCCAACCTCTCTTTTCATCCCAATATTCTGGCCAAGCATGTAATATATCCCTTGTTAAAGAAAGTGGACGAAGCTTTGGGTTTTGA
This sequence comes from Patescibacteria group bacterium, assembly GCA_038064895.1. Taxonomy (GTDB): domain Bacteria; phylum Patescibacteriota; class Microgenomatia; order Daviesbacterales; family UBA10151; genus JBBTSA01. Next base: position 8,143 of record JBBTSA010000010.1, read on the forward strand.
GTATATGCAAAACCGTCAAGCTCCCTGGCAAGTATTCCCGCAGCTCTCGCTAAAGTTATAAAAAGATCAGTAAATTCCATACAAACTGCAGACTCCGGATTATTAAGAGCTGTTGTGGCACCAAGCCGTTCTATTTCATCGTTAAGTCTTGAGCTATCATATTTTAGATTATCCACAACATAACGGTAGATTAATTTAACTTTTTCGTTTTGCTCTTTTGGAAGCGGGTCTAAAATTTGGGCTAAAGTACTCATAATTTGAGGATGATCTTTTTCCCAATATTTATCTTGTTGAAGGTATTTTCTTCTTAAATTATCTTCCAAAAAGGGTTCTTTTACTTTAGATTGACTGTAGAGCTTTGCCGAACCTATTACTTTAACATCGAGCTTCTCTCCTCTTGAGAGTTTAAACCATGCTAAGTAATTTCCATCATCATCAACAGTCACATTCAAAGGCTGTGGCGTAATCCTTTGAAAAATTACATCTTGATATGCTGTATCCGGAGGAAGTGCAATATTTGTTAAAATCGGGACTAAATTTGAATTTTCAAGATGAAAGATAAGGTCAAAATCAAAAAGCTGCATTGTGCCAAAGTTTGCAGAAACTCCGGATGATTTCAAACTTTCTTTATCAAAAGTTAAAAATATTCTTCCTCCCGAACTAGTTTTACTTTTTGGAGTGGGGCTCACTTGAGTAGGATCCCCAAAGCTAGCAGGCACAGAGATCGTTAGATTATAAGATTCCAAGTCAGCAGTAGATGAAACTTTAGGTGCTCTTACCTCCCAAACTTTTCCCACTTTTTCTGCAAAATCTTTTGATTTAAACTGTAGGGTCCAAGGTAGAACTTTACCCTCCCCTGCAACCTGCTGATTAAACTTAACTGAAATTTGGGTTGAAGTATCTTTTAGCTCACTCTTAACATCTATTGCTCCACCCGGATCATTAGCCTTAATATCAAAAAGTTGGGTTGATCCCAAGGTTAGCTTGAACTGGTCTGCATAATATTGGCTTGTTAAATTCTTAAGTGAAATTTTTTCGGTAACTGTTGTAATACCATCTTCTGAAACATCAAAAATAACATCATAAGAAGTAGAAAACTCTTGTCCTGAGCTTGCTTGCCCTGAGTCTGTCGAATGGGTCGAAGGATCACCTTGGGCATATGCTACATTGGTGATTCCTGCTACAACTGTCATTCCCGCGAAAGCGGGAATCCATAAAATAAGTGCTAAGAGGAAGTGAATAATTACCCTTCTAATCATTTGCTTATTGTAGCAAAAATTTGACAATTATCCGAATCAAGGAAGCATTAACTGCCGTTCACAGGCACGTACAGCTTCCGCTTCAACAAATCTAGCTTGACACCTCGAAGGTGTAGCCTCGAAATAATTAAAATCTTAGGAAGGTTGCAGGCTAAACTTACTATTTGACTTATAGGATTCAATTTAATATATTTACCTCATGGGTGAGCTTGCACCAATAGAAATCACAGATATAAATGTAGTACATAGACCATTTAGGGATGTAACGAATCTTACATTCCCAAGAGAACTCATAGATAATCCTTATTACTATGATATACACAAGTCAGGAGAATCAGTTGCCTCAGCACGCTTGACATTTGAAGGACGCCCAATTGGAAGATTTTGTACGGTTCCTGTTACCCCAGAGTTTGCAAGAGAAACTAGACACCATACTCCAATGGGTAGAGTTAGAATTCTGACTGAAGAATCATATGAAGAAGGTGAACCTGAAGAAAGCCCAAAAAATCCATTTCAAGTTATACATGAAGCTCCTCTAGTGATGGCTATAACTGTTTCTCCAAAAAGCATCAAAGTTTATGAAGCTTTGAATGAGTACATAGCAGCAATTCATATAGAGGGTATAGTATATCAATTACCTGTAGTAGATCCTTGGGAAGAAGATTATGTAAAAAAGCACCTTAGAGAAAATAGAACTGCACTAATCTCTAATAATTGGGATACCATTAATTCTAATAGGGAACCTAGCTTTTTTGTAATTCCAGGTGTTCCTCAATCTGTACAGAGAGTTGGTCTTGAATTTCAACATAATAGTTAAATAATTTTTGCCAGATATTGGCCAGTATATGAAGATTTGATTTTGGCTATGTCTTTTGGGGAGCCTTGGGCAATAACCTTACCACCCATATCCCCACCTTCTGGCCCCAAATCTATGACCCAATCCGTATTTTTAATAACATCCAGATTGTGTTCTATTATTATGACTGTATTTCCAAAATTTACCAGCTTTCTTAAAATCACCAAAAGCCTTTCAATATCTGCAAAATGAAGGCCTGTTGTGGGCTCATCTAAAATATAAGCCGTATGGCCTGTTGGCCTTTTGGAAAGCTCCGATGAAAGTTTAATCCTTTGGGCCTCACCTCCTGACAATGTTGGGGCAGGCTGACCAAGCTTAATGTAGGATAATCCCACATCATTTAATACCTGGAGCTTATTTTTAAGATTAGGTATATTTTCAAAGAACTTCAAGGCTTCTTCAACTGTCATATCCAAAACATCAGCTATATTTTTATCCTTAAAATGAATTTCCAATGCTTCTCTGTTGTACCTCGCCCCATTGCAAGCTTCACAAGTTACATAAACATCCGGCAAAAACTGCATCTCAATTTTAAGCTGGCCCTCTCCCTCACAAACCTCACACCTTCCGCCTTTAACATTAAAAGAAAACCTCCCGGGCCCATAACCCCTAATTTTGGCTTCAGGTGAATTGGCAAAAAGCTCTCTGATAAAAGTGAAAGCTCCGGTATAAGTGGCTGGATTTGAGCGGGGAGTTCTTCCAATAGGAGATTGATCAACCAAAACTACTTTATCTACGTATTCTATGCCTTCTAACTCTTTGTGTACTCCAGGTTTTTCGCGAGTCCTGTATATTTTTTGAGCCAAAGCTTTGAATAGAATTTCGTGCACTAAAGTTGATTTACCCGAACCTGACACACCTGTTATAGCAATAAATTGACCTAATGGAAAGGATACATCAATATTTTTCAAATTGTGCTGGGAAGCACCAAGAATTTTTAAGTATCCCACATTCGCATGTTCTCTTCTCAACTCACCATTGACTTTGACCACTCTTTTGCCGGAAAGATAAGACCCTGTTAAGGAATTCTTGTTCTTTTTAATTTCTATAGGTGTACCCACTGTTACAATCCTTCCACCATGCTCTCCTGCACCGGGACCTATTTCAACCAAAACATCAGCATTTTCCATCATTTCGGCATCATGTTCATTAACGATCACTGTATTTCCCAAATCCCTTAAGCGTTTTAAAGTTTCAATCAGCCTGGAATTATCCCTTTGATGAAGCCCGATTGATGGCTCATCAAGTACATACAGTACACCAGAGAGTCCTGATCCAATTTGTGAAGCCAGTCTGATCCTTTGTGACTCCCCTCCTGCAAGGGTTTGTGAAGGTCTATCCAAAGTTAAATAGTCCAGTCCAACGTCAATTAAAAATTGCAGCCTTGAGACAATCTCTTTTAAAATTGATTTGGCAATTTGGGATTCACGTTCCGAAAATACACCTCCGAGGTGAGCCATCCATTCCAAGGCTTGGGTAATGGATTGGCCGGTCACTTCTGCTATATTTAAACCATCAATTGTTATTGAAAGAGCCTCATCTTTAAGTCTTGCACCCTTACATTTTGGACAAATTTCCTTATACATATATTTTTCAATTTCAGCCTTTACATAGTCAGATTCCGTTTCCTGGTATCTTTGTTTAAGGTATGGAATAAGTCCCTGAAACTCTGAATAAAAATGAGTCCATCTGCCCTGCCTGTTTCTGCCTTCCACTCTAAATGCTTCAGATCCGGCTCCATTAAGTAAAATATCTCTTGCCTTATCAGTGAGCTGTCCAAGCCTGGTATTTAAATCAAAGCCATATTCTTTCCCTACAGATTCAATCAGCCTGCTAAACCAGGTTTCATGAGTAGCCAATTTCTGCCAGGGGAGTATGCCGCCTTCTGCAATGGACAGAATTGGATTTAAAACCATTTCGGAATCTATCTCAAGAATCGAACCTAAACCGCTGCATTTTGGGCAGGCTCCGTGAGGAGAATTAAAGGAAAAAAGCCTTGGTTCAATTTCTGACAAAGCTATGTTATCATTAGGGCAGGCAAATCTTTCGGAATATAGGTGATCTTCCATTTTTTTAGGATTTTGTGGAAATTCCAAGGAAGCATCTTTTACATCTGAAATTATTACGGATCCTTCACCAAGTTTGAGCGCTGTTTCAATGCTTTGTGACAATCTTGAGTTAAATTGTTGTTCATGAACACTTTTTGTGTCCAGAACAAGCCTGTCTACCACAACATCAATAGTGTGCTTGTTTGTCTTAATCAAGACAAGATCTTCTGATAAATCTCTTATTTGACCATCAACTCTAACCTTAGAAAATCCTTTTTTCCTCAAATCTTCAAAAAGCTGGCTATACTCCCCTTTTCTATCTTTCACGGCAGGTGCCAAAACCATGATGCGTCGCCCCTTTTTTGTTTTAGATCCTTCGACTTCGCTCAGGATGACTTGCATCATCTGTTCCACGCTCATCTTACTAATTTCCCTTCCACAAATAGGACAATGGGGATGACCAACTCTGGCAAAAAGAAGTCTTAAGTAGTCATAAATTTCTGTGGTAGTACCAACAGTTGATCTGGGATTATGAGAAACTCCTTTTTGATCAATAGAAATAGCAGGAGAAAGTCCTTCAATCAAATCAACATCAGGCTTATCCATCACCCCTAAAAACTGTCTGGCATAAGCAGAAAGAGATTCAACATATCTTCTCTGCCCTTCAGCATATAAAGTATCAAAAGTTAAGGAGGATTTACCCGAACCGGAAATGCCTGTGAATACTATTAACTTATTCTTAGGTAACTCGAGATCAATATTCTTAAGATTATGCTCTCTTGCTCCTTTAATGATGATTTTGTCAATTGACATGACGCACTATTTTACTCCATTTTGCAAGTTTTAGGAAGTCCTTAAATCATAAATATAGTATAATTATGCATCATAATGGAACCTACACCTCAGGAAAGACCAGAAAGCTTAGCTCTAAAAGCTGCCCGTGAACTTGTGGATCTCATGGATAAGAAAGTTATAGCTAAATATTCTGCGGAGGACGCTCAAAATATAGATCAGCAGACAGCCAGATTAGATGCATTGTTATATGCAGGCATAGAGCTAGATTATCTGGCAAGAAGCTCAATGACTGCTACCACAGAGGAAGCAGAATTTAATATGTCTACCATTGATAAAATTAACCAGGCTTTTTCAGATACGGCTCATGACGATTGGGCAACACTAAAATCATATGTAGAAGATATGGCAGGGCTTGGCGAATCCGATGCTGAACGTGATCAAACCAGAGGACAAGCATTTACAACCTGGGCAAGTTTAATTTAATCATATGAATGGCGAGCCTCGCCTTCGGCGGGGCTGTCAATGAACCAGATTAAAAATCGGTTCATGACCCTGTACCGAATGGTACACGGGCTTCTTCAAAATCTAGAAGTTCTGCTGCTTGTTTCATTTATGATAAACTTGCTTTTAATGGATATTAAAACAATCAGGAAAAAGATCAAAGGTGGAAAATATGATTTATCCCTGCATGCTCATGAAGAACGCCAAGCCGAGCAAATAACCATTGAGGAAATAGAGACAACAATTTTAAAAGGTAGTATAATAGAAGAGTATCCAAAAGATCCAAGAGGTGAAAGTTGTTTGATAGCAATCAAAAGTATGCATGTAGTTTGTGGCTGGAGAAATGAAAGAATACTAATAGTTACAAATTACAGACCACAGATGCCAAAATGGGTTAATTGGAAAACCAGAGCAAAGGAGTTAAAAAACCGTGCATAAATGTTATTTTTGTGGAGGAAAAACCAAAATAAAAAATATTACAGTAGATTTCCGCTGGGGAGATAAACTTTTTGTGGTGGAAAATGTCCCTATTGAAGTTTGCTCTCAATGTGGAGAAAGATATTACAGCGCAGAAGTTTCCAAAAAATTAGATGAATTAGTTAAAAAAACTTCTAAAAAACCAGAAAAGACTTTAGAAGTCCCAGTCTTCAGTTGGCAATGATCCAGAAAAGAATTAAATTAACAGTAAGATCTGATTATGAGTGAGAGAGTAGAAAGATTATCTTCCGAAGCAGCCAGCTTCAATTTAAGTAGTTAATTCCTTAATCTGGTCCCTAAGACGTGCTGCTTCTTCAAAATCCAGCAACTCTGCTGCTTGCTTCATTTGAGCCTCCAGGTTTCCCACCATTTTCTGCCTTTCTTTAACTGGAATATCTTCTATTCTCAAATCTTTTTTACCTAAGGTCTCTTCCAACTCTTCCACTTTCTCAATTAACCTTTCCCTTAAAGCCTTCTCAATACTTCTTGGTTTAATATGATGCTTTTTATTATAATTTTCCTGATATTTTCTTCTTCTTTCCACTTCATCTATGGCTGCCTGCATACTTTTTGTTATAGTGTCTGCATACATAATGACAGTTCCATTAACATGCCTGGCTGCCCTACCCATAGTCTGGATTAAAGAAGTCCTGGACCTTAAAAAACCTTCCTTATCAGCATCTAAAATAACCACTAAAGATACTTCAGGCAGATCCAACCCTTCCCGTAGCAAATTTATTCCTACAATCACATCATATTCACCAAGACGGAGGCTTTGCAGAATATCAGACCGCTCCAGCGTGGCCACATCTGAGTGCAGGTAGTGCACCTTAATGCCCTTATCCTTAAGATAGTCAGCCAGATCCTCTGCCATTCTTTTGGTTAAAGTTGTAATTAACACCCTCTCTCTCTTCTTTACCCTCTGTTCCACCTCCTTTATAACATCCTCAATTTGACCAGAAGTTCCTCTTACAGAAATTTGAGGATCCAAAATTCCTGTTGGTCTAATTAGCTGCTCAGCAACATGACAAACACCTTCCAGGCCCGCTTCGCCGCGAGGCGAGTGTCCACTCTGCTGCAGCCTAGCTTCACCTGGAAGGTGAGCGCATCCTGCCAGACTTAATTCATATTCATCCGGAGTTGCTGAAACAAAGATGGCCTGGTTTATTTTTCTTTGGAATTCATCAAATTTTAATGGCCTATTATCCAGGGCAGAAGGAAGCCTGAAACCAAATTCAATTAAGGTTTCCTTTCTGGAATGGTCTCCATTGTACATACCCCGGATTTGGGGGATGGTCTGATGCGATTCATCAATAATCAAAAGAAAATCTTTAGGGAAAAAGTTCATTAAGGTATAAGGCGGCTCTCCGGAATTTCTTCCATCAAAATACCTGGAATAATTTTCAATGCCGTTGCAATAGCCAAATTGCCTGATCATTTCAAGGTCGTAGTGTGTACGCTGTTCAAGCCTTTGAGCCTCTACCAGCTTTTTTTGTTTTCTTAGCTCCTTTAACCTAAATTCTAAATCCTTTTCTATCTGCTTTATTCCTGGCTGGACTCTTTTATCTGGTGTAATATAGTGCTTGGCAGGATAAATAATTTGTGTTTCTGTGATTTCCTCAGTATCTCCTGTAATTGAATTTAATTTTGACACTTTTTCCACCCTGTCACCTAAAAACTGTACCCTGTAACCTGAATCTGCATATGCTGGAAAAACATCCAAAGTATCTCCTTTGACGCGGAATGTTCCTCTTTTAAAATCAATATCATTTCGGACGTAAAACATTTTCTGTAAAATTTTTAGGACTTGATGAAAGGTAGTTTTCATACCATTACCAACTTCCAAAATCGCCTGGCCATATTCAATAGGAGAACCCAGGTTGTAAATGGCAGAAACTGAAGCTACAACAATGACATCAGATCTTGTCATTAAAGAAGTTGTTGCAGAAAGCCTAAGTTTTTCAATTTCCTCATTAATGGAGGCATCCTTTTCAATGTAAGTATCTGATTGGGGAATATAAGCCTCAGGCTGGTAATAATCATAATAAGAAACAAAATACTCAACAGCATTTTTTGGAAAAAGTGAGCGGAACTCTTGGGCAAGTTGTGCAGCTAAGGTTTTGTTATGGGAAATAATTAGGGTTGGCCTTTGAACTTTTTCTATAACATTGGCCATGGTAAAAGTCTTACCAGAACCGGTTACTCCAAGTAGCACTTGATGCTTTTCACCTTTATTTAAACCAGAAACTAACTTCTCAATAGCCTGTGGCTGATCACCTGTTGGTTTGAAATCAGAAACAATCTTGAAATTAGCCATAACAGCTAATTATACTACCGCATGTCTTGTTTGACATACCTTTTAAAAAAATTTAGAATAAAAGTGTATGGCGGACTCAAGTCAACAGGAATTAGAACACCCAATAAATATTAATGTTCTTCTTGAAGAAATAAAACTAGCGGAAAGAAATGGGAGTGATGTAAGCGAGAGAATTGCAGTATTCAACAAATCTTTACATGGTGTATTTTCCATAGGTATCGATTTATCAGTACTACCTGATTCTGAAAAACGGCTTCTAAAAGATGAAAGAGAAAGTGGTATTTTGAATATTATAACTCGTGCACATTATATAGCTCGAGAAGATAACCAATCGGTGGAAAAGAAAATTACTGTTCACACTCCCAGAGTTGCTGGAAAACTGTTACCTCCAATGTTACATATTCCAATGGAAATTGGACCAAATCCAAACTGGGATCTAGAAATTCCTATTCAAGCAGTCCACTCAATCACCCCAGCTCCAAAAGTTTAGCTTGATGGGATTAGATATAGTTTGTCCTAGTTGACAAATTCGGGTTGTATTTGGTAATATAAATACTAATAAAATGCGAAGGATATTATAATCCTGAGCGAGCAAAGCGAGTCGAAGGATGCCGATCACACTTTATAGAAAACAAAAACAAATTCTGGATTTCATAAAGCAATATATTGAGAAATATACTTATGCCCCAACTTTAGGTGAAATAGCAGAAGCAATTGGAGTTTCTTCTTTAGCAACAGTCCATGAACATTTACAGGCCTTATCCAAAAAAGGAGTAATAAAAAGATTTGAAGGAGCAGTAAGGGGCATTGAGGTTTTGGATCAAAAAATATCTTCTACTCTACAAGGTGTAGAACTGCCTATATTAGGCTTTATTGCAGCAGGTCAGCCAATTATGGCCTATACAGATCCTAATGCAACAGTAAAAGTCTCCCCTTCTATGGTATCCGGCAAAAAAAGATCTTATGTTTTACAGGTTAAAGGTGATTCCATGATAGAAGATGGGATTTTGAACGGAGATTTTGTAATTATTGAAGAGCAAATAACAGCAAATGACGGCGATATAGTTGTGGCACTCCTTGATAATGGCTTTGCCACACTGAAGCGCTTCTTTAGAGAACCAAGTAGAATTAGACTTGAACCTGCAAATGCTTCCATGGAATCAATTTATGTAAATGACCCGGATTCATTAAAAATCCAGGGCAAATGCGTCGGGGTAATCAGAAGGTTTTGAACCTATTAAATTAGGAAGTTAGTCAAAAAGTCCTAGCATTTTTTGACCTTTTGCTGTCTCTCCTCCTCTATACAATGGATATTGTTTACCCCTTGGAATAATATTCTCATTAGATTCATTTCCCCATACTTGCCAGCCTTCTTTACGGTATCTTGCAAATAGTTCAAGATAGGGACCTGGTGAACATTTTTCTATAATCTCATAAAGTTCATCTGGTTTCCTAGAATGCTCTCTTTTTCTAGTAGAAAAAAGATTAACCATTCGTCTTCCTGGTGCCAAAGTTCTCATACGCCCCTTAATTCCAAAAAGTACTAATTCGGTGACATTTCTATAATAGAACCCAACTCCTCTACCATCACTTTTACCATCTTTTCTGACCTTATGCCAAACTAGGTTTGTCTTATACTCAAAACCCCAGGCTCCAAGAACTTTCAACCCCTCTTTTAATAATGCATTTGGAACCCAAAGATAACAATGAGCCGTAGAATCAGTTATATCTTTAACTGGTAATGAACATATTTCTTCTAGACTCATCGTATCATAACGACTTAGTCTTTTATGTTCGGGGGCAACTTTACCTGTCCTATTATTAAATCTCCACGGAGGATCTGCAAGAATTGTTTTAAAAGGACCTTTTGGTAATTGTACCGTTAAGTTACTCATGTTTCTCTTCTATATCTGCATCTTCTGGTATTTCTTCGGGAACCTGTGATGGAATTTCATCCTCCACATAGATCACTTTGCTAATCCCAAAGACAAGTATTGGGCATCCACCTCCACCTCCACCCTCAATTCTAGGTATCAACTTTCCCATATGCGTTGTTGAAGGCCCAAAGCTGTGCCCACGCTCTAATTTATCAAAAATTTTTTGTAAATCGTCACAACGTGTAATAATAACACCTAAATCGATTACTCTTAAATCAAAAAGTAGACGAAAATTGTTTAAATCTCTGTCAAAGAAAGGATCCTTATTATTCCATTCTACCTCAAGAGCAACGCGATTCTTAAAACAGTCAACTTTATGTGTAGGTGAATCTGTAGCTTTACCATCAACAATTATTTGAGTATCAAAACTTCTTTCTATCCAACCTTTTTTATAGAGTTCAGTGTCTAATGCACCCGATACTGTCGATTTGCGACCTCCAGGTATAAGTACACTACTTCTTAAAAGCTTAAAGTTTTTTAAAACTTCTAAAATATCTTTCCATTCAGATGGACATGCATTTACTAAAACAGCTGTAGCATTACGCCATTCATGTATCTCGTACTTGTTTTTAATATCATCAGGTATAAGTTGAGTGGTAGTCACAATATATATTATAAGAGATATTTAGTTGTTTTTATACCCCCATCAATATAGCAAAATACCCTATTGATTTTTAATTATTAAATGTTAAAATTCTGACAGGTAAGGGGACTTGACAACTGCTCAAAAATGGTGGACACTGGATATATGACTACGCGTCTTCAAATCATATCTTCCCAACCAGTGTTGCAGTTTGATATAGTTTTTGATATAATTCGCGGACGTCAATTTGACAATTGAATACTGAACCAGGGATACAAAAAGTGGACCGTAGGAGGAACGATCTCCTGACGCTCTAATCAGAATAGAGTGTTTTACCGACTAAACTAACGGCCCTTAAGGTAATTTGTATCCCTGGTTTGTTTTTACTCCACAAAAAACCCTCCTCTTTAGAAGAAGCTAAGGTGAAGAATAACCAGCACTTTCAGTATATACATAACACTAATAAAAATACAATACTCCTTTTTAAATATTTCCCAGATGCGAGGTTGATGTGTGAATGTTATTAGGCGATTTCAGTAATCCGCAGTCTTCTGTTATACTAAATCCTTATGCCTCATTTTGATTTGGTAGAGCTTGTACGCACTGCAGGGTATTTAGGAGTTTTTACAATAGTGTTTTTAGAATCCGGTCTCTTAATTGGTTTTTTCTTCCCAGGAGATTCTCTTCTTTTTACAGCAGGCTTTTTAGCCTCCCAAGGATTTTTGGACATTAAAATATTAGTTCCTGGTTGTTTCCTTGCTGCTATTGCTGGAAATTCTACAGGTTATTATATTGGTAAAAAATTTGGCAGAAAACTTTTTAATAAGGAAAAATCATTCTTTTTCCAAAAAAAGCATCTTGAAAGAGCAGAGAGATTTTATGCCAAACATGGAGGCAAGGCAATAGTTTTGGCTCAATTTGTTCCTGTTGTAAGGGCTTTTGTACCAGTTGTTGCCGGAATTGGTGTAATGCGGTACCGCCGCTTTATTTTTTTTAATCTATTTGGAGCAGTGCTTTGGGCAATTGGTGTAACTTTGGCTGGGTATTTTCTGGGAAGTACCATTCCGGATGTAGACCGTTATCTTCTACCAATAGTAGGACTCATTATCATTGCCTCTGTTTTACCGGCTCTTCATCATGCATTAGTTGATACAGAAATCAGAGCCAGTATAATAAACATATTTAAAAGAAAAAAAGTATAATAGCCGCATGCTCTACATTGTGGCCACTCCTATTGGCAATTTAAAAGATATAACTTTACGTGCTCTGGAAGTTCTTCAGAGTGTTGATGCAATTATTTGTGAAGACACCAGAAGAGCTTCTATACTTTTAAATCATCACCAGATCAAAAAACCACTCTTAGTATTAAACGACCATAATGAGACACTAAATGTTCAAAATATTGTCGCTCGACTACAAAATGAACATTTTGCATTGGTTTCTGATGCAGGCACTCCTCTAATTTCTGATCCTGGATATAAACTTGTTAGGGAATGTATCCACCAGGGGATTAAGGTGGATTCAATCCCGGGGGCATCATCCATTTTACCTGCACTTACATTATCCGGTTTACCACCGGATAAATTCATGTTTTTAGGATATTTACCGGAGAAACCAGGGCATAGAAAAGATTTGTTAGGTAAACTTGAAATAATAAATTCCAAACTACCAACTACTTTTATTATCTTTGTTGCTCCACATAAGCTGATAGGAACCTTACATGATATGCAGGATTCCTATGGAAATATAGAAATTACCTTGGCAAAAGAACTTACCAAAATTCACCAATCTGTAGAATCCAAAAAAATCTCTGAATGGCTGGAGCAACTGAAATCTCCTAAAGGGGAATATATCCTGTTACTGAGACTTTCTTAAAATCATTCTTCTTTCTGCCAGCCTTAGAAGCTCATGGGCAGATGGAGCTTCATACCTTTCTACCACTATCCCATGTGCCCCTCTCTCTACCAGATATTCCAAAACCTCTGGATATAAAGACAAACTTCCATAAGTTATAAATGGAGTCTTGGATTTATGCAGCAGCTTACATCCATCTTCCAGAAATTTAAGTAGTCCAGAAACCTCATTTTTATATCCCACCAGCTCCCCTTCTGTATGATCAAAACCATTTAAATGGGCAATCAGCTCATCCAAATTTAGGACCACCCCATCAAGTCCAGCCACTAAATAATCTTCCAGATTTACAATATTTTCAGGAACAGCCACTTCCAGCCAAAGCTGAAGAGAATTTTTCCTGGATAATTTTTTAACAGCCAGCTCCCTTTTAATTTGTAAAAACTCACTTACTGTCCTGACAAATGGAACAACCACATGAATATTGGTTATTCCCCTTTTGTGCCTTACAAAATCCAGGGCATCCAGCATTGGTTCAAGTAAACTTTTTTGATGCAAAAGCCTTAAAGTTCCCCTGACTTTTCCCATCCCCTCAGATTTATCTGCCAGTTTAAATAAAACAGGTGAGTTTGGGAAAGTTTGCGAACACTCCACTAATTTAAAAACCAAATCCTCAAAAGAATCCCGGGGCTTATTAAGGTCAAATATTTTTTCAGAAGCTATGTATATACCGTCAACTTCCCTTTCAACCACCAAACCTTGTGATAAATCCAAAAATATTTTGACACTACTTTTGACGTCATTGCGAGGAGTCTTCGACGAAGCAATCCCAGAGATTGCTTCGCTGACGCTCGCAATGACGGTACTTTGTGTATATGGTTTTATCCCTACCAACTTGACTCCCCGATCTACTATCCACTCATATTCATGTGGCAAAAATAATTTTTTATTTGCAACTCTTACTATCTCATCTGTTTTTTTCAAATCATTTGGGTGTATTCTTCCTTCCCTTACATTTATCACAGTATCATCCTGTATAGGATCAAAATATGCGTTTCCTAATGCCTCTATCTTCTTAACAAAAATAACAACCTGGGGATCCAACCCTTCTGTAATACCTACATAAAATCCGTCTTTCCATAGCCTCGTCTTAATTTGATCTATCCAACTCATAAGAAGTTTTAGCCATAAATCCTTAACTCCCTTTAAATTTTCTCCATTTAACAGAAAGTTTTTGTGTTTGCCTACTTCTTGAAAAAGAATCTTAGGAATAGGGGTTTTTTCGATCTCCTTTTTTACCAAAGTAAAACTCTGCTCAAAAACCTCTTTTGATCCAAAGTCAAAGTGCTCTAAGATTGTTTTCAGATGAAGATCCGGTGCGGTAACAACTATCCCACCTGCAATCGGTAAATCAGCTCTATGCAGCTTTCCCAAAGCCACATTCACACTTCCAAAGATTTGGCTATCTTCATTTGTTAATAACTTAATCGGCAGTATCTCTATCATCTATTGAATGTATCTCCTATCTTTATCCCATTCTGTATCACAAAACCACCGTTTACTTCCAACAATTTATCTATTGGCTCTTTTGACTGATAAATCGGCAGATCTTCATCTTTAGCTCCTTCAGACGGTACAGGCACATTTTCCGTAATATCCACAACTTTGTCTCCTCTTATCCAAATAAAATCCAGTGGAAATTTTAAACCTTTCATCCAAAAAGAATAAAAATCTTGCCTGTCAAATATAAAAAGCATACCGGAATCTGATGCCAAAGATTCCTTTCCTCCCAACCCTTTGCTTCTTTCGTCTTTAGTATCTGCAATTTCAACATTTACCTTTGTATCACCTATAATAACTTGTTGAGATTTTGGTAGTTGTTGTAGCTGAAATGAAAAAGGTAATGATTTTCCTTGATAAATGAAGGTTGCTCCAAATATAACTGTTAAAAGTAGTACAAATTGGATTAAAAACTTCTTCACATAATTATTATTAGCATACCTTTAACATTTAGACCATAACCCTCTTTTGAACTCTTTTGCCCCCTTTTGTGCTTCCAAAAACTGCTCCGTGTATTTAACATCCGGAGGATAAGTTAATGCTCTTGCAAAACCCTCCCGTATCATATAATCATTTACAAAAAGAAGCTTCTCATCTTCAGTTGGCAAAAATACGTACCTAAGTAGTCTTTTGTATGTATCTGTTTCTGAAACATCTTTTTGTAAAATTACCTCTTTTCCTTCTACTAATGCCTTCAGTTTATTTGATGCTTCTTTCCCAAAACATTGAACACTTTTTCTTGGATCCTTAGTTTCAGGAGTATCAATTCCCAAGAACCTTACGGTAAGGTTTCCCTCTATCTTTATTGTATCCCCATCAATAACTTCTATAACCGAGACTCGCTCCCCTTCTATTCCATATGTTGCAGCAGTTGTGGCCTCCGGTGTACCCTCCACAACTTGAGGTATAGGTTTTGATGGTTTTTGAGGGGTGGCTCCAAACCACAAAAAACCCAAGCCTAAAATAATTACTAAAAAACTTGTAATTAAAAGTTTAGTACCTTGAATCATCACTAGATACTCTTATCCTAGTTACTAAATACCTGGGTAAACATTTTCCCATAGACTCCTCCGTCAATGACCCCAATCCCAATTTTTCCATAATCAGAAGATAAAATATTTGCTCTGTGGCCTTCTGAATTCATTAAACCTTTATGTGCAAGTTCCACATTAGGGGCGAAAGCCAAATTTTCACCTATTACCAGAAAATCCACCCCGGCATCTGTTGCTCTATCGGCAACACTCTTACCCCTTGCCTCGCCACCGGCGGGGTCCGGTGAATAATGAGAAAAATAACCCCTCTCAAACATATCCTTACTGTGAGCTCTGCCTACATCCCGAAGTTTTGAGTCAAATACTAAAGAGGGTAAACCCTTGCTCTCTCTTTCTTTATTTACAAGATCAATCATGGTTTCTTCTGATGCAAAGTCTATGGAATAAATTGGGACTTTAAATCCCAAATCAACTCTTTCATCTGTTCTGGGCTTAATAGTTAAAAAAGTTAAGGTATCATTAGTTACTCCTCCAAAAACATTCTTAACAGGTCCTTCCAGCCTATATGCATTTTTTAGAATTCTGCTACCAAGCTGAGAATCCTGCACTGTTTTCTTAATTTGCGGCTGGATAGGAAAGGTGGCAATAAGAACCAAAATAAGTGAAATAAATACTAACCCTCGCAGTGTTGCCGGAATAATGGATAGAGCAGATGATCCCCGAATTTTTAAGCGAGGAATTTTGGGTAAAAGAATCCGTACAAAAAGATAAAATACTGTTTCTGCCAAAAACCAAGCTGCCATAAAACCCAGGACTAAAGATAAACCATGTGGGGTTTGAAACTCTGTTTCAAAAAACTCTGCAGGCAAATTATAATATCTAAAGGATATAAAAAAGGCTAGCAAAAAACTTCCCAAATCCAAAAGTTCCAAAACCAAAGGCCTACCGACAGCCTCTATAACAAAGAGGAGCAAAACTCCAATAATTACCAAATCCACCCAGTTCACAACTTATATCTTACCAGAGTTATGCTCCTAGATTTGTACTGTAATGATATTATACAATTGGACATAATTTATGTTAGAAAGATTTAGACATATTCCAAAAACTGAAATTATTAGACAAACCGCCTCCAATATTTTAAGGCCAACCCTTCCGGAGGTAGCCAGCTATCACAGATATGTTTTTCCTTTTGAAAGAACTATGAGGGGATTAGTATTACCCATACCCGGAATGTATTGGATGGTTGCCCAGAGAATGTACGGGTTAGAACCGGTAATCTATTTTTTGGAAAATCATGTATGGGAAGTATTGGGCACAAGCGCTGCAATAACGCTTGGGATGACTATATATCAATTGCGTTTCCACAGACAAAATACAAACGATCTTCCCAAGGGTATGGTGTGACCCGCCTCGGACTCGGACCGAGAACCAATGCCTTAAAAGGGCACTGCTCTACCATTGAGCTAGCGGGCCATTATTTTGCTATTGTACTAAATTGAGAGTTTTTATGCAGCTTCTTTTGGAGAATAGCTTAATCTGGGTACATAAAATCCTGTTAAGGCATGTGCTGTTCTACCATCTATATTACCATGGGGTTCATGTAGTAATATTTGAGTAATTTCAGTCTCAACTTCTTCTAAGGGGATTCCTGCCTTATGCAGATTTTTACCTATATCCTCAATCTCCTTCCCAAAATTCCCATCAAATGCATCTTGATCATTGGTATCCCCTCCCAGAGCAAATCTTGCATTGTTAGCACTTCTTCTGATTAAACTATCGAGCCGCTGTCGCAGATCAGGATGAAATGTTCCAAGATCTGGCTTTACAACACTCACCACAATTGCTTGTCCAGGCTCAAGTCTTATATGACGAATTTGCTGTGACTCGCCTTCTAGCATATAATATATTATACCACTTGTTTCAATACCCCCATCGTCTAGTGGCGCCATCGTCTAGTGGCCTAGGACATCGGGCTTTCATCCCGAAAATCGCGGGTCCGAATCCCGCTGGCGCCGCCTAATTTATATACCCACGTTCTTTTAACCAGGGAAATATTATTGTCTGGGCTATTTCCGAAAGATTCTTTTTTGGAGAATTTGTATCAAAATATCCTATTTCAAAAACTTCACTACTGACTTTTGGTTCTCCAATCAATCTTCCTGCATACATCCTAATATTAAGTCTTCCTTTTGTCCCATGTGCAGGGCCTTCAAATTCATGCAAGAATTTTAATGACCCCTCCTCTATTGCACATCCAACTTCCTCAAAAACCTCCCTTCTTAAACATTCCAAATCAGACTCCCCCATCTTTATTTTTCCACCAAGAGAATAAAAAATCTCATCCTTCCTGGAACTTCTGACAAGCATTATCTTTTTATCCTTGAAAACAGCTAAAGCTACTTTTTGAATTATTCTCATAATATGGAGTATACTATCTTTTATGACTCAGGTCCCAGATGATCTTCTTGTTCCAATTAACTTAGGCATTGTAGGGTATGGCTTTGTAGGCCAAGCTGTTGCCAATGGTTTCCAAGTTTCTTCTGGAGGAAAGGATACTATCCGTTATTATGATAAGTATAAAGATACCCTGCCTTTAGAGGAGGTTGTAAAAAAGTCTGAATTTATCTTTGTTTGTCTCCCTACTCCTATGAAGGAAGATGAAAGTGGAATTGATCTTTCAATAATTAATGAAATGATAGATGAAATAACAAAATATACTAATGACACAGATAAAATTATTGTTATAAAGTCAACAGTAATCCCCGACACAACAGACAGGCTTGAAAAAAAATATCCAAAATCTAAATTTGCCTTTAACCCTGAATTTTTAACTGAAGCAAATTATTTGGAAGATTTTTTAAATGCAGATAGAACAGTCATTGGGGCCAATAATGATCTGGTCTCAAGATCACTCGCTGTAATTTACCGGCAAAGGTTTCCCAAAACCAAGATTTTCCAGACAGATCCAACCACGGCAGAACTGGTTAAATATTTTGCCAATGCATTCCTTTCTTTAAAAGTAACTTTTGCAAACTTTTTTTATGACTACTGCCAAAAAATTGGCATTAAATATGAGGAAGTAAAACAAATGGCAGCAGCTGACAAAAGAATTGTAGATGCACACCTGGATGTAACGACCCAAAGGGGATTTGGAGGAAAATGTTTCCCTAAAGATTTGGTAGCCTTAATGGGGGAGTTTAAAAAAGCAGGAGTTGATATTTCCCTCCTGGAAACTATGTGGAAATATAATAAAAAAATCAGAAAAGTCCATGATTGGGAAGAAATCCCATTTGCTGTTTCGGGCAACCATAAATCTAAAGGGTAATGTTTTTTATAAGTTCTATCTTGGGATTTTGGGGATCATCAGCCCCGATTGAATCGGGGTCTGCAAAATCAACTGACACAAAGTCTAATCTATATGGACCATCTCCCCAATTAATTTTTAATAAATAAAACTGGGCTGTTTTTAAAAGGGCTTTTATTTTCCAAGGAGTCATGGATTCAGAAGGTTCTCCATATTCATGTGACCACCGTGTTTTAACTTCCACAAACACCAAGTACTCCCCGTCCATAGCCACAATATCTATTTCCCCACCCCTAATTCTATAATTTCTTTCAAGAATTTTATACCCTTCTTTTTTGAGATATTCACAAGCCAAGTTTTCTCCATGACCGCCACTTAAGACTGTAGACATTTGTTATGATACACTAGAGTATCATAGTGAAAGAAATCTAGATAAATCAAAGGATTTTCTGTGAATTCTGGATAAACCATATTTCTTAATTGCCTCCTGATGTTTTTTAGTTCCATATCCCTTGTGTTTTGCCAAACCATATTTGGGATATTTTCTGGATAGTTTTTTCATCAGCTTATCTCTATAAACCTTGGCAATAATGGATGCAGCAGAGATAGAGGCGCAAACTTCATCTCCATCCTTCACAACCTTTTGCCTCTTTCTATTTAGATGCTTTATATAGAAAGCATCTACTAACACAAAATCTGGTTTTTTCTCGAGTGTTTTAACTGCCTTCCTGAAAGCCATTTGAGTTGCCTTTCCTATACCCAATTTATTAATATTCTTCACACTAATTTCGGAAACAGCCCAAGCTTCGGCGCATTTTTTAATCTCTTCAGAGAGCCGCTCACGTGTCCTGGGTCTCAACATCTTTGAATCACAAATACCATCAGGAATAACACATTCTTTGGAAAATATAACAGCTCCTACACAAACAGGTCCGGCAAAGCTCCCTCTGCCAACTTCATCAATACCACATACAAAAGAATACCCGCTCCTCCATAAACTTTGCTCCAGCTTAAGCGTGGGAGTAATCATTGCGAAGGTAATATAGCTTTGATCTTCTAATCTTTGTAGCCTTTTTCTTAACTTCAATTTTAACCAGACTATTACTATTTAATGGCCAGGTCCTTTCAACCCCAATCCCTCCTGTCCCAATTCTTCTTACTGTAAATGTAGTATTTTCACCTCTACCCCTAATACGCAGGAGTACTCCTTCATATACTTGAGTACGTACTTTGTCTCCCTCCATCAGCTTACTATAAACTCTTAAGCTGTCACCTATATGAATATTCACCTCGCCAAATTTAGCAGAAATCATACAAGAGATATTAACACAAATCAGAGTCGTTTAAAAGCTCCGCGACCCAAAAGCCTATGAATTTCCATCTCCAGACCCGGAGCCGGATCAATAGAAAAAGGCAAAATCATCCTTTTTTGCTCCTTACCGCCGTTTGGTAATATCAAAACAACCGGAATACTTCCGGGGAACCCTCTTAGGATACGATTAACGCTTTGTAAAATTTCCGCTTTCGTACCTTGCGGGATAGAAATCTCAATCGTTGTTTGCTCAATCGAAACTTCCGGATTAAAAAGCTTAAGTTTATCCACCAAAAATGAAGCTTCCTCTTCTTTCTTATCAACCTTTCCCTCAAGCAGTACTACCTGATCCTTATCCAGTAAACTTTTGGCAGTTTCATATAATTTTGGGAAAATTACACATTCTATTGTTGATATACCATCCGAAATTGTGATAAAAGCCATCTCCTGGGCGCTTCTTTTGGTTAAAACTTTTTTAACTCTTGAGATTACTCCACCTAAAATTAGTCTTTCTCCGACAGATGCCTCAGAAATATCTGAAATTTTACAAGACACAAAGCTTTGAACCTGCTGTAATTTGACTAGATATGGAGGTTCATGTATGTAAAATCCTAAAAGATTTTTCTCAAACATCAGTAAGTGATCCAAGGGTAATTCTTCCGCATCAGAAAGTTTAATAGAAATTGAATTATCCTCCTCAAATGCACTTTCTTCGAAAAAAGAAACCTGGCCGGAGAGTTTATTTTTAGCTATCTTATGAGATTCTTCCAGGCATTGATCTAAAACCAAAAGCTGTCCGGCCCTTGTACCTAAATTGTCCATGGCACCGGCTTTAATAAGACTCTCTAAAGTCTTGTGATTTACAAGCCTTGTATCAACTCGTGCGCACAAATCAAAAATGGATGTGCAAGCTCCGTTTTCCCTTGCTTTTAGAATAGAAATAATTGCGCTATCTCCGACATTTTTGATTGCTGACAAACCAATTCTAATACCCTGTTTTTTAACTTTATCCGCAATACTCAAACTTCTGCTTAGGTCGTCTTCTCCCAACTGCCCAAGATTCTCTATAGAAAAACCTATTCCAGATTTATTAATATCGGGAGGTAAAACAACTATCCTTAATTTTTTACACTCTAAAATTGCGGAAGCGATCTTATCCGCATCATCTGATTCCGCCGTCATTACTGCCGCCATAAATTCCACCGGAAAATTTGCTTTCATATAAGCTGTCTGATATGCAACCATTGCGTAAGATGCGGCATGAGCTTTATTAAAGCCGTATGCCGCAAACGGAGCAATCAAGGAAAATAACTTTTCGGCCTTGTCGCGCCTTATTCCGTTTGCTACACACCCTTCTACAAATCTTCCTTTTTGCTTGGCCATTTCCGAGGGTTTCTTTTTACCCATGGCTTTTCTAAATTTATCCGCCTCTTCCCATGAATATCCTGCCAGATTTATTGCCGTATACAAAACATCCTCCTGATAAACCAAAAGCCCCAAAGACTGTTTCATATACTCTTCCATTCTTGGATCTAAATATTTAATAAGTTTGGGATTATGTTTTCTTTTAATGTATTCTGGGATTACTCCCAAAGGTCCTGGTCTATACAAAGCCACCATGGCAGCAATATCCGCAATTGCGGAGGGTTTAAGCTCAACCAAATATCTGGTCATACCCTGCGATCCTAATTGAAAAACACCCATTGTATCTCCTTTTGCCAAAAGTTCAAAAGCCTTTTTATCGTTTAAGGGAATTTTTCCTAAATCAACCTCAATTCCCTGATTTTCCAAAACAATCCGAACAGCCTTGCCCAAAATAGATAAGTTTCTTATTCCTAAAAGGTCCATTTTCACAAGTCCCGCATCCTCAACAGCAAACATATCGTATTGACAAACCAAATCTCCGCTTTCTTCTTTTTGCAGTGGAGTAAACTGCGTTATATCCGAAGGTGCAATCACAATACCTGCCGCATGAACGGATGCATGACGAATAGTACCTTCAATTTTTATTGCCAAATCTAAGAGCTTTTTTATTTGAGGATTATCCCTATATTGATCCTTCAATTCCGAAACTTCTTTGACGGCATCCGTCAAGGGTTTATGAAAACCCTGATGCGGAGGAGGTACAAGTTTTGCTATCCTGTCAACCTCCCCATAACTTAATCCCAAAACTCTACCTACATCCCGAATCGCTGCCCTTCCCATCATTGTGCCAAAAGTAACAATATGGGCGACTTTATCTTCTCCGTACTTTCGGGTAACATAATCTATTACCTCATCTCTTTTGTCATCTGCCAAATCCGCATCAATATCCGGCAAAGTCGGCCTATATTCCGTCAGGAATCTTTCAAAGGGTAAAAGATAGTCAAGCGGGTTTAGATTAGTAACCCCTAAAACATATAAAACCATTGATCCTGCAGCAGAACCTCTGGTGTTTGTAATAATGCCGTTTTTGTGGGCCCAATCCATAAAATCCCAAAAAACCAAAAAATAATCGGCATATTTTTTCTTTTCAATAACAGACAGTTCAAAATCCAATCTTCCTTTAATTTTTTTGGTAACCTTTAATTTTTCTTTAGCCTTTTTATAAGTTAGCTGTCTAAGGTAAGCCATTGAAGATTTATCTTGAGGCGTTTCGAAAACAGGGAATTTAGCAACTCCCAGGGGAATTTCTAAGTTACACTTTTGGGCAATCCCCACACTTTCTTTCAAAGCTTCCGGAAGTGCAATAAAATCCTCCTCCATTTGTTCGGGCGATTTTACAAAATAATCCGGCGTATCTATCATCCTTAATCTGTTGGTATCTGAAATTAGTTTTCCTGTCTGCACACAAAGTAGTACATCCTGGGCTTCCGCATCTTCCTTTTCTACATAATGGAAATCATTGGTTGCAACAATAGGTATGCCAAGTTCTAAAGATAGCTTTCTCACTCCGTCCCATGTTTTCTTTTGAGTTTGTACCATGTTCTCTAGATCTTTTTTAATATTTTCATCGCTTTCTTGATTAAAGCCTTCCTCGTATGGATGTTTTTGAAGCTCAAAATAGTAATTACCATCCCCAAAAATATCCAAATAACTAAGCGCCACCTCTTTCGCCTTATCCATTCCCGCACCGACTATTGTCCTTATCAACTCACCTGATGGGCAACCTGATAAAGCTATCAGTCCTTGGGAATATTCTTTTAATAAATTTCTATCAACTCTTGGACGATAGTAATAACCTTCCAGATGGGAAATTGTCACAAGTTTCATTAAGTTAAGGTAGCCCTGGTAGTTTTTAGCAAGAACCGTAAGATGAAAAGGCTCAGAATCAAGTTTTGCTTCCTTATCTTTATAAGACCTTTTGGCAACATACATCTCAACTCCGATAATCGGATTTACCCCCGCTTCTTTGCAGCATTTGTAAAATTCTATTGCCCCGTATAGTACTCCGTGATCCGTAATTGCCAAAGCATCCATGCCTAAATCCTTAACTCTTTTAACCAAGCTTGGGATTTTGGATAATCCGTCTAAAAGTGAATACTCTGTGTGGGAGTGTAAATGAACAAATCTAGGCATATTTTGTCCCAATTTATGGCAAAATCAATTATTAAGCAGTTTACTTAGTATTTCAAGTACCTTTTTAGGCTCTGCTTTACCTTTAGATAATTTCATAACCCCACCAACCAAAACCTGCATGGCATTTGCCTTGCCATTCCTAAAATCTTCAACTGCCTTTGTGTTCTCTTTTATTGCCTGTTTAGCTAATTCCTCGAGCTGCCCGATATCCCCTATTATTCCTACGTCTTTGTCATGAATTTC
The DNA here is from genome assembly GCA_038064895.1 of Patescibacteria group bacterium. Taxonomy (GTDB): domain Bacteria; phylum Patescibacteriota; class Microgenomatia; order Daviesbacterales; family UBA10151; genus JBBTSA01. The sequence goes on from JBBTSA010000010.1 coordinate 31,739, forward strand.
TGCTATTACCTCTTCCGGGGAAACTTTAATAGTATTTATTTTCCTGTTAATAAGGTAATTTACCACCTGGTTTACTTGAATACCCCAACTCTTTCCTACCTCCATAACTCTTTCAAAGTATTCAGCCAATCCACTTTTTTCCACTAACATTTTTGCTTGTGTTTTATTTATACCATAGTCTTCTTCAAATCTTTTGATCCTAATATTGGGCAATTCTGATAGAGATTTTTTTATTTGGTCTATTTTTTCTTTGTCAAAAAAAATTCCAGGCAAATCCGGTTCGGGAAAATAGCGGTAATCATGAGCCTCTTCTTTACTCCTCTGCAAATATGTACACTTTTTGTCCTCATCCCATCCTCTTGTTTCTTGAGTTAGCCTCTCTCCTCTTTTAAGAGCTTCTGTTTGTCTTTTAATTTCATACTCAATTGCTGCGACCATGAATCTGAAACTGTTTATATTCTTAAGCTCTACACGGTAATTAGGCAATTCACCATTTGACATTTGAGATTTGACATTTGAGATTTCTCGAAGCGATACATTCGCCTCTAGCCTCATATCTCCTTTTTCCATATCCGCATTAGAAACTCCTAGGGACCTAAAAATTTGCTGAAGCTTTTTAGCATATTCTCTAACTTCTTCCGAAGATGAAAAATCAGGTTCTGTTACAATCTCAACTAAAGGCACTCCGCTTCTGTTAAAATCAATCAATGTTTCCTTTCCAGCATGAGTTAATTTCCCTGTGTCTTCTTCTTGATGCACTCTATTAATCCTAATCCTTCTTTCTTTCGATCCTTCTACCTCCCGACCTTTTGTCAGGAGGAAAGCTTTGCTTATTTCCAACCAGCCTTCTATACACAGTGGCCATCTGTATTGGGAGATTTGATAACCTTTAGGCAAATCAGGGTAAAAATAATTTTTTCTTTCAAAAAGGGAAGTCTCACTTATTTTACAATTTAGGGCCAAACCAATTTGAATACATTTTTTAATAGCTTCCTCGTTAGTATAGGGGAGTGCCCCAGGAAGACCTAGACATACCGGACATGTGTGCGTATTTGGTTCTTTGCCAAAATAATCAGCAGAGCACCTACAAAACATTTTGGATTTTGTATTAAGTTCTACATGCACTTCAATTCCAATTACAGGTTTGTAATTCATAGTTGTGGTTTTTTGATATGCCACTCTGTTGCTTGTTCATAAGCTTCTCCCACACTAAGCACTGCTTCATCATCCATAAACTTCCCTAAAATTTGCAGCCCTACTGGTAAGCCATCTGAAAACCCACAAGGAATAGATAATCCTGGAATCCCAGCTAAAGAGGCTGGAACTGTATAAGCATCAGAAAGATACATCATTAAAGGATCTTTCATTTTTTCCCCAAAATCCCAAGCTACGGTAGGGGAGACTGGACCTACTATAACATCTACTTTTTCAAAGGCTTCATCAAAATCCTTTTTAATTAAGGTTCTTACTTTTGCAGCTTTTGCAAAGTAGTCATCATAATAGCCAGATGAGAGGGAATAAGTACCAAGCATGATTCTTCTTTTTGGCTCCGCTCCAAAATCTTCCCTATTAGATCCAAATCTTACTCTATCAAACCGTGCTAAATTTGAGGAAACCTCAGAGGACATAATAATGTAATAAGTGGCCACAGCATATTCTGTATGTGGGAGTGAGATTTCCACCAACCTAGCTCCTAGTTCCTCCAACTTATTTATTGCATCCTTAATAATTTTCTCAACTTTTGGATCCAACCCTTTTTCAAAATATTCTTTCGGCACCCCTACCCGTACACCTCGAAAGCTCGCTTCGCGAAGCGAGTGTTCTCTTGGTTTCGGCTTGGATTCACCTTCGAGGTGAGCACAGTTACTATCAAAGCCATCCGGCCCGGCAATCCAGTCTAAAATAAGTCTGGCATCAGCAACAGATTTAGTAAAAGATCCTGGTACATCCAGCGATGAAGCCATGGCAATCAACCCATACCTCGATACTCTACCATATGATGGTTTTAAACCTACCACACCACAAAGCGAAGCCGGTTGTCTGATAGAACCTCCTGTATCTGTACCTAGGGCAAAAACACAAAGGTCTGCTGCAACCGCTGCTGCAGAACCTGCAGAGCTTCCTCCCGGAACTTTAGTTACATCCCAGGGGTTTTTAGTGGGTCCATAGGCTGAATTTTCTCCTGATGAACCCATTGCAAACTCATCCAGGTTTGTTTTCCCAATAATTGATACGTCATGTTTTAATAACCTATCTACTACTGTTGCATTAAAAGGAGGAATATAATTACTCAATATTTTGGACCCTGCTGTAGTCCTGATGTTTTTGGTTGAAATGATGTCCTTAATTCCCGCAGGTATTCCGCGAGCATTTTTTTTAATTTCTAAAAAAATGTTAAGTTTTTTATTAAGGTTATAAATTTTTTCTAAATAAGCATTATTTAACTCTTCCTCTGAAAATTTTTTTTCCTTTAAGCCTTTTAAAGTTTCTGCTAATGTTAAAATTGTTATGTTATTCATTGTCGAGTATTTTTTTTACAGAAAAAAATCCCTCCTTTTTTTGCGGAGCATTCAAAATTGCATCATTTTGAGGCTGACATTCCCCTATTTCATCGGCTCTCTGTATATTTTTTTGTCCTGAAACATTATATGTTGGTTCTACTTTTGAGGTATCAACTTTATTTAGCTGCTCAATATAATCCAAAATTTTGGAGAGTTGTTGGGAATATTTTTCCTCTTCATCAGAAGTTAGTGGTAAATTTGCAAGTTTTGCTACTTTCTTAACATCAATCTTCATTCCCTAATTATACTTTTCCTTCCATTTCGCGGAGGGCTTTGACACGGATTTCAACTGGAGGATGGGTGTTGAAAAGTCCGGCCATAAAGGCTACAGCTTCTTTTCCTTTTAAGGGATTTATAATGTAAAGATGGGCTGTGCCGCGATTTGCAACCTCCAAAGGCTCCCTATCTTTAGAAATCTTAAGAAGAGCATTTGCTAAACCAGATGGATATCTTGTTAATAAAACACCGGAAGCATCTGCTAAAAGCTCCCTTCTTCTGGAAACCGCAAGCTGGATTAATATAGCAATAATTGGGGCTAAAATAGCTGTGATGATGGCAAGTATCATAAAAAGCTGATTACCCCTACTATCTCTATCACTATGACCTCCATACCACAGAGACCTCATATAAAAATCTGCCAAAGTAGCAATAGTTCCGACTAAAACTGAAACAACCGCCATTACTAAAGTATCTCTATTCCCAACATGAGAAAGCTCATGAGCAGTTACACCCTCCAGTTCCTGTTTATTTAATTTCTGTAAAATTCCGGTTGTAAAAGCAATTGCAGCATGTTTTGGATCCCTGCCTGTGGCAAAAGCGTTGGGGGCAGAATCATCAATCATATAAATCTTGGGCAAAGGTAAGCCTGCTGCTATACAAAGATTTTCAACGGTTCTAAAAAGAGTGGGGTTATCCTTTTTGGCAATAGGCTTGGCCCTAGATACACCTAAAACAATCTTATCCGACCAGTAATAGGAGACGAAGTTCATTACCCCTGCCATAATTAAGGCAAAGCCCACTATTCCCAATCCCCCTACCTCTCCGTAACCAAATCCCTGGGCTATCAAATAAACCGCCCCTATTGTAAAAAGGCTAAAGAAAAACATTATCAGCCAGGTCTTAAAAGTATTAGCCGAAACCTGATCCCAAGCAGTATTAACGGTGGTCATTGTGGGGATATTTTAGCACAAAATGAGTTAGAACTTCACATTCACTTCTTTTTTCTCTTCATCAGTTGCTTTAAAAAAGTCTTCTTTTTGGAAGTTAAACATACTTCCTATCCAAGCAGAGGGGATTTGTTCCAAAGAATTATTTAAATCCAAAACATTAGTATTATAAAACTGTCTGGCTGCTGCTACTTTTGTTTCTGTATCAGATAACTCCTCCTGAAGTTGTTTAAAATTTTCAGATGCTTTAAGATCAGGATAAGCTTCTGCAACAGCAAAAAGATTTTTTAACATTCCGGACAATAAATCATTTGCTGCAGCTTTCTCATGAGGAGATTTTGCTCCAACCATAGCAGCTCTAGCCTTGGTAACATTTTCTAAAAGAGTTTTTTCATGTTTTGCATATCCCTTAACTGCCTCAACCAAGTTTGGTATCAAAGATGCCCTTCTTTTAAGCTGAACATCAATCTGTGACCAGGCTTCACGGACCCGGTTACGAAGACTAACTAAACCATTATAGGTAAAAAGTAACCATAAAGTAAGTACAACTATTACTCCAATAACTGCGTATGTCAGCATTACCATATCATAAACTATTTAACGGATTATGTCTATCTATGAGATTTTCTGTAGAGGTAATATCCGGCTCCAAGTAACCCTATGCCTAATAGGACTACTAAAAACAGATTGTTGTCTCGTGGTGCTATTTTATAATCAACCGGCTCCGGGCTAACAAAATCTCCTTCACGTTCAGCACTCTCAGATGCTTCTTCTGTAGAAATTGTTGCCTCTTCATCAGCTGCATAAACATCTTTTGCCCCGAGTACCCCGCTTAAAGTTTCTACAACCGATGTGGCAATCCCTAAAACCGCACCGCTACCTGCTTTTGCTGAAAGCTCATTTGAAGAATCTCCCGTAGCACAGTTGTTGGCTGCTCTTACTTTGAAGTAATAAGTTACTCCAGGCTCCAACCCGTTAATTACAAAGCTTGTCACATTCCCGGTATTTGACACTCCGAATGTATATTTACCGGGAGCAGGACCATACTCTATTATATAGTGGGTTAGGGGATCTTTTGCCTTATCCCAAGTTAAAGTGATCTGACCCTTCCCTGTTGATTTAGCAGAAAGCAATACCGGAATACTTCCAGGTTTACTATCGCCACAAATAGGCGCACCTGCGGTTGAGGGACCGCCAACTCCTCCGCCGACAGCCGGTTGAGAAGCAGCTGTGGTAATGCTGAATTCGGATGAAACCGCTTCGGGAGAACCAGCAGAAACAACTCTATAGAAATATGTAGTTTGAGGAGTAAGTACGGTCAACGTGACACTATGGTTGGTAACTTTTGGAGATGTATCAAACGTATCGGTTGAGTTAGCATATCCATAATTTGGAGCAGAATCCAAAGTTGGGTGGGAAGTAGTATCATAAATTACTCTTGAAGATGTTGGGTCGTCCGTAGTCCAGTTAATCACTACCCCATTTGGGCTTATAGAGCCTGTGCTTACACTGCTTTGAGGAATAAAAGTTGCAATATCTACAATTTGGTCAAAAACCGTAATATTTCCGGCATTATCCAAAGCAGTAATCCGTAAAGTATAAGTATTTAGCACCAAAGGATTGGTATCCCAAACAGCAGTAAAAGGTAAGGATGTTAAGATGGCAATATCATGGAACGAATCTAGCCCGTCATTTCTCTTATAAGAAAATACAACTTGAGCAACTCCATTGGTATCTGATACAACAGCCTCAAGCGTTACATTTCCGGAAACAGTTGAACCGGCAAGAGGTGTGGTAAAACTTATTGAAGGCCCTATGCTATCCCAAGTTAGGGTAAAAGATGAGGAGTTTATGTTGCCGACGTTATCAGAAATTGTCAGCTGTATAACATATACACCATCCAAATCAGCAGAAACTGTTGTATTTAATGCATTCGGAGTGCCGAAAGTTATGATTCCAGGTCCTGAAACTTGAGACCAAACAGTTGAGGCTACCCCTGATAATAAATCAGAAGCTGTGCCTGTTTGAGTAAACTGTGTTTTTTGAACTTGATTTAATCCCGCATCTGCTGTCGGAGGGGTTGTATCAATCATTACTTGATTTACTGCGGATTTTGTATCTTCCTGATTTCCTGATAAATCAATTGAATAAAACTTAATTGTATAGATACCTTCGGCACTTAATGTAAAGCTTGAGGAGGTACCATTAACAACTACCCTTGTTGGGGAATTTGTCGGATCAGACCCATCAGTTGTATAAACTATCTGCATGCAGCCGCTTAAATTATCAGTGCAGGCTAAAGTTACTGTTACGGGATCTTTATGCCATAAATTATCAGTTCCAACATCTGTTGTTGTCGGTTTTTCAATGTCAACTGCAACTTGGGATGTAGATTCATTGCTCTCATTACCTGCTGCATCAACTGATTTTACAAAAAAGTCCCAGATGCCTTGTGTTAAATTTGTAACAGCAGATGTCACATCCGGGGCAACTATACCCGAAGGCCCGGCTACTGCTCCCAACATAGTCCTCCAAAGATATTGAACAACTCCTGATGTAGCATCGCTTGAGGCAATCCAATTCCAAGTTTGAGAAGTGGAGCCTGTTGGAGTAGTAGTAACAGGTACTCCGGGATCAGATGGATTGACTCTGTCTACCATATAAGTACCGGTAAATGTAGATTGTCTACCTGAAACATCTGTTATTAAGAGATTTAGGATGTGAGTACCATCGCCCGGAAAAGTTGAGGCCAAATCAGTCCCTGATATAACTTCGACAGATGGAGCGCTATCCCAGCCATAAAGTATGGAAGCTACATCAGAACCCGGCAGGACATCAGTACCGGTAACTGTGATAGAGGGCAAAGTGTTTTGCCATAAGGCAGATGATCCGGTTACTGAAACTGTTGGGTCCAAAGTGTCCAGTCTATATGTTGCGGAATATGTGGACTGGTTACCTGCTAAATCCTCAACATAGATATTAAGCGTATGGACTCCGTCTGAAGGAACAGCTGTTGTGGCGCCGTTTGTAAAAAGTGTTCCTGAAGTTGCATCTGCTGTACTATCCCAACTATATCTTGCAAAATTTACTCCTGATAAAACATCAGATATTGAGAGAGTAATTGTAGGATTCGATTGGAACCATCCTGAAATAACATTATCGGATGAAGCAGTCGGACTTGCAGTATCCCAAACTAACGTAAAGGTTGAAGTTGTAGAATTTCCTGCATTATCTGTAATTGTTAATCTAATAACATAAATTCCATCTTGGTCTGCTGAAATTGTTGTTGTAATGGAAGATGATGAACCAAAAGTTATATTTCCAGGTCCGGAAACTTTTGACCAAACATTTGATGCTATACCGGAGGAAGGATCCGGATCAGAAGCTGTACCGGTTTGTGTAAATAAAGTATTTGCTGTTTTATCAGACCCCGAAGATACGATAGGACTTGCAGTATCCCAAATCATTGTAAAATCTGAACTGGAAGAATTTCCAGCATTATCTGTAACTGTTAATCTAATTACATACTCTCCATCTGTATCAGCTGAAATTGTTGTTGAAAGATCATTAACATTTCCAAATGTAATGGTTTCGGGACCTGAAAGTTTGGACCATGTTGTAGTTGCAACGCCGGATGTTATATCAGATGCGGTACCTGTTTGGGTAAATTGAGAATTGGTTACAACATCCAATCCTGCTGAAACATCAGGTTGGGTTGTATCCCAAATCAGGGTGAATTCAGCAAAAGAAGAATTGCCGGCATTATCCAAAACAGTTAGTCTTAAAACATAAGTCCCATCCAAGTCAGCACTAATATCTGTAGTAAGAGAGTCGGAATTACTAAAGGTAATAATGCCCGTTCCGGAAACCTTAGACCAGGTAGTGGATGCTACTGCAGAAGATGGAGCAGGATCGTTTACTGTAGCGGTTTTTGAAAATTCGGTGTTTGTTGTTATATTGGACCCAACATTCACGGTTGCGGGAAAAGTATCCCAAGTTAAGTTGAATGTTTGGGATGCACTGTTGCCTGCGCTATCTGCAACAGTTAATCTTAAAACGTAAACTCCATCAGCTGATGCTGAAATTGTGGTAGTTAAAGCATTTGCGCTCCCAAATGTAATATCCCCGGGGCCTGAATCTTTAGACCAAGTGATGGTGCCAATTCCTGAAGATGGAGCTGGATCAGATACAGTCCCTGTTTGGCTAAATACTCCGTTTCTAACCTGATTTGATCCTGCTGAAACAGTTGGTGTAACAGTATCTTTGGTGGAAGAAGTTGTGGCAGCTAAAGAGTTGTTTCCGGCTGTATCTTTCACTGTAATGGTTAAAATTAAGCTGCCGTCTGCCAAAGATGAAATGTTTATTCCGCTGATAGTAAATACGCCCGATCCTGGAATAGAAATTGTACCTGAAACAGATAAACTGCCATCAGCAACAGTCCAATTTGCAGCACCCCCTGCTTCACCGCTGCCTGAAATAGAAATATTTGTTTGGTTTCCCTGATTAATAGGATTAGTTATTGTTAGATTTGAGGCTTGAGCAGGGGCTACAGTATCTTTAAAAGCAGAAGCTGTGGTATTTGCAGATGAATAGCTACCGGAGGTCAAATTGACAGTTAAAGTCAAAGGCCCGTCAGGTAAGCTTGAAACATTTATACCGGTTATGTTGATTGTGCCGGTTCCTGATACAGTCCCTGTGCCGGAAACTGATCCAGAAGTACCGGCTATTGTATAGTTTACCGTAGCATTAGCGGCACCTGTTCCTGAAATCGTAACATTTGTTTGATTTCCGCTGTTAACCGGATTTGTTAGTGAAACGGCTGGGGTAGCAATAGAAATAGAAGTTGTAATGCCTGTGATAATCACAGGAGTTGTTTCTAAAATAAAAGCGGTTACAGACGGATTGCCGGAACCTATAAATGTAAGCTGCTTATTTACATGAACCGTTTCGTTGTAAGGGGATCCTGTTGAACCGACATTTATTGTATCTCCGTTGGCTGCCGTATTAACAGCTGCCTGGATTGTTGTAAAACAGGTTGTGGGGGGATTCGTACCAACAATTACGTTATCACAGTCGGCTTGTGTATTGGGATTCACTACCACAAAAACAGTAAAATGATCTAAATCATGAATTGTAAACGTACCATCACCATTATTTGTTATATTTTGAGTAACTTGTGTACCCGGGGATAAATCGTTTACAGAGGAAGCATATAGAACTTTAAAATTCGTTGTTCCCGCAGGAACAGGAAGAGTAAGATTATACTTAAAAGTCCCGTTTGGCATTGACGATGTAATTTCATAAACACTGTTTGAAAGTGCTCCCAAATCAGCTACTTGAGATTCAGACAGACTTCCCTGTGATATGTTTAAATTCCCTGCTGCGCCGGAAATAGAAATAAATTTAACTCTTACTTCGTTGTTTGGATTTGCGTAAGTAACATTTATTGAAACAAGTTCTACAGTCGGTTGATTTGGTGCGGGTGAAAGAGTTAGTGTGGGTGAAGGATCTGCAGATGGTAACAGATTAGGCGTTGTACTGGGGGAAACGGAGGGCTCCGGGCTAGGACTGGGTTCTGGTGTAGGAGATGGAACGGGACCGGGAGAGGTTGAAAGCTCCGGACTGGATACAGTTGGCTCAGGACTTGCAGACGATGGGACTAGAGCAGGCAGTTGGGCTGATGCACTTGCCTGCGGTGAGGGTGATGGAGTTTCCTCCGCAAGGACTGTTTTACCACATACAAAGCTAATTAGTACTAAAAGCAGTAGTATAAAAATTTTTTTAAACATTTTTATGGGACAGGTCTTGGGGGCAGAAATGGGTAGGCTAGAGGCAGAAAAAATCTAGTAGTTGCGAATACTATAACGTTTTAATTGAAATGTCAATACTTCAACTTCGCTCAGTATTGACCCTGAGTAGAATCGAATGGGTCAAGGGGTAAGGTTAAATAAGCGTGCAAAATCAGCCCAATCCCAGGAGTTAACTATGTTCCTTTTCTCAACCCATCCTCGTCTGGCAACCGAAACACCAAAGCGCATATTATCCATTTGATCCACTCTGTGTGCATCCGTATTTATGATAAACTTGACCTCGTAAGCTTTGGCTTGCCTTACTAGGTCGTCACGTAAATCAAGCCTATTAGGGTAGCCGTTGATTTCCAAAAGCTTTTTCTTTTTGGCTGCAGCCTTAAAAATTTGTTCCCAGTCAGCCTCACTAGACTGCCTTTCATTTAAAAGTCTGTTTGTAGGGTGCGAAATAATATCTACATGCGGATTCTCCAAAGCCGCTAAAAGCCTTCTGGTCACTACATCTTTTGTACCTCTATGGCCGGAATGTATGCCTGCAATACAGTAATCCAGAGTGGCTAGAGCTTCATCAGGCACACTCAATTTTCCGTCTCCAAGTATATCTATTTCGAGTCCATTCAATACTCGAATACTTTTTGTACTCTTTTTGATATTTTGAATAACTTTTGTCCTCATTTGAACCCACTTAAGCTTCTCTTCTCTGCTTGTAGTACCAAAACCCGGAGGATGATCCGAAATTCCAATAAACTCATAGCCTAACTCTTGTGCCTTCTTTACAATATCTTCAATTGAATTCACTCCTGGAGCATGAGATGGACTATCAATAGGATAATTAGAATGCGTGTGTAAATCTCCTTTAATATCTTTCAACTGTATTAAATCAGGCAACTTATGCTGCAGGGCAGCCTCGATTTCTCCCCAGTCTTCTCTAATCTCCGGAGGTGGAGTCTGCATGCCGAGCAGCTTATAAAACTCCTCTTCTGTTTTAGTTGATACTCGTTTGCCTGCTTTTGTATTTTTAACACCATATTCGGAGAGTGAAAGATGGTCTTTCTCTGCAAGAGTCCGCAGGTGTATATTATGGCTCTTCGAGCCTGTGAAATGCTGCAGAAGGGCTCCGTATGAATCCGGCTGCCCTACTAAAAGATCAACCTGCAATCCGGATTCAAGAACTACCGTAGCTTTGCTCTCACCTTCATCCATAACTCTGGCAATACCGGGCATCTTTGTAAAATGCTTTATTATACTTTTTGGGCTGGTTGATGAAGCTGAAAAATCCAAATCCCCAACAGTTGCTACCATTCTTCGAAGCGAACCCAGAGGATGGGCATCTATTACATCCGGACATTTTTTTAAATAAGCCAGGATCTTATCAGCCTGTGCTGCAGCGTATGGCAAAAGCACTCTGCCGGTTCTTTGGCTTACTTCCTGTAAACCAATCAAGATATTCTGCCCAAGCTTCGCGGAAATTCCTTTTTTTAAAAGTTCTCCTGATTTTAGACCTTTCTTGAGAGCTTCCAGACTCTTTATACCTGATCTTGCTATTTTTTCAGCGGATTTAGGACCTATTCCCGGTATATCCAGAAGATCAAAAACTATTTGAGGGATACCCTTTTGAACCGATTCAAAATGAGAAACCTTGCCTTTTTTAAACAGCTCATCTAAATAACCTTGCAGTGCCTGCCCTACACCCGGAAGATTCCCCAGCTTCCTCTCTTCCCAGAGATCATGAATGCTTGCTGTCGAATGCTCTATGGCATCAGCCGCATTTTCATAGGCACGGATTTGGAAGATATTGCCAATGCCTTTTATTGTATATGCTGCAGCAACATTCCTTAGGATTTTAGCAATCTTTGAATTAGATATTTCCATATGCGGGCTCAAAGGTAAAAATCTTGAACACCTAATGCACAGTATAATCTATCAATATAAAACCTTACAACAATTAGGAATCAATTCAATCTACTTCAACTGTTTTGAAGTTTTTAAATAAGATTGATATAATACTGCAATTATGGCAAGTAATACACCAGACAGAGTGGAATTAACACAAATATCAGACTTTGATTTAAGTAATACACAGAGGAAAACTTTACATAGAACTGTTGTGTGGACAAAAAGATATTTTGACAGTATTCCTGAAGGCACACATATAGGAGGCCATGGTTTTGATAAAACAATGAGGCAAGCAGGAATGGCAGCTGTAATTGCATATAAAGAAGGTCACCCTCTTTTCTTACCTGTCTTAACAGCTATAGTAATGGATATAGGTAGAGCTACTTTAGATCCTAGATCTAGAACCTTTCAACATGGGCAACTATCAAGAGAGATCATAGAAGCTGAACTATTAGGATCGCTAGATATTTTAAGCCCAGAAGACAGAGAACTTATTGGAAATGCAGCAGAGGATCATTCCAAGCTAAATGAGAATGTTAGGAGAAGTTATCTTGTTGAAGTAGTTATGGATGCTGACAGACTAGATTGTTTGGGAGCTTTGGGACCCTTGAGGTCTGCCAGTTGGAATCACAACCTGCCCCTCATTCTGCCCGAGGAAACTGAAACAAGTTCGGTTGAGACAAATCTTAAGACTTTATGGCAGGATATGGCTTACAGGCATATGGAGTGGATGGATATGCTATGGACTAATACTGCTAGAGAAATAGCTGGACCAAGAGTTCAAGCATATAGAGAGTATTTAAAGCGCCTTCAGGATGAGGCCTCATTTTCATACCAAGCATATCAGAAATTGGGAATTTAGGTAACTTGATTTGAACACTCTTAGCTTCAGAATTAAAAGATTTCAGAAGGATATTAAAATTTCGTGCCTATGCGGGCTTGAGATTAAAAATCTGGAAGCATTATATCAGAGTTTGGTATACCAATATAAGCAGAGTTTGCAAACTTCGTTTGTAAAACTTTGCAACAGCTAGGAATCCAAATCCCCTCCTGATATACTTCAAACATGAATTTAGTGGAAAATTACAATCAACTCAAACAAGAGGCGTATACAGGTTTACAAAAGCGAGCAAGTTCAAAGCAATGGATTCGAATGCTTGAAGCAGCACCCATTTTCCTTGGTAGTATGACTAGGGGTAGATTATTATTAGCAGTGAATGCAGGAATGAGAATATTAGATGATATTGCAGATGGAGATCGTTTACCTCCTCAAGGTATTTCCCCAGTCGCTTACCTTACAGAAAAACGGGCTTTTGTTCGCAACCTAAATCATCCTCAAGATAATTTAGATTATCTTTTTCTCTATTGCTATCAACTAGCGGATAAAGCAGGACTACAAATACACAGAGAACTCGATGCTTTTTTTGAATACTTTCTCTTTGATACAAAAAGGCGTGGAACTGGACATATATTTACACAGTTGGAACTTGATCAAGCCTATGATGCCTGTGATATTACAGGTACTATCCGAGGAGGACTTATGGTATTTGGAGACGATCCTAAAAAAGCAGAGCTGCTTATGCCTCTAGGTAAAGCAGTAAGAAAATATTACACACTCCGAGATTATGAAGCAGATATTAGTGCAGGATTTGTTAATATCCCAAGAGAATCAGTAAAGGCACATGACATAACAAAGGATGATTTTCCCAATAGATTTAGTCCTTCTGTCAGAGCATGGTTTTATGAGGAGGCATTATCTGGACTACATCTTTTAGAAGAACATAACAGGATTATGCAGAGAGAAAGATTTGCCTGGAGAGGTAGACTTGCATTACCTATAGCATATACCAGACCAACAAGAGCATACTTTGAGGCTATTTTAAGAGATCAAAACTAAAATTTAATCTATTCCAAAATGATAAATAAATTTACTCAATAGAAGCTAGATGAATTTGGGAACAAAAATTACTCTTTGGGATACTTAAATATCTCAATTGAATCTTCCTTAAGAATAGTGAGACTTTTTAGAAGTACGCTCTCAGAATATTTTTCTAACACTTCTTTAAGTTTTAAATAGTGGTGTTCTGCATTCTGCACACTTAACCTTATTACAATCATCCCAACCTGATATTTGGGGAATTTACTCAAGCCCAGGAAATCTTTGTCATGAGTTAGAATAATCCTATGTTCATCTGAAGCCAATTTAATAATATCCACGTCCGGAATTGTTAGATTCAATTTCTTGATATCAACTAAGTTGTGCCCAGTCTTACGGAGTAGTTTAATGACTTTTTGGGCGATATTAATATCAGCGACGAATTTCATGAAGTGCAACTTGAGGCTTTAAATCTTCAGCTTTGCTATATGCTTTAGCATTCCCCACTTTTTTAGCAGCGAACTGAATAGCTGCCTTAATTTGTTCTTTAGTAAGAAATGGATATTCTCTCAATATTTCTTTAATTTCCATACCTCCAGCTAAGAATTCCAAAATTACCTCAATAGACATTCTGGTACCGGCAATAATTGGTTTCCCACCTAAAATTTTAGGATCCTGGGTGATTAATTTCTTCATGTAAACTAATTTTACCACATACCAGAAAAATTTTGGCGGGACCGACGGGAGTTGAACCCGCTATCTACTCCGTGACAAGGAGTCGTGATGCCGTTTCACTACGGTCCCAAACTAATGAATCCTTCGTCTATGATTTTCTCAATAATTATTCTACTTTTAAAGTTCTTCAACTTTCTTTCAACTATTCTAGCTTCTAGAACTGAACCATATACTTGCTTAAATACTAAGTTATAAGGTCGCGTGAACCGGGTTGATTTAGTCTTCCCATTATTATGCTCAAATAATCTTCTCTCTAAATCGTTCGTTGATCCAATGTAATATCTACCATTTACCAAAGATTTAAGTATATATACTATCCCCATAAATCCCTTGAACCCGCTATCTGTCCGATGTACATCGGACCGTGATGACCGGTTCACTACGGTCCCAAACTAATGCATTGTAACAAAAGTTTTACCCCCTTGACAAATTTTTGCGGATAGACTAAAAAGGGATTAGTAAAAACTGCTCCATCTGCCTAAAACTAAAATGGCAAGAGGAAGACCGAGTATTAAAGAACAATTCCCAATCAATAATTATTTGGAGAAAATGTCATATGATGTAAAATCCACCCAATCCAAAGTAAGTATTGTATTGGGAGCTTTGATTATTTTGGTTTTAGGAATTTTGGTTTTTAACTACTTTAGAGGAGGAAAGGAAACTTTAGGTCCTGCACAACAAACAGAAACAACGGCGGATGATGTTTCTCCTGAAAACTTACCAGGAAAATATACTGTTAAAGAGGGCGATACATTGTTTTTGATCGCCGAGAAATATTACAAGGATGGATTCAAATATCCGGAAATAGCAAAAGCAAATAATCTTACCAATGTTAATGCAATAGAGAAAGGTCAGGTACTAGAAATACCCAAATTAACACAAGAAGTTGCAGAAATTCCGTCGGCTCCGTCGCCATCCCTCTCACCTCTACCTTCTCCCTCTCCACTATCAAGTGATCCAGTTCAACCTCAAGTCACTAAAGAGCTTGGAAAGGGTGGTGGTGATACAACAATCTGGGGATCAAAGATTGAAGGAGACACATACACTGTTGTTGAAGGAGACTGGCTTTCCAAAATTGCAGCCAGAGCATACGGAGATATATTTGCTTACAAAAAACTGGCTGATGCAAATAATATCTCAAATCCTGACTTAATTTTTCCAGGACAAGTAATAAAAATCCCCAGATAATTTCCTGAGTTGACAACTATACCCTAAACCCTTTACCCTAAATCCTACCATATGACTAGGGAAAAAAAGGTAAAGGAAATTATTAGACGCTTATACAAAGTATATCCTCAGCCAAAAATCGCGCTTCGCTTTCAAAATCCCTACCAACTACTGATCGCAACAATACTTTCTGCACAAGCCACAGATGTTTCCGTCAATCTCGCTACTCCTGGTCTTTTTACAAAATATCCAAAGCCAGAGGATTTGGCTAAAGCAGAAGTCTCAACAATCGATCAACTCATAAAAAATATTAATTTCCATCAAAATAAGGCAAAAATGATAAAATCTGCAACTCAAATGTTGGTGGATAAATTCCAAAGTAAAGTTCCAGATAATATGCAGGATTTAGACTCCCTTCCAGGAGTTGCCAGAAAAACTGCCAATGTAATTTTAGGTTCAGCTTTTGGAAAGGCTGAAGGAATTGTTGTTGATACTCATGTAATAAGGCTTACAAATAAACTAGGCCTAACAGAAAGTAAAGATCCGGTAAAAATAGAAAAAGATTTAATGGAAATCGTGCCCAAAAAATACTGGATTGACTTTCCCCTTCTATTGATACTCCACGGCCGTCATTTCTGCACGGCCAGAACTCATTCATGCCTAAATTGCCCTCTGGGAAATCTCTGCCCTGATTTTAAAAATGACCCATGAAAAAATGGTTTAAAGAAAATTTAATTTACTTATTTTTTTTGACCTTCCTGGTCGTAGTTGCTTACGCTAATTCCTTAAACAATGTTTTTTTATCCGATGATCTTGCAGAAATAGTTCAAAATCCAAATGTAGGAGATTTAGCTCATGGTATTTCCACTTATCCTTTCGGTTTTATTCGTCCACTTTTATATTGGGTAGCTTATCAATTGGGCGGTTTAAATCCCTCTTTTTTTAGGTTCATAAATATTTTTTTTCATACTGGATCTGTATTTTTAATTTTTGCCATACTTAATCAGTTACAATCAAAAAAGTCGGCACTTTTTGTTGCTGCTGTCTTTGCTGTTCATCCGGCAATTTCGGAAGCGGTAGTCTGGATTTCCGGGGGCAGTTATCCTCAATACTCTTTCTTTCTCCTATTATCTTTTCTGTTCTACATTTTATCCTCAAGACGCAAGTTTTTCTATCTTCTATCCTCAATTTTCTATCTTCTATCTCTAATGTCTCACCCTGTTATGCCTCTTGGTCTTTTTTTAGTATTTCCTGCCTTTGAGCTTACATTTGGAAACTTAAGGAAAAATTGGTTAAAAGCTATTCCATTTCTTCTAATCAGCATAGTATATGTCTTTATTAACCTTGCCGCCATACCGGAGAGAACTACCACTTTACAATCGACTCATTATCAGGAAAAAGGGGTTGACAATTTATTTCTTATAATTCCGATAGCTATTTCCTCTTATTTTGAACTTATCTTTTGGCCAGAGACATTAACTCTTTATCATTCCGAACTTAGCTTTGGTCCAATTAACTTTGCAGTTAGATCAATAAGTACTCTTTTATTTTTTGTTGCCATTGCAATAACTTTTGTAAAAAATAGGAAAATTTGCTTCTGGTTGTCTTTTTCCCTAATTGCACTTTCTCCCACCTTAACTCCTTTTAGATTTAATTGGATTGTTGCTGAAAGATATTTGTATTTGCCAATTTTGGGGATTTTAACAGCTGTAGCAATTTTGGCAGAAAATTATCTAAAGTTTTTACGCTCCAAACTCCTAATCTATACTTTTTTTATACTTATTATTGCGGCTTTATCAATCAGAACTTTTGTGAGAAATATAGATTGGAAAAATGAGGATAATCTTTGGATTGCAACAGGAAAAACTTCACCCTCCAGTCCAAACACCCATAATAATTTAGGGGATGTCTATGGAAGATGGGGGAATAAACAAAGGGCTTTGCAGGAATTTCAAACTGCCATTGCTTTAAAACCAAACTACGGGGACGCTCACCATAACCTGGCAAATACATACAGGGAGTTGGGACAGTTGGATAAAGCACTGGAAAATTATCAAAAAGCAGCTTCTTTTAATCCTAATCTTTGGCAATCATATCAAAATATTGCTGCCCTATATTTTGAAGCAAAGGAGTATGATAAAGCCCTAGAAAATATTCAAAAAGCCATTCAAATTAATCCTAAAAATCTAAATCTTTACAATAATTTAGGGATAGTTTATCTATTTTCAGGACAAAAAGATAAAGCAAAAGAGGTATTTAATCTGGTTTTATCTTCCGATCCAAAGAATCAATTTGCAAGCCAGGGGCTTTTGGAAGCAAGTAAATAGTAACTTACACACCCCAGGGGTGTGATAGGCTGACACCGTAGGATTTGGTGAGCCAACGGTGAGAGTTGAACTCACGACCTTTCCCTTACGAAGGGACTGCTCTACCACTGAGCTACGTTGGCATTACTTTTCCTGGGTTGCTTTATTTATTTTGTGGTAATTCTTTAAGGTAAGCAACCCGTTTAAATGTCATTTAGACATTTAAACCCACTAAGCTACACCGGCCCGTACATATTTTCCCATATTTTATGTTAAAATTCCTATATGAATTTAACAAAAAAACATTGTGTGCCTTGTGAAGGAGGGATCGATCCCTATACTAAGAGAGAAGCTGAAGAATATTTAAAGGCTGTAGAGGGATGGTATCTTGTGGATGAACAACCAATGAAACTACAAAGAAAATTTACATTTAAGGATTTCAAAGAAGCTATGGTTTTTGTAAATAAAGTTGCGGATTTGGCAAATTCGGAAGATCACCATCCAAATATAAATATTCACAGCTACAAAAAAGTTGATATAACTTTATATACTCATGCCATTGAAGGCCTTTCAGAAAATGACTATATAATAGCAGCTAAAATAAACCAACTAATGTGAGCAGATATATCATATCGCTCGAACTTATTTTAGCAAAAACTTTTAATCGACGCATTTTATTCTCGGCGGGTAGACAATCCCTGAAAACTCTTAACACCCAGATTTGAAACTATAGGACTTTTATGGTAAAATACTAGGTATGTCTGAAAGAATACTGCCTCAGGCACAAATTGAGGCTAATAATCATTTTGAATTAGAGGTTCAAACGCCTATAGAAATACCCCGCGACAGCAGAGGTAGAATCAGATGGCAATTGCTAGAAACTGATCCTACACAATTAGCAAGGGTAATTGAGACTGAAGCACGCTCAGCAATGGAACAAGGAGTACCATTAAAACATAATGCCTTAAGTGCTAATGGCCTTTCATATCTATCTCGTGCTATTGTAGCCTATTATCCTGGACGCTATCCAGGACTTCGTCAGGCACTTGATTTGCCAACTGGTAATAAGCCAAAAAATTATTGGAATGACTCAACAATTATTGAACAAGAGGCCAGACAGTTCGTTGAAAGAAACGGTAATCTTACTCAAAAAACCTTAGAAAAAGCGGGGAATAGTGGCATTGCTAATGCAGCTTACACCTATTATCCAGGTGGCTTGCAAGCTTTAAAAGATAATCTGGGTATTGTTTCTAGTCAAAAACCTAATGGTTACTGGACTCACGATAGAATTGTAAATGAAGCTGTGGAATTTTATATGGAACATGGGCAATTATCCAGGGCTTCATTACATCAGGCAAGTAAAGATGATTTAGAAGCTGCTATTAAAAAGCATGCAGGAGGATTGGCGGCCTTACGAAAGGAACTAGGAATAGTGACTCAAAGAAAGCCCAATGGTTACTGGACATCTGAAAATATTTTTGCACAAGCAGTAGATTTTTACACTGAACATGGCAATATAGTACCCGATACACTTACGGCACATAAAAGATATGACTTACTCTATGCAGCTGTTAACAGATATCCAGGTGGGATAAGACAACTACAAAAAGATTTGGGAATTAAACCTAAATCTAAAGATGTAGGATTTTGGATAGAAGATACTATTAGAGAAGAAGCTTTAGCTTTCTTTAACCAATATGGAGGATTAACACATACTCTTTTAGTAAGAAGTGGACGGTTTGACTTAAATCATGCTATCTATCATAAATATCCTGGCAGTATAAGACAACTCCAAACAGATCTAGGGGTTGAAAGTGGGAAAAGGCCTAATGGATATTGGACACCAGAAAATATCGAAAGAGAGGCGCAAGAGTTTTTTGATGCTCATGGTATATTGAACTTTGGTATTCTCAATAGGCAAAAAAGTTCTAGTCTAGCTAATGCTATTTCTATACATTACCCAGGAGGTTTAATTGCTCTTAGAGAAAAATTAGGCATTGATGGAAAGCAGCAAGGAGTCATTAATTCAGATGAAGCAAATATTCAACTTGAGAGGCTATTGGAGGTACAGATATGAGTCCAGATAGAATAGGAAACCAGAATCAAGAAATACATTTACAACCAACTATAGAACCACCTAGAGACAGACGAGGTCGAATTAGATGGTCAGTATTAAGACGTGACCAAGAATTATTAGTTAGGGTTATAGAAAGTGAGGCGCAAGGAATTATATCCAGTGGATTTGAACTAACTCCAAAACAATTCCAAGAATCTGGAAGAGGCGATCTTGAAAATGCCATATATAAATACTATCCTGGAGGAAGGATAGCCCTAATAGAAAGTCTCGGAGTAGATACAACAAGAAGACCAAATGGTTATTGGACTGAAGAAAAAATTAGAGAAGAGGCAGGACAGATTTTTCAGCAGGAAGGTAAATTAACACAAGCAGTTATAGTAGGAATGAGTAGGTCTCGCTTAGTTCGGGCAATCTCAAACTTTTATCCCGGTGGTTTAAGACAACTCAGAAAAGATTTTAACACGGAATATACGGCTAAACCGGTTGGATATTGGACACCCGAACAAATTGAGATTGAGGCTCAATCATTTTATATACAGAATGGTGATATCTCAAATAATAAAATGAGGAGGGATAAAGCAGGAGCCTTGGCAGGAGCTATTACACGATTCTATCCTGGAGGTTGGCCTCAATTAAGAAAAAATTTGGGAATAGAATTACCTCGGGTTCAAAGAGGCTATTGGACTCAGGAAGAAATTGAAAGGAAAGCATTGGAGTTTTATCAAAAGCATGGACAAATAAGCAGATATTCATTATCTAACAATGGAGAAGGAGCACTGGGTACTGCTATATCTAGCACGTATGGAGGCTCTTATGTAGTTCTTAGAGAAAGACTTGGAATTCCTGCAAGCAAAAGAAGAAAAAGAGGATATTGGACCTCAGAAAATATTGCAGTAGAGGCTTTAGAATTTTTTAATACATTCGGAGTTCTAACATATCCTGCCCTTACAGCTAATAAATACTATGGTTTACAAAGTGCTATTCATAGATCTCCAGGAGGATTGAGAGGATTAAAGTTAAAGTTGGGTATTGAGAAGACTAAACAAGATAGCGTTCCTTCTGAAGAAGCTAATCAACAGTTGAGAAGGCTACTGGAAGGTTAGATAATGAAAGGGAGAAATATATGGCTATAGAACAAGACATTTTAAATTCGCAATCGATTGGTTTGGATGATGAGGCGCTTGCGAAAAAATACCCTATTTCTCAAGAAGTTCTGGAAAAAATCATAGCTCTTCCTTCAACAGATCCTGATTATCCTTTGGAAGGGTCATTTGAAGCAAATTTTAGATCCTCTAATAGTTTTGAGCTTAAGTATGTGATTGCAAGGGCTTTAATAACTGATGGAAGGTATCCAAATATTAGCGCTTTAACAAGATCATTTGTTCCGACGGGGACACCGATTGAACCAGAGGTTAAGGATTTAAAAGGCAGATTACAACTTCTTTTGGTTAAAGAGGATAGAGTTGGTCCCTTCTCAGATGAAGCTAAAGAAGCGGAAGACGCGGTGTTAAAATATGTCGACAGAAACGCGCTATTAAATAAACTACGCGGTATCCTCCCTATCCATGTTATGGGAGCTATTACCAACGCACTACTTTTTGAGGATGTGACAGACGAGAAGAAACAAGAGAAATTAAGATCCTTCACTACCAGAGCTTTACTCAGGCCTTATTTGGGAGACATTTTGGTACAAAGACCCCAGGGAGAACTTGATTTTAGAGATTTGGTTATTTTAGTACCTGATAAAGTTTTTAAAAGCGGTGATACTGCTACAGCGGGAATTGTAAGAGATTACTTTATATCTCAAGCCATGAAATTATTTATCGATGGTGAGGAGGCTGGATTCAGAAGGCTTAATGACAGTATTTTACTTGAACATTCTCCTGCAAAAATTCCTTTTTTGCAGGCGGTTGAAAGTGAATTTCACGAAATTGATAATGTAAACATTCCCCCGGTGTTTCAACCCTTTGTTGAAGGTTGGTTTGCTGACAAATCCCCCATGCCTCTTTTTAGACAAAAATATTTTGTCTGGGAATTTTTGAAAAACAGAAGGTCTTTTCTTAATGGTGATACAGGAGCTACCAAAACTGCTTGCGCTTATCTTGCTATGGAATCAATAGGTGCACAGAGGGTTACTATCTTTGGTCCTGCTAAGGCAAGGAATACATGGCCAAGGGAAGCTGAAAAAATATTCTTAGAAGAAGATAAACCTGACGTATTTACTATAAGGGCGGCTAAGGATTTAGAAGATCCGAGAGTTGAAAGTACAAAATATCTTTATGTAGGCAGTGAACTTATGGGGAATGCCTGGAATAATCCAGAACTTTATAACCGTATAAAAGTGGCCTTAATAGATAGACGTCAAACCGATGGAATAATTTTTGATGAATCTGATGAGTTTAGACATGGAGGTACAGGTTGTACCAAAATGCTTGTTGATATGGTTAAAAAGATGCAGGAAGCATACAGTCAAAGAAATCCCTTCGAAATGCCGTCAATTGCCTTAACTGGTACTCCAATTAGTTCATCCTTGGAGGATATGGATATTACCATGGCACTGTTATATCCTGACAGATTCACTCTACCAAGGGAAAAAATAGATGGTAAGTTCCCCTTCTCTATACAGGCTTTAAGAGATCCTAAAATTGCTTACTTTCTACTTCATGGGGAAAAATTAATGATTCAGTGGAGCTTGGATGATCTTTTTGGAGAAAGAGCACCAAGATTACCAGAAAATCCCCGTACTCCGATTCCAATGTTTCCATATCAAAACGTAATTTATGAATGGGTAGCAGGGCTGCAGCAACTCGGTACTTTGGCCAAAACCAGACTTTTAAGAAGTGTATTGATGAACCCTGAGCTTATTAAGAGGGTTTCCAAGGAAAGAGGTTTAATTCCCCAACCTAGTTTTGATGATGAGGGATTGGTAAATAAACTCAGTGAGCTGCATCAAACCTGGGCCAGATGGCTAGTGGAAAAAGATCCACAAATCCCAGATGAGCCGTTTTCCGCTGATTGGATTGCTAAGTTTGGGGAAAGAGATCTCTTATTGCAATGTTTTTTTGACGAAAGATTAGTAGATGGTATAGATAGTTTAGCCAGAAGACATCCAGAAATTTCTAGAGATTGGTATTCCATGGAGGCTGTCTCGGGTAAATATTTAGCCCTTAAGAGATTTTTAGAAGAAAGAATTCATAGAAATGGCGAGGGATATGAAACTAATGAGAAAATCTTTATAGTTTCACCTTATCACAAAAGGGGTATTACAAGATGGCTTGATGATCCAAATACAAAAGACGAGGATTTAGCAGACAATGCTTGGAGTTTATATGAATACATTATTAGCCACTGGTTCCCAGAACTACCAAGAGATATGGCCATAAATATTGATGGAACAAGATCTTTTGCTGCTCGTGATAGAGCTGCTCAAATTTGGAGAGAACAAGGAGACAAAAACTCTTTAGTTGTAGCTTCCATGGATTCGGTTGACGAAAGCATGGATTGGGCTATAAGAGATAC
The DNA here is from genome assembly GCA_038064895.1 of Patescibacteria group bacterium. Lineage (GTDB taxonomy): Bacteria > Patescibacteriota > Microgenomatia > Daviesbacterales > UBA10151 > JBBTSA01. Next base: position 54,849 of record JBBTSA010000010.1, read on the forward strand.
TGAAAGTACCAAAAATATTGAGAGAATGAATGTAATCTTTTTAGGATGGCCTTTTGGCTTTGATGAATTTAAACAAATGTGTGGAAGATTTTTAAGACCTGGGCAATCAAAACCTGTAGATATTTTTGTTTATGAAACGGAAAATTCAATAGATCAGGGATTTTTTAATCTGGTTAGAATGAAGAGACTTCTAACTGAGATGTCCTTGGCAGGGGTGGAATTGAGCCCGGAAGATCAAGACTTTTTTAAGAGTTCAACAGCTGCAAAAAATATTTTGATAGCTCAACCAAATGTTGGCCAATCTTTTATACAGGATGTACTAAGACGGCTCAGAGGTAGAGGGGAATATGAGATTCAGGAGGAACTTGCTAAGAATAAGGACGGTAAGTCCTTTTATGAGCTTTTTGCCCAGTACTACTTTGATGAAGGCAGAGATGAATTTAGGGTCGTTGGAAACAATGCTGAAATGGTTAAAAATTTAATCTCTAAAGCTCAACCTAAAAGAGTTGCCTCAATAGGTGCAGGAACGTGTCTTTTTGCAAGAAAGATGGTTGAATCAGGGGTCGGGAATATAGAGATAAACAATGTTGATATCAACGGAGCAGCACTTCGGATTGCTAAAGAAAAATTTCCGGCCATTGGAAATATTTTGGTCGAAGGCGCATCTCACTTAAGCTCTCCTTCTGAAAGATATGATGCTTTAGATTGTTCATTTATGATTCCTATGACAAGAATCTATGATTTGGAGGGTAAGATAGTTAATGATCCAACCAAAGTTGAGCGTGCAAATGTTTTGGTTGAGTTAAGTAGGGTTTTAAAACTTGGTGGAACCGCAGTCTTATCATTTCCTGAGTCTAGCTTTGATGAAGAGACATTTAGTCGTTTCGCCCAAACACTTATTACTCATTTTGGATTTTCAGTTGCTGGCCCATCTGGAATGTCTTTTGCAACAGATATTCGACCAATAAAAAGAATTGGGTGGGTACTAACCCTTCAGAAGACAGGTACACCAACCTTAGCAGGCCTTAATCCAAGAGGACTTTTACTTCTAACAGATGAGCCTGTTATTAGCAAATATAAAGAAGGTAGGAAAGGTCCCCCAACTATAATAAAAATAGAATATCCAATTTTCTCCTCAAAACAATTTGAAATAAGAAATCCTGTAACAGGTGAAATCACAAGTGCAAATAGTATACAGAATGAAGGCACCTTACCTTCGCCTCGTGAGATGGTTGAAAATATTAAAAAGGATCTATCCCAAGAGCAGTGGAGAGATTGGACCCAGGCGAGAAGAAGGATTGAGAATCGTTTAAATCGTAGGTATGAGGAAGCTGAAGAAATTTTGGCAGCTATTTTATGGCGAAGAAACCTAAATGATGTTAATATATGGAACAGCGAAGCTATCCAAAGAATCGTTGATTCTGAAATTAATAGAATTGTAAGAAGTAGGAGTTAAAAATGGCAGAATTTGAAACAAGAACAGCTGAGTTTTTCAAACAAAATTATGATGATCTAGCAGCACAGCTCCAAAATAGAGTTGTGGAGTTAGCTGATTCAGGTTTGAGGATTATTTTAACTTTATTACAACCTTGGTCTAGAACAGAAACAGGAGGAGGAATTGCTCAAGTAAGACCTTGGTACAAAGCTATGAGGAATATGGAGCCAGGAGATTGGTGTGCAACAGCTATACCTTTAAGAAGCATGAGACAGTCACTTGTTGTAGCTTTGGATACTCGTGAGGTAGGTGCATGTATAAGGATTGTGCGGGCAAGCAGATTTGACCCTCAAAAAAATGATTTTGTGGCAATGCCAAGGGAAGGTGATATAGCAAACTTTTTAGGGATGAGAGATAATGAAAGAGCTCAAATTAGATTCCTAAATGAATCAGATGTATTGTATCTTGTACGTACCGGCCTAACTATAGAGCCGGTTGTGAATACACCCAGCCCCCAGAACACCACAGACGCAAACCGTCAACTCGAAAGGCTTTTACAAAGCCAATAATTAATAAATCTATTAATCTTCATTCTCCAATTATTGAACAACAAAAGAGGTAGGAAACGAGATTGAGGTTGACGCCTATGAGCGGGTGTGTATTACACACTTACACACACCAGGTGTGTGGTAGGTAGACACCCCGGACTCGGGGAAGTTTTTGACTTGTACAAAGTATTGACTTTCGGGTATTTTATGGTTTAAAGTAAAGGTTACCATGAAAAATGATAGTCAAATTATTATTTATCAAACAAGTGATGGTAAGACGCAAGTAGAAGTACGCTTTGCGAATGAAAATGTGTGGTTGGCACAAAAGTTGATCGCTCAACTTTTTGAATGTAGCATCGATAATATTTCCCTACATCTCAAGAACATTTTTGCCGAAGGAGAACTTGATCCGAAATCAGTTATCGAGGAATACTCGATAACTGCAAAGGATGGAAAACAATACAAAACCAAGCACTACAATCTGGAAGCTATTATTGCTGTTGGATACCGTGTAAATTCGGCTCTTGGTACAAGATTCCGCCAATGGGCAACTGAGCGCCTTAAGGAATATATAATTAAGGGGTTCACTATGGATGATATTCGCCTCAAACAAGGTGGGCACAGAACCAGGTACTTCGAAGAACTGCTACAGCGCATAAGGGATATTCGAAGTAGTGAGCGGATGCTTTATCAAAAAGTTACGGATCTCTATGCAACCTCTATCGATTATCGTAAAGATGCGGAAGAAACCGAAACTTTTTTTAAGACCGTGCAGAATAAAATGCATTTTGCGGTTACGGGCAAAACTGCTGCAGAGATTATAGCCGAACGCACAAGTCACACAAAACATAATTTAGGACTTACAAACTTTCCGGGGAGATATCCTATTAAAAGGGATATTTATATAGCGAAAAATTATCTTGACGAAAAAGAACTGAAACTTTTAAACCGTATTGTTGATGCCTACCTTTCTTTTGCAGAAATTCAAGCTCAAAGTGAAAAAGCAATGAAAATGATTGATTGGGTTCGTAAACTTGATGAATACTTAACTCTAATGGGCAAGGACGTTCTTAAAGGCTCAGGAAGTGTAAGCGCAGCGGACGCTGAGATAAAGGTTGAGGTAGAATTTACTTCTTATAAAAGAGCCGCGGACAAAAAATTTATTTCAGATTTTGACAGGCTAACAAAGAATTTGTTAAAGAAAACAAGAAAATGACAAAATATTACAACCCAAACCCTCCTTCGCGTGAAGCTACAAAAGGGCAAGGCAGGAAGAAAAATTTGTATGATAAAAACTCAAAAGAGGTTTTTCGTTTGAGCCGGGGTAAGATTGATGATTTCATTGCTTGTCCGCCAACTTGGGACTGGGAGCGGCGGACCGGATTTGAACCGGCGACCTTCTCCTTGGGAAGGAGACATTCTACCGCTGAACTACCGCCGCAATCAATTTCCTAAAAGCATTTCCACCTTTATAAGATTTTATTTGTTGCTCTCTTCTGCGCACCTCTAGTAGAGTATTATATTCCTCTCTATAGATCATTTCCCATATACCCTTTTGTCTTGTTGATCTTGTATGACCTCTATAAACTATTCTATCAAATTTCAGATATAATTAAATACAACATGGCTTACAGAACAAGGTCTGCAAGAAGGCTGGCTAGAAAAAGTAAAAGAAATTTTATAATTACCCTTATCTTAATAGGATTTTTAATCTATGCTACACTGCAGTGGATCCTTCCAACCTTAATAACAGGACTCGGGTTTGTCACAAGCTTTGTCAAACCTTCCCCAAAAAAGACATACACAACTGAAAATTTCTCCCTGGCACCACCTGTGTTAAACATCCCCTATGAAGCAACTAATACTGCCCAAATTAATATAAGCGGATATGGCACCCCAGATTCTAAGGTTTCCATTTACATTGATGATGAAAAAAAAGATACCACAGAGGTTTCTCCGGACGGTACTTTCGAGATAAAAAATGTGTCTTTAGTCCTAGGAACAAATAGTATATATGGAAAAAGTATTGACCCCGATTTTATCGGGGTTGATGAAAATGAAAAAGAAAGTCTACCTTCAAAAGTTATAAAAGTAATTTATGATAGTGAAAAACCCCTTCTTGAAATAAGTGAACCGGAAGACGGGAAGATACAACAAGGAGAAAAAAAGGTAAAAATTTCTGGAAGGACTGAATCTCAAGCTAAAGTTTCGGTAAATGACAGTCAAGTTGTAGTAGGATCCGACGGAATATTTAATATTCAGTTGCAACTGAACGACGGTGAAAATGTTTTAAATATAAAGGCACAAGATTTGGCAGGAAATTCTCAAGAAATCTCAAGAAGAGTAGTTTTTAATCCTTAAAATTTTAAAAATTATGGATGCAATTCTCCTAGTATTATCGTTGAGTTTTGGTCAACTGATTAAAGTGCCGATTGAAACGCAAGGCGGTCTAATTTTACTTGATTTAGCAGTAATAATTTTGTGCGTCCTGGGACTCTTCCATACCTCCTTTAGACTTGCAAAACCCCCAATTTGGGTAAAGGCAGCTTTAGCATTTATTATGGTGGCCACAGCCTCATTAATTTTTACACCGCTTACTCTTACCCCATTTGAGTATTTTATATCATTCTCGTACATTATTCGGTTTTCCCTCTATATCTTTCTCGGATGGTTAATTTTTTCAAATGCCCTCCCGAATATAAAGGAAAATATTCACAAGGTTTTGCTTTTTTCTGGATTCACCATCGCAGTTTTGGGAACTTTGCAACTTGCGTTCATACCTGATCTAAGATTTATAACTAGATTTTACTGGGACCCTCACTTTTTCAGAACCGTTTCAACATTTTTAGATCCTAATTTTACCGGGGCATTTCTTGTTTTAACACTAATACTCTGGTACCAAAACCGTGTAGTATCGAAAAAGTGGCACTTACACATAGGGATTATTATCTATATTGCTCTTCTGACAACATTTTCAAGAGGTTCGTATTTAGCTTTTCTAACGGCTTTTTTAACATTATCTTTAATGAATAAATCCCTTAAATTAGGATTGATAACTATACTGTTGTTTTTGGGGCTGTTGCTTGGATTTTTATCTTACGAAAGACTTGTAGCAGAACCTAAGGATATAGATAGAGCCCAATCTGCGCAGTCAAGATTAGGTACCTGGCAACAGGGCTTGGAACTTTTCCAAAATCATCCAATCCTGGGTATAGGTTTTAACAGTTATAGATTTGCGCTACGGCAGTACAATCTTGGGGATAAGCTTTTTTTACAAAGTCGCGGTTCATCCACAAATGACTCCTCCTTTTTGTATATCACAGCAACAACAGGAATAATCGGTTTAAGTGTTTATATATTCTTCTTATTAACAATTGTCGGAAAAAGAAAATCCTATTTAACTTCAGGACTAATGGGACTTATTGCCCAAAGTTTTTTTACAAATACATTATTTTACCCGCCTGTCTTACTTTGGGTTATATTAGTTGCAGCACTGGAAGACAAAACTTTTTCATAAACACTTAAAGTTGCCTTTGCAGCTTTTTCCCAAGAAAATTTTTTAGCTTGTTCAAAACCTTTTTTTACTAAATCCTCTCTTAATCTTTGATTATGCAAAATCCTTTCAACCGCCTCTACTATATCCCCTGTATCCTTTGGGTTTACATAAAGGGCAGCGTTCCCTCCCACCTCGGTTAAACTGGAAGTCTTAGAAGTAATAACCGGACAACCGCATGCAAAAGCTTCAAGAACAGGAAGACCCAAACCTTCATAAAGCGAGGGGAAAAGAAACAGCTTTGCTCCGGAAAAAAGAGCCGGTAAATCCTTATCATTAACAAAATTTGTAAGGATTATCTTATCTTCAACTCCAAGATCCTTTATTTTCCTCCTCCAATCTCTCTCTTCTGAACCAATCAAATTGCAAACCACAACCAAGTTTAAATCTAAATTTTTAGTTAGTGCAAACATTCTCTCTGTATTTTTATGGAAACTGTGTGTACTGACAGTTAAAATATATTTATTCTTAATCCCGTATTTACTTAACACCCTGGTTACTTCTTGTTTATTGATAACTTTAAATCTCTCATCAAATGCTCCGTACACAATGTCTATTTTGTTTGCAGGAATCTTTAGAATTTCTATTAAATCCTTTTTAGAAGACTTTGAAATAGTAATAATCCTGGATGCCTTTTTTGCTTGTTCCAACCTTTTCAAATACCAATCTTTAGCTTTTTTGTTTTTAAAATATTTATCCGGAAAGACTAAAGGGATTACATCATATAAAGTAACAACAGTCGGAATATCAGTTGGGATATCTAAATAATACACTTCAAAAAGAGACGTTATATGTACTAAATCAGGTTTTATTTTTTTCAGTATTCCGGACCAAACAAACGAAAAAAAAGGATCCAGCCGTCTCAACCCCCTTTTGGGCCAATATAGCGCAGGTATAGAGGTAAATTTATCTTGTGGATCGACTTTGAATTTCTTTGGTAATTTCTTACCCGGAAAAGTGATGAGATTAAAAGAAAAATTAGGATGGGGCGCAGTAAGCAGATGTTCAAATAGTGATTTGTTATAGTAACCTATCCCTCTTTTTCCGGTTGGGCTCTCTAAACATCTTAAGTCAACTGCAATTTTCTTCATTTTACAATTTTTGCAAGAAACATAGTATTTATTACCTTATAAACAATCCGTCCCCTAAGGATAGTTTTTCTGTGAGGATTGTAACTTAAATTTTTTAAAATGTGGTACTTTTTGGATAAGAGTTTGTACCAGTTTTCATCAGTCAAAAGCCTCTCATCACCAAAATCCAAAACAGAATAATATTTATTAGGGACACTAAGTATGACTACTTTACCTACTCTTAATTGTTCATCCAGCAGTTTAAAAATTTCATCATCCTGGAAGTGCTCCAGAAGCCCTTGGCTCAGTACCACATCGAATGATTTATCCTTAAAAGGTAAATTAAAAGCATTTCCATGAATAAATTTGGCCTTTCCATTTAATTTTTTGGATAAATTTCTGGCTTTTTTCAAAATATCTTGATCATTATCCAAACCAGTAACATCTAAACCTAAATAAGAAAAAAATATAGACATAGAGCCTGTACCCACTCCTATCTCCAGTATTTTTTTTGGGGCCTCCTCCCAAACCCAAGTAAACAATTCCAAGTGACAAAAGGTATTTTGAATCAGAAACTTTAAATTAACTGTTTTGGAATAAAATTTTCCCCAGCTTTTCTTCATGATTTTAGTACCTTAGTCATCAGGAATATAAAGAAAATAATAAAACTTAAAGCTTCTGAAGCAACTGTTATCCATGAAGCAGCCAAATATCCGTATTGAGGAATAAATATCAAGTTTAAGCATATGTTTAAGCTTAACAAAATTACTGAAAAAGCAAGAATTGTTTTAAGATATTTATCTGATGAAAATAAAACTTGTACTGCCGGGAAATGACAAAACAAAAAAGGTATGGCAAAAGATAGTATTTGAATCGCTTTAATTGCCGGAATGTAACCGGGTAAGAATGTTTGTACTATCACAGGCAATATAAGTAGATAACCCCCTACCACTGCCAGGCTTAACAGAAATAAAACTTTTAGGCTTTTGAAATAGATTTTTTTAACCTGGTTTTTATCGGTTTCATGAAGTTTTGCCAAGACAGGAAAGATAGCTGTTGATAAAGCTGCAGGAATAAAAACCAAAGCTTCTAAAAATTTATATGCTGCTCCATATAGGCCGGTTTCAAAATTTCCTTTCATATAACTTAGAATGAGAGTGTCTATCCTAAAATATAAAAGCCCTAAAATGCCTATGAGTCCGTACGGCAGCGATCCTTTAATAATCTGTTTTAAATTTTTCCAGTTTACATCTAAAGAGAGGTGAAGCCGCAATTTTTTTAAAAAAAAGGCTTGCAAGACCAAATAAAACAATTGGCCCCAAACCAAAGCAGTGACCGCTCCTGTTGGTCCAAAACCAGAATTTATCATAGCCATCCCTAAAATTGTTGTGGAAAAACTTAAGACAATAAGTGAAATTGAAGAATATTCAAGCTTTCTGATAGCCATAAAAATACCGTCAAAAGTTAAATTAACTGCTTGGGGAACAACAGCTAAAACCGCCAGGAGGGTAATGCTGACGCGTATTTTATCTGGGTCCAGAAAATATAAGATGACAGAAAATACTGCAAAAAGAACCGTTGTAAAAGTTAATCTTAGACAACTAATGCTGGCACAAAGAGATGTTGCTTTTTCGCTACTGCGGGCCACCTCTCTTACCAAAAATCTGGTAAAACCAAATTCTGCTGCAGATGAAACAATGGAAAAATAGGCTAAAGCTGCACTGTAAAGTCCAAAATCAGAAACCCCTAAATTTTTTGCCAAAAAAATTGTATAAAAAAATCCAACAATTCTGGTTAAAACCTGGGCCATTATTAACCAGGAGCTTTGTTTAAGTATTTCTTTCATCCATAAATTGTACCAAATTTTTGTGGAGTCGACAGGGTTTGAACCTGTGACCTCCCCGATGTGAACGGGGCGCTCTACCGCTGAGCTACGACTCCGCTACCACATTTTAACATTCACACTCTTGCGCAACAACTCAAACCTTTGAGATAATCAAACTCATGAACAATATAGATGATTATTTTGGCCCGGAGGAAAATAAAGGCTTTTTTGAAAATTTTAAATCCCACATAATAGATTTTATTCAAACCCTTGTTGTATTTGGAGCAATTTTTGCTCTGATTTATTTATTTGTATCCCAACCACACAAAGTTTCAGGTAATTCCATGGTACCGACTTTTAAAAACGGTGACTATATTTTGACCGATAAGCTAAGTTACAGATTCGGTGTCCCCAAAAGGGGAGATATTATTGTATTAAAAAATCCAAGAGATGAATCGCAGGATTTCATAAAAAGAATTATCGCAATCCCGGGAGACACTTTACAAATTGAAAACTTACAAGTTTTTGTAAATGGGCAAACTCTCTCTGAATCTTACTTACCTGCGGAAACCCCAACACGTACGGGAAGCTTCTTAACAGAAGGGTCAGAGGTAAAAGCCGGCCCTAATCAATACTTTGTTTTCGGCGATAATAGAGAACATTCTTCCGATTCAAGAGAATGGGGACCGGTTTCAAAAGAAGAGATTGTGGGTAAAGTGTTTTTCAGATATTGGCCTCCAAAAACCCTTGGTCTCATCCCTTAAGCCTAAAATAACCCACTACAGCTTCGCGAATATCTAAAAGTATAGGCGTTGTAACAAGCGGCTCACCCTCTAAAACAAGTTCCAATGTGGCCTTTTTGCCGGTTTGAACATATTTCACTTGAGATTTTGCTTTTTGAGAAAGCGTTTGGGTTAAATCATTCTGCACAAGATCCAATTCTTCAGAAATCCTATGCATGGATTCCGTGACAGCACTCTTTTTGGGCCCTACAAAATGTTGAGACCGAAATCTTCTTACAAACTCTTCTGTTCCCCTTACTGACAGATTTCTCTTTAAAACTTCTTTGTAAGCCTCAATTATAAGGTGAGGATCTTCCAATGCAGAAAGGGCTCTTGCATGCCCTTCTGTTGTTGCACCGCTCATTAAAGCATCCTTGAGGGCATCCGGCAAAGTCAGAAGTCTTATTGTATTGGAAATATATGATGGAGACTTTGATACCCTTTCTGCAATCTCGGCATTGGTTAAACCAAATTCCTCCATGAGTCTTTTATAGGCTTGAGCACGTTCCAAGGGATTTAGATCAATTCTTTGTACATTTTCAACAATTGCCATCTCAAGCATGCCTTGCGGAGATGTCTCACGAATGATTACCGGTACCCTACTAAGTCCTACCAATTTCCCGGCTCTCCAACGTCTTTCTCCTGCTATAATTTGAAATCCTGCAGGAGTTTTTGCAACGACTAGGGGCTCTAAAACTCCGTGAGCTCTTATAGATTCGGCCAGTTCGGAAAGGGATTCTGGAGAAATTAAACCTCTTGGTTGCAGCGGATTTGGTTGCAAAAGGTCAATTTCTAATTCAAAAATTTGTTCTTGATTGTCCACGATATTAATTCTTATCCATCAAATTACATTAACAATTGTTTTGTCCAGTTTCTTCTTAAACTCCACTTTACCCGATGAAACTGCAAAAATTGTGTAGTCGTTCCCCTGTTTCGTACCGACCCCCGAATAAAACTTATTCCCTTTTTGTCTAACTATTATATTGCCTGAAGAAACAATCTGTCCGCCATATTTTTTGACTCCTAATCTTTTGGAGATGGAATCCCGATTTTTTTTAGTTGTAGATCCGCCTTTTTTATGTGCCATGAAAAGGAGTATAACTTCTGTGAAAACTAAAATCAATATATCATTTTTTCACAGTATAAATAAGTTCGGTTTTCCTTGGCCTAATACCTGTAACTTTTCTATAATTTGCTTTAGCATGGAATTTCGCTACTCTGATTTTATCTCCTTTTACCATCTCAATAATGTCCAAAGTAAGCTTCTCTTTTAAATAGGGGGTTCCAATTTTAACTTTGCCATTTTCTGCTAACATCAGAACCAATGCTTCAGTCTTTTTTTCCCTATCATTTAACCGGTCCACAATAAATGGCTGATTTGGAAAAACCCTATATTGTTTTCCGGAAATTTCACAAATAGCATAATCTAACATGCGAAGATTCTACATTTTCTTTCTGTACTTTGCAACAGATGCTACAAAGCCTAAGGCTAGTAAAGTTGCAATAAGTGAAGATCCGCCATATGAAATTAGAGGAAGCGTAATGCCCGTTATTGGTAAAACTCCAACATTCATTCCAATATTAACAACGGTTTGAAAAAGAAGCATCGCTACAACTCCCAGGATTATTAGGTAACCAAAACGGTCATAAGCGCTTGCTGCAATCTTCATACAGAAACTAAGCAAGAAAAGATATATTGATAGAATTAAGGTTGATCCTAAAAATCCCAACTCTTCTGCAATAGCGGCAAAAATAAAATCTGTTCTGAATTCGGGTAAAAATTGGAGTCTGGATTGGGTTCCGCGGCCTAATCCTCTTCCCAGCAGTTGCCCAGAACCAATGGCGATTTGAGACTGGATTAAATTATACCCTCTACCTAAAGGGTCTGACTGCGGATCTAAAAATCCTGTTATTCTTTCTTTTTGATAATCTTTTAATGAAAAAATACCCGGAGGTGTAACTACTATAAGAAATAGCAAAATAACTAAAGTCTTTTTAAAAGAAATGCCTGATGCAAAAAGCATTGTTGCCCAGATAGCCATGATAGTAAGTGTGGAACCTAAATCAGGCTGCTTAAAAATCAGAAAAATAAAAGGAAGCGTCCAAAGTAGACTTTTAAGGATATTCCCCGTGTTAGGAGAGTTCATGGTCCAAAATTGTGCTAGAAAAAGAATAAGAGCAGGCTTTGCAAATTCTGAAGGCTGAATATTAATAATGCCTAAAGGTATCCATCTTAAAACTCCTCTTGTTTCAATACCTAAAAACAAAACAATCAATAAAAGTAAAATTACAGAAATATAAAAAGGTAAAATAAAATTTTTTATGGAACGGTAATCAAATTGTGAGGTAAAAAGATAAATCAAAAGGCCAAAAAAAGCAAATATTGCCTGTAAAATTGCAAGCTCCTTAGAGGAAGAATAAATTACTAAAATACCAACAGAAAGAAGAAGTATTACACAAATTGTAACTGGCCAATTAATTAATGAAAATAACTTCACTTTTTCTAATTCTGCTTAATAATAGAAAGTATATCACCATTTATGATCGACACTGAAGCAGTACTAGATAGTATTTGTTTTTCAAATGCCTTTGGCCAAGAAGGAGCTATAATTTTTGTTCTATCCTTTAAAGTCATATTAGCTTCTTTTCTTAACTGCTGGATCATTCTTATTAAATCTCTTGCCTCTCCTTCTGTTCTAAGTGCAGGGGTAATTTTTGTATCAAGGGAAACTTTAATTTCATCTTTTGACCCCGATTTAATCGGGGTTGATGATTTTTTATAACTGATAACCTTTACATTTAGTTCTTCAGCCAATATTTTTTCTAACTCAATATCTAATCGCTTATTGTACTCATAAACTAGAGATGCTAGGGGTTGCCTTAATTTTATACTTACTTTTTTTCTTTCCGCATGACCCAACTCTGCAATTTTTCTAACAATCTTCATATTATTTACCAAATCCTTATTAATTAAACCTTTATCTTCTAAAGGATAATCTTCCAAATGAACTGAAGTTTCCTTAACTAAATTTCTAAATATCACATCTGAAAGAAAAGGCATGAATGGTGCTAGTAATTTTGAGATGGTCACTAAAACCTTATACATTACTGACAAAGCCTCCACTCTATTCCTTGATCTTCTTATATACCATGTTGAAAAGTCTGAAGTTATAAAATCTTCAATAGCCCTAGAAGAAGACGTTGCATCATACTTATCTAATTTTTCATTTACTAATACTACTAGTTCATTCAGTCTTGTAAGGATCCATACATCCAGCACACTCTGATTATCAATCTTTACATCTTTCCAATTTGTTGCATTGGCATAATCAATAAAATATTTATAACAATTCCAAAGAATAAGGGTAAACTTTCTATGTTTTTCTAGTACCAAGTCTTTAGAAAATAGATAATTTCCCCCAGCTGGAGCCCCTGTATACATATACCACCTCATGGTATCAGCACCTGCTGAAGGAATTATATCCATAGGATTTACAACGTTTCCCTTTGATTTACTCATTTTCTGCCCTTTCTCATCGAAAATTAATCCTGTTGAAATAACATTTCTGAAAGGGGCAGGTATTTCTTCTCCCAAAAGCATAGCTTCTGCCATTAAAGTAAAGAACCATCCTCTTGTTTGATCAATTCCCTCAACTATAAAGTCTGCTGGGTACCACTGCTTATAAATTTGCTGATTTTCAAATGGATAATGCCATTGGGCAAAAGGCATGGCTCCAGAGTCCATCCAAACATCAGCAACATCTGGTATTCTTTTGCATATCTTGCCACAATCTTCACATTTAAACGCAACTTCATCTATAAAAGGCTTATGAAGATCCTCCGGAACTTTGGCTCCTAAAGATTTTAACTGCTCTCTGCTACCTATTACTTTAATATGTTCTCCACAAGTCCAAATAGGAAGTGGGGTTCCCCAAAATCTGTTTCTGGAAATATTCCAATCAACTAAAGTCTCCAACCAATTTTTCATACGTCCACTCTTTATAGTCTTTGGCATCCAATTAATTTTTTGATTATCTTCCAATAATTTATCTTTTACAGAAGTAGTCCTTATAAACCAGGCATCAAGGGCATAGTAAAGAATTGGTGTAGAACATCTCCAGCAGAATGGGTATGTATGTTTTATAGTTTCTGCTTTATATAAAACACCACTTTGCTTTAAATCCTCAATAATTTCCTTGTCAGCAGATTTTACAAATTTTCCTGCATACTCTTTAACTTCAGGAATAAATTGTCCTTTTAAATTTATTAGATGTTTTTGTGGTAAACCTTCTCTTTTTATTAAATCAAAATCCTCTTGTCCATACATTGTCCCTGTGTGAACAATACCAGTTCCATCATCTTCTGAGGCAAAATCAGACTCAAAAATCCTGTGGGATTTTGAATTGAAAAGATACGGAAATAAAGGTTTATATTTTTTACCTACAAGTTCTGAAGCTTTAACATTTTTTATTATTCTAACTGCATCATCTAAAACGGATAATCTTTTTTTAGCAAGAATATATTTTTCTCCATTATTTTCTACTTTTACATACTCAATGTCTTTGCCTACTGCTAAAGCAGTATTGGAAGGAAGAGTCCATGGAGTTGTGGTCCATGCTAAAACATAAGTTCCTGGCTCATCCAAAAGTTCAAATTTTACATAAACAGCAGGATCTTCAGTATCATCTTTGTATCCCAGGGCTAACTCGTGAGATGAGAGTGATGTTCCACAACGGGGACAATAAGGCACAACTTTGTAATCCTTATACAAAAATCCCTTTTTATTAACCTCTGATAAAAAATGCCAAATACTTTCAATATAGTCATTATCAAAAGTTACATAGGCACTGTCAAAATCAATCCAAAAACCTATCCTTTTTGTTAAATTTATCCATTCATCAGTGTATTTAAAAACTGATTCCTTACATTTTTCATTAAAATATTTAATTGATTCAAACTCATTTTTCTTAAGAGTGACTATATCTTGTTTGCCTTTAAGGCCTAAACTTTTTTCTACTTCAATTTCAACTGGCAGACCGTGAGTATCCCAACCAGCTTTTCTTTCTACCAAATATCCCTTCATTGTTCTATATCTTAGAATTAAGTCCTTCAGAGAACGCTGTAGTACATGACCCATATGAGGAAGGCCATTAGCTGTGGGGGGACCTTCATACCAAACAAATCTTTCCTTTCCTTTTCTATTTTCTACTGATTTTTTAAAAGTATTATCTTTTTCCCAAAATTTTAGTATTTCTTCCTCAAGTTCTGCAAAATTAATTTGTGAAGAAATAGGTTTAAAACCTTTAGGTTTCAAGGTTCCACGAAGGGGGTTCTTCAATTTAGCCATGGGATAATTTTACGTTTTGCAGGTACGTTTAGCAAGCTTTTAATTATCATTTAAGATCTGAAAGTAATTTTGTAGATTTAAAATTTGTTAACTCGGCGAATTTTCGATCAGCAGTTATAAATGTTGTTTTATGTCTTTTGGCAATAACTACATATACCATATCGTAAACAGAAGTATGGTAACTTTTTGCCAATCTTGCTGCCACTTTAATATCGATTTCTGTAGGATAGTAAATGTTTAGGCCCATTTGATAAAGCTTAGTAAGAGAATTTGTCATTTTCCAATTAGAAATTTTAGCTTTCGTGGCTAAGGTATTGGCAACTTCATAAAAAAGTAGATCCGGAATAAAAATTTCAACTTTCGCTGCGATATGATTCTTAAAAAGTTTAATAGCTTGATCGTGTCCTTCTTCATGAGATAGAACAAGTTTATTGACAACTGAAGCATCTATGACTATCATTCGGAATATCTTATCTCACGGAGGGCCTTTACAGAATCAAAGTTTTTACCAACAGCTTTTGAATTCGCTTGAGCAAGTTTTTCAAGCTCTTTCATAAACTTTTCTACATTTTTAATTCTCTTTTTAGGTTTCTGCTCTTCAATAATAATTCTAGATGTTGCTTCTCGAACAATTTTGGCTAAACTTTTTCTCTCTTTCGCAGCC
The DNA here is from genome assembly GCA_038064895.1 of Patescibacteria group bacterium. Taxonomy (GTDB): domain Bacteria; phylum Patescibacteriota; class Microgenomatia; order Daviesbacterales; family UBA10151; genus JBBTSA01. The sequence goes on from JBBTSA010000010.1 coordinate 70,073, forward strand.
TTAAGTTTAAGTTTATTATATTGGTCTTCAGGAAATCTAATATTAGTTGCTATCCAATTCATAGTAGTACCATTATATAATGGTACCAAAAGTCAAATCAAGATATCATTTTAAACATTTTTTGCAGTAGCAAAATTTTGTTATACGGACAAAATAGTCCTTTGGGGTTATTTTGTCCAAGATTCCATACCCCAGTGCGTCAGTTGAGTTTGATAAATCTATCATTAACCCAGACTACTAATTCACCGGTCTTAAAACCTGGCAGGGATGCATCCACCATCTTAGCTGCTTCTCTTAAATTTGGGTTAATATTTTCCTGTTGTTCGACTTCTATTGGTCTTTCTGCCATTTTTTTCTCCTATCTGTTTGACCGTAAAAATGCAGGGATTTCCAGATCATCTTCTTCTTCTATTCTTTCTTGTGGTTTTTCCTCCTCCAACGTCTCATTACCTTCAGATACAGTTTGTGTTGTATCATCTTGAGGTTGAGCTGTCCATCCAGGTTGTACAGAAGCGCTACCTATTCCTGCCCCGACATATTCTCTTAGTCTTCTTCTTGTCTCATCAAACCCTGTTGCAATAACAGAAATCTTAACCTGATCCAGCTGATCATCTTTTACTGTTGCACCAAATATAATATTTGCATCAGGATCAGCAGCTTGTGCAATAATTTGTGCTGCTTCATTAACCTCTGCCATAGAAAGATCCGGTCCTCCAACTATGTTAAATAAAACACCCTTCGCTCCTTCAATTGATACCTCCAAAAGGGGAGAGGCAATTGCCATACGAGCTGCTGCAGCTGCTCTGTTCTCACCACCTGCAAGTCCAATACCCATGAGTGCAGATCCTGCATTAGACATGATAGCTTTTACATCTGCAAAATCAACATTTATAAGACCCGGGACAGTTATAAGATCAGATATGCCTTGCACACCTTGTCCTAAAACACTGTCGGCAAGTTTAAATGCTTCCTGTAAGGTCATATTTTTTTCGACAGACTCCAAAAGTCTTTGATTTGGAATAACTATCAGAGCATCTACTTTGTCTTTTAGTTTTTCGACTCCTTCTTCTGCTACAATCAATCTTCTCGTACCTTCAAAAGCAAATGGTTTTGTTACAACAGCTACTGTTAAAGCACCTAGATTTTTTGCAAGTTGTGCAACAATAGGAATTGAACCCGTCCCAGTACCTCCACCCATTCCTGCTGTTAAAAACACCATATCTGCATCTTGTAAAACATCCTCTAATTTTTGGGATGACTCTTCGGCAGCTTCCCTGCCTATTTCAGGATCTCCACCAGAACCCAAACCCTTGGTTAAATTTTCACCAATTTGAACTTTGGTAGGGGATTGGTTACTCATTAATGCCTGTACATCAGTATTAACAGCTACAAAATCTACTCCTTGAATTTGTTGTAAGGAGATCATTGAATTTAGGGAATTGGAGCCGCCTCCGCCAAGACCTACAACTTTAATCTTGGCAAATCTTTGAACGTCAGGTTTAATTAGCATAATCTATACTTCACTTCCTGGGCAGAATATATCAAAAAACATTTCTTATGGCAAGAAGGACTTTACAAGATTAATTCCCTTCTGTAAAAGTCCTTTTAGGGGCAGTGAATCTGATAAAACCGGTATATGCAACTCGCTTCCTCCGCTTTGTGAGGAGCCATACAAAACCAACCCTGCTGCCGTTGCAAATGTCGGTGAATCAATCTCTTCAATAAGTCCTCCTAACCCCTCAATTTTCCCTACTCTTGCAGGGAAGCCTAAAACGTACTTTGCTTGTTCCAAAAGCCCAACAGTTTGAGCCCCACCGCCACAAATAACCAGTCCTGACGGGACCTGTGTTCCAAAGCCGCTTTTTTTAATTTCGCGTGCCACATATTTAAATATTTCCTGAAGTCTTGGTCTTATTATTCCATCAACAACTGCTTTTCTTGAGATTTTTTGAATATCTTCCTCCAGTCCCAAGGCTTTAATATCTAAATTTTCTCCCTCTTTTTTCTTGAGGCTATCTGTCACATCTTCATTTTTTTCAGAAGCCTCGGCCGGGACTTTTAAACTCTTACCTAATGATAGTTTAATTTTTTCTGCAGACTCCAGGGAAACTCTTAAACCTACAGCCATATCGGAAGTTATGTGACGCGCTCCAATCGGCACAACGGATGAGTATGAAACAGATCCGTCAACAAAAATCACAACATCTGTTGTTTCTCCGCCAATATCAACTAAAACTACTCCAAGCTCTCTTTCGGTATCTGTTAAAACAGCAAAATTTGATGCAATCCCTGTGAATACCAGTTCCAAAACATCAATACCAACTTCAGACACACATTTCACCAAATTTCGCATCGATGTAGCTGACCCGGTAATAATGTGTGTTTCCGTTTCAAGTCTGATACCTGTCATACCAACCGGATCTTTAATCCCCTCTTGGCCGTCAACAGTAAAAGTTCTTGGTATGACATGAAGAATCTCCCTGGATGCAGGTAGCGGCACTGCCTTGGCAGCATCATTAACTCTTGCCACATCCGACTCTTTAATCTCCCCTTCCGGTTCAGACACGGCAACAACCGCATGAGAATTAGTGCTTTCAACTTGAGGCCCGCCCAAAGAAACATAAGCTTGAGAAATAGAATATCCGGCCATTCTTTCAGCTGCTTCTACAGATTCTGTGATTGCAGAAACTGCTTCAACTATATCAACTACCTGATTTCTTCTCACACCTTTAGAGGGAACTTGAGAAACACCGATAAGGTTTATTTTTTCATTCTCGTCAACAGAAGCAATAAGAGTTGAAATTTTTGAAGAACCTACATCAATTGCACAAATAACTTTATCTTTAGCCATACTTAATTTTTCTTTGGGGCAAGTCTTAAAACGGGTTTATCGAATCTTAGGTCAATAAACTCCAACTGATTTTCATCTATTTTAGCCTGATTTAAGATTAGTTGTAAAGAAGCAAGTTGAGCATCCAAATTTTCTTCTAATTTAAATATTATTCTAGGGGTATTTAACTGCTCATAAGTTATAAACCAACCATCTAAAATTTCACTAATACTAACATCTAAACCATATGATCTAACCTTATCTAAAACTTTTAGAGCATTGAAAATTGTGTCTGGAATTATTTGACCCAAAGCCAAATTACTATGTACATATATCCTTGGAAGATCAAAAGTGGGAGCTTTCTTTGCGAAAATTACTCCATCTTCGTCAACCTCTAATCCTTCATCTGCTTCTAACCTTTCTGCAGAAGGTGTAGCAATATCTTTCAAAGAAGCTGATACAGTGGCATCCTCTTTCTTAAGAGTCATAAGCAATACTTTTCCTTCTCTGCCGGAAACAAAAATACTAATCTTGTTTGGAAAAATCCTGGAAAGCGCTACATCTTTAATGCAAAGGAATTTTTTCTTTATGGCATTTTTTACTTTTGAGGTACTTATAAGGAAAAGGTTTTGTCCTAATAGTTTGGAAGCATTTTTAATTTTTTCAGAATTAGTACATACAATTTTTTCAGATCCTATATCCACCGATCTAATGGTGAATATGTCGGAGCGGATAATTAAGAATCCCAGAATCAGGATAACAGCCAGTAATACTAAACCCCACTTCATATTCTCATTATATCGCTTATTCCCCTAATTCCCCAAAAGCACTGTTTCCAAAGCCAGTCTTTTTGCTGCATCCGGAATAATAACTTCTTTAGCCTTTTTAGCTTTATCTTTTAAATTAGGTAAATCGTCTAACATAAGTCTTATGTTTTTTAACAAAGTATCAGCAGATAATTTTTTTTGAGGCAAAATTTTAACTAAACCCAAATTTTCAAAAAATTTGGCATTTTTATTTTGTTCATCTTTATAAAGATATGGTATGGGAACTACCAAAGCAGGTTTTCCTAGAAAGCTAAGTTCAGTTAAAGTATTTATTCCTGCCCTGGAAACTACCAAATCGGCGTTAGATAGAACTTCTCCCCACTCCTCCCCTATCCATTTTTCAACACTATACTTTCCCTCTAATCCTTCTTTTCCTCCTAATCCTTTTAATCTTTCAAAATCTTTAAATTTGTTATCTCCTGTAACATGAATGATATTTGCTATCTTTGTTAGCTTATTCAGACATTCTTCTACAGTTTTATTAATAATATGTGAACCCTGATTCCCCCCAGTAATAAGTATTGTCTTACGGTGTGAACGTAACACACCCCTGGGGTGTGCTAGCTTGACACCGTTCACAATCATACTACGGATTGGGTCGCCGGTTAAAAGAGTTTTGTCTGCAAAACCATCTCTTCTAAAAGAAAGTGCAATCTTATCTGCAAAAAAACTACTTATCTTATTTGCAAGACCAGATACTAGAGTTTGTTCATGAACAATAATGGGGATTGAAAATAACCAAGCAGTAAAAACAGTAGGAACTGCCACATATCCTCCAAAAGATAAAACTACCTTAGGTTTTTCTGATAAAACAATTATGAGAGCTTGAATGAATCCTACCGGAATTTTTAGAAGAGAAAGAAGTGTATATGGTGTGAATTCCCTTTGGAGCCTACCTGTAACAATAGGGATATATTTCACACCAAGTTTTGGTAAAACTTTTGATTCTGCAGAAGGAGAAGGATCACCTTCTTGGGTAGTTTTTCTTCCTACATATACAACATGGACATCAGGGTATTTTTTCAGCTCCTCAACTACCGCAACAGCAGGTGTAAAATGAGCTCCGGTAATAAGTATCTTCATGCGTAAATTATAGCTTATGCAGAGCTGTTTTGCTTGGAGATATTTAGAAGTATCCCAACAGCTGTTAAGTTGGCAACCAATGCCGAACCACCATAAGAAATAAAAGGTAAAGGTACACCAGTAAGAGGAAGCAGTGCCACCATTGAAGAAAGATTGATTACTGTTTGAACCCCCAACCAGGAGGTCAAACCAATTGCCAAAATTCTTCCAAAATTATCACTGCACTGCTGCGAAATTTTTATACCCCTTAAAACTAAAATCGCAAACAAAATTACCAATGTTGCTCCTCCTAAAAATCCAAACTCTTCTCCTACAACACCAAAGATAGAATCTGTTGTGACTTCAGGTATATATTCGAATTTTTGTCTGGAATGTCCTAATCCCAAACCAAGCAGTCCTCCAGACCCTAATGCGATTAGTACTTGAGAAATATGGTATGTAAACCCTTGGGTATCCTGGAATGGATCCAAAAATGCAAGTATTCTTTGAACCCTGTAGGGGGATGTAAATATAAGTACCGAAATGGCTGCAAGAGATAAAGGCAGTGCAACCAAAAAATGCCAGATTGCCCCACCGGAAGCAAGGTATAAAATAGAAGAAGAAAAAACAAAAATAATAGTTGACCCCAAGTCTCTTTGTAAAATGGCAGTTACTGCAGTCACCATGAAACAGAGAGTTAATAAGGGGAAAAATCTTGATCCTTTTGTAAATACAGTAGACAGAAAAATTATACCCGTAAGTTTCATAAATTCTGCAGGCTGAAATGTAACAGGCCCCAGCTGTAACCAACGCTGTGCCCCACCGCCGGAAAAGCCAAAAGAGGGTATTAAAACTGCAAGCATTAATACAAAAGACCCCACTAAAGCGGGAGTAGAAAATTTCTTAAGTATTCTATAATCAATTTGACTAAAAAAAACCATTGACAAGATGCCGATACTTGCCCAAATTAACTGCTGTCTAATGTAGAAGTTGCTATCCCCGGCATCTCGTAAGGCCTGTACCGGAGACACATCATAAACCATTACCAAACCAAAACCTATCAAAATTAAAACCGTAACAAGAAGCGGTAGATCCATTGTATTTTTCTGTGACAGGTACTTTATGTTTTTAATCATTGAATGAAAATTATCATTTAAAAAGAAGTGCTATCCATACGCCAAAGATTGCAAAAAGCCCTTGAGCCAACCAAAACCTGGTGACTATTTTAGATTCCGGCCAACCAATGTATTTAAAATACATATGAATCGGAGTAACAGGTAAAATTTTCCTCCTAAAGAATTTCTTTGAAATTATCTGAAGTAAGGATGATGCTACAATTATAACAAATACTCCACCAATAATTGCTAAAGCTAATATTTTACCTGTCAAAAGTCCAACCACTGCCAGAGTTGCTCCAAAACCAAAAGCACCTCCGTCTCCTAAAAAAATCCTTGCTGGCCAAACATTAAAGTATAAAAAAGCAAAAAGTGTACCAATCCATATACCTATAAAGGATGCCAAAGTTAAATCCAAAGATGTTGATGCAATCGCCAAAAAAGCAAATAAGCAAATCATCAAAAGCCCTACAGACAAACCGTCCAAACCGTCTGAAATATTATAAGCATTTGCAAATGAAACAATTAAAAAGGTGGCAATAGGTATGTACCAAAAATCAATAACAAAATTCCCCAAACCGGAAATATAAATATTATTAATTCCTACGATAAAATAAAGCATTAAAGAAATTACAGTTGCAAAAGTTACCTGCGAAAAAAACTGAAGTTTTGCCCCGAGGCCTAAAAATTTACCCTTTCTCCTTGTAAGAATAAACTTTAAATCATCGATAAAACCTAAAGCTCCAAAAGAGAGCATGGTAAGCAGCAAAATAGCCAAATTTACAAAATCTACCCCGGGGTTAATAAATACCAAAGCTACGGATAAAAAACTCAAAATTAAAATTAAAAGAATACCTCCCCCCGAAGGTGTAGCTTCATCACCTCTCATCAGTTGATCATGAATTGGAGTTTCAGATCGGATTTTAAAAGGGGATATTTTTTCATACCTTCTTTTAAGAAAAAAAAGGAAATCAATAAAGGGGACAATCAAAATTGAAGTTACGGCAAACGATAATAAGACTAAACCTAAAAGTTGTGTCACTTTTTAGCAATCCTTTTAACTACCTCATCTAATCTGACTGCTCTTGCGCCTTTAACCAAACAAACATCACCCTTTCCCAAAACCTTAAGTAATTTTGAAACCATTTGAGAATTCTGTAAATTTGTCTCCACTCGCTCCATAAGAAATCCCAGACTTTTAAGTTCATCTGCTATAAAGTTTGCATCCCCTATCCCTAAAAATACCATATCTATTTTTTCTTTGTATATTTTCCTCGCAATTTCTCTATGTAACTTTTGGGAATATTTACCCAGTTCCCTCATTTCTCCCAAAACTACAACTCGACGTCTTGCGGGAACTTGCAGCAAAGTTTCTAATGCTTCCTCTAGCGCTGAAGGGGAGCAGTTATAAGTATCATCCAAAATAACAGAACCCAAAGGACCTTGTACAATCTGCATCCTGTACTCAAAGGGTTCAATAGATTCCAATGCCAGCTTGATTTTAGTAAGTGGAATATCGCATAAGATTCCCAGGGCTGCTGCTGCAAGTGCTGAATAAACCTGGTGCTTGCCTAAAAGTTTGTAATTTACCTTTACTCTTTCAACTCCCAAATTTAACTCAAAATTAGTTTTAAAATCCTCTATTTTAATGTTTCCTGCCCAAACGGTGCAGTTTTGCGAATCTGTTCCAAAATACATTACATCCGCTTTGCAGTTTTGGGATAATTTCCTGCTTTCCAAATCGTCCCAATTCAATATGGCTACTCCATCTTCAGGTAGCTTCTCTAAAAGCTTCCCTTTTTCCAAAGCAATGTCTGAAATATCTCCCAAATACTCGCTATGTGCATAGGAAATTTTGGTTATAATAACGGTTTTAGGTCTTATCAGGGATAGATAAAAATCCATCTCTCCTTTGTACTCTATCCCCATCTCCAAAATACATTTTTGAATATTTGGAGTCATTTTTAAAAGTGTTTCCGGAATATTTAAAACGGGATCCAGGTTTGGTTTAGTTGTTAACACCTTGTATCTTCTTGAAAGTACAGAGCCGCAGGCTGCAACGGTGGTTGTTTTACCCACGGAACCTGTTACTCCGATAAATTTCCCTCTATCATACAATTTGGCATACTGCTTTGACAAAAAAATCCTTAAAAGGTGCAGTGGTTTTTTAAAGATAGGAATTTTGGTTTTATAAGGTGTTACCTGGTCCCAAATAGGATGAGAAACAATATCCATATTCAGCTGCCCCTTTCAATATCTGCCCCAAGCTCTTTCAGCTTCGAAACCACACTTTCATACCCCCTCTCAATCAGTTCTGCTTGATTGATTACACTTTGTCCTTTTGCAGAAAGGGCTGCTAAAACCAAAGCCATTCCCGCTCTTATATCGGGAGTTGATAATCTTCTACCTTTAAATCTTGCAGGTCCCCAGACAAATACTCGGTGCGGATCTGCAAGAGTAATTCTAGCACCCATAGCAATCAGCTTGTCAATAAAAAACATCCTTGATTCATACATCCAGTCATGGCAAAGAGTGATCCCTTTAGATTGAGTTGCCAAAACTATTACAACACTCATCAAATCTGTGGGAAATCCCGGCCAAATATTTGTTGTAAGTTTGGGTATTGACTTAAGCCTTTTGGCGTATGCACTCAGGCTACCTCTAGCAACATCCACACTTATTCCGAATCTTTCCAGCTGTTTCAGGATTGGGCTTAAATCAGTACCATCCAAACCTTTTATGGTAATTTTTCCGCCTGTTATCGCTGCAGCCACAATATATGTACCTACCTCCACATAATCAATACCTATTTTAAAATGTGTCCCCTTTAATTTATCTACTCCTTGAATTGTTAGTGTATCGGTTCCAATACCGGTAATTCGACCTCCCATTTTTGAAAGCATGTTGCAAAGATCTAAAACATGAGGTTCTTTGGGACAATTTTTAATCGTTATTTTTCTTTTTCCCAAAACGGATGCCAAAATTATATTTTCCGTAGCACTGACTGATGCTTCGGGCAAGAATATAGTACAGTCCCTTTTTTCCTCGTGAGCATTTTTATAATGCAGATAGAATTTTAAATCCTTTTTTTTTAAATCCGCACCCAGTATTTTAAAAGCCTCAAGGTGAGTCTCTATACTTCTTTGACCTATCACATCTCCGCCAGGATGATAAAAATGTATTCTTCCCACTCTTCCTAAAATTGCCCCTACCAAAACAATTGAACCTCTAAGTTTACCCATAAGCTCTTTTGGAAGGCTGACATGCTTAATGTGAGATGCCTTAATTTTTAATCTTTGGCCGGATCTTTCAGCGCTAACACCCAAGTTTTTTAAAATTTGAATTAAACTTTGGGTATCTCCTATATCGGGCATATTTTCCAAAACTACTTCTGCATTTGTTAATAGGGCTGCACCTACACAAGGAAAAATTGAGTTTTTATTTCCTGAAACTCGAATTTTACCACTTAATTTGTTTCCTCCTCTTATTACGTATTTCATAAAGTTTCCTATTTGGCACTAAATTGAAAAACCACAGAAAGTACTATATGTTTTTTAAAGCTTATCTGCCTGGCTTCAATCTCCTCTACTTCGCACTCCAAGTTTAATACTTTAATACTTTTTGCCTTACTTTGCAAAACTTGTGAGATAAAAATATTCCCTCCGATACTGCCGGGTATACCCGAAACTTCAACTTTTGATAACCCTTGAGAATCTAAATACTCCAAAAGTTTGGTAATGCTTACCCCCGAATCTACCTCTATCAGTGCTTCCTCAATACCTATACCTATTTTTGATGCTTTACCTTTTATAGAAATAGTACTGATATTTTTTGTACGATTTTTTATGACTAATCCGTCAAAACCGTCATCCGAAATCATCATTTTGCTCCCCGTACCAAAAATAAAAAGGGGTACGTTAAGCTGCCTGCACATCGTAATTATTTTGATAAGTTCGAAAGTAGTAAAAGCTATAAAAAATAATTTGGCCGGGCCACCTACATTGAGAGCTGTATAATCCCTTATGTGCTCACCAAATTTAAATCTATCCTTACCGAAAGAGTCAACAATTAATTTAAATTTAGAATCCATTCAGAGCGTCCTTTACAGCTTTTTTATCTGACCAGGGAATTTCCTTTTTCCCATCCATATTCATGGAAATTTCATGTCCTTTTCCAAAAATTCCCACAATATCCCTTTTTCGAGCAATTTTATTTATGGCAAAATCTATAGCTTTTTGTCTATCTTCTATAACAAAAAAATTGACATTTATTTTTGCACCAGCCTTTTTTGCGCCCTCTTTTATCTTTTTATTTATGCTATCCATTTGACCGCGCGGATCAACAGCTGTGACAATAACCACGTCAGACAACCTCTGGGCAATCTCCCCCATCATTGCTCTTTTTCCCACATCCCTATCTCCTTCACAGCCAATCAGAGAAATTATCCTCCCTCCTCCAGCAGGGGAGTGTAAAAACCTAAGTGCACTTTCAAGTCCATTTGGAGTATGAGCAAAATCAATAAAAATTTTAATTCCTCTATCATTTTCCATTTCTTCCATCCTTCCTGGTAAGTTGTTAAAGTTTTCCAAAACACTGCGCGCTACCTCTTTTGGAATATCTAAAATAAATGCCACGGCAAATGATGCAAGTGCATTCTCAATATTATACTGACCAAAAATTTTAAGTTTCAATTTAATTTCTTTTTGATTAAAATCCCCTTTATCTAAACCAAACGTAATCAATTTGTTGAACGATCGTCCAATCAATTGTGGTTTTAAGTTTTCATTGATTATGGAGAATTTAGTATTCTTTATAAGTTTTAATTTTGTATTTAAATAGTTTTCGAAGGTTTTATGATAATCTAGATGTTCATGGGTAACATTAGTTATCACACCTACTTCGCATTTAATACCAAAGAATCTAAACTGATCTAAAGCATGAGAGGTTACTTCTAAAACCATGTACTCATCCCCCTTATCTAGCGCTTCTTTGGCAAATCTTTGTACCATAAAAGGATCCGGAGAAGTTACATGGAATCCGGTATCATAAGATTTTCCACCAACAAAGGCATTTATAGTTGAAACCATAGATACTTTCTTGCCGGCAGACTTTAAAATCTGGTAAATCATATTAACAGTTGTTGTTTTCCCATCAGTTCCTGTTACTCCAATAACTTTTAATCCCCTGGCAGGAAAGCCGTAATATATATTTGCCAAAATTCCCTTTGGCAAGTGCCAGAAATTATTAATAAGCCATTGGGGTAAAAAAGAGCGGATTAGGTTTTTCATTGAAGCTAATTATATATCAAATCTACATCGGAGCAATTTTGTAGTAGTTAAAAAGTTGCTTTGCTATTTCAAAAAATGTTGGAGCTGCAGTCTCCGAACCATAGATCGAGCTTGACGGTTGATCATATCGCACTAAAATTACAAACTTAGGATCATCTGCCGGTGCAAATCCTACAAATGAAGCGATGGTTTTATTCGGATCGTAATGACCGGCCACAGGAATTTGGGCAGTGCCGGTTTTTCCCGCAATCTTAAATCCTTTTGGTTTTGCCCATTTGGCCTCACCCTCACTCACTGCTGTCACCATCATTTCTGTAATAATCTTGGAGGTGGACTCCTTTATAACCTGTCTTACAACTTTTGGTTTTATCTCAAAAGTTCCCTTATCATCTTTGATCAATCTAACAACATGCGGTTCTAAAAGATACCCTCCATTGGCAATTGCGGAAACTGCCACAACCATCTGAATTGGAGTCATAGCAATCCCTTGCCCAAAAGATGAAGTAGCAAGATCTATTTCACTCCAATTATCCCTCGGACGAAGAGAGGGTGCTGATTCATCCTGCAAATCAATATTCGCAGTCTCACCTAAACCAAAGTTTCGGAGATATTCATAAAACTTATCCGGCCCTAGTTTAAGACCTGTAAATACCATTCCGGTATTATCAGAATGAATGATTATATCTTTTATAGTAGTGTCCGGATAATATTTATTATTCCAGGTTCTTATTGAAAAACCTCCAAGCTGCAGTGGTCCTCCGCAGATATCACATCTTGTGTCTGGTTTCACAACATCCTCATTTATAGCAGCAGACATAACAAGGACTTTAAATGTTGATCCGGGCTCATATTGATCAGCTACAATCGGGTTTTTGTAATATTCCTTAGGGAAATTAGAATACTTTAAGGGATCATAGTTTGGGAAGGCTGCCAACGCCAAAATTCCTCCAGTCTTTGGATCCATTACAATGCTGGATGCGGCCTTTGCCCCATATTTTTCAATCCCCCGCCTTAAAGCTTGCTCTACAATAAATTGTACACTGCGATCCAAATTTAGAGTCAAATCCTTACCGTTTTTGGCCCCTTGAGTTTGGAATCTCCCAATCAAGATAGGAACGCCTATTGCATCCCTTTCCAGCTTCAACTCCCCTGACACACCTTTAAGCTCGCCCTCATAGAATCCTTCTAAACCGAAATAGCCTACATCTTCCCCTTTTGCATCCGACCCGACAAATCCTAAAAGATGAGCACTGGAGGATCCTTCCGGATAAAATCTTTTACTTGTTTGTTCGAATCCAATACCTGAAAGATTCAGTTTATCAATTTTGCTCTTAGTCTCCAAACTTACGCTTTTTTCAAGTAAAACCCAGTGCAAAGGCTGCGATAGTTTGGTTAAAATATCCTTGGCTAAACTATCTACCTCACTTTCCTTCTCCTCCGTCAGTACCTTTGCTATAGTATAAGAAAGGTCAAGCTTTGAACTTAAGGGTATTGCTTTTGGTAATCCATACATTCTAAAGGTTGGATTTGAAGAAGCTAAAAGATATCCATCAGAATAAAAGATATTACCTCGTAATGCACCTACCTTAGCCTCTAAAAGATATTGCCCTTCGGCTTGAGCCGCAAGATACTCACCTCGCAGAATCTGCCAATAAAAAAGACGCGATATGATTGCGAAAAATAATATAAGAAATAAAATTTTTATAAAATATATCCGTGTCACCGAATATATTGTATACTTTGAGGAGGGGAAAAACCAAGTTCAGCAGACTTTGAGGAAATACTAAAAAGGGATGAATGTTTAGCAATCTCACTCCTAAGCATCTGATTCTCCATTTCTAACACTTTCTCCAAAGCTGCCATTTTTTCAAATTTCGAACCATATTCAACAGTAGTATTGCTTAGCCAAATTTCTATCAAAACCAAAATTAACAAAAATAAACTCACGACCCCTACCAAGAATCTGGGGAATTTTGGCTTTACTCCATTTTTTGTGTCAAATTTCTTAACTATTGTCATAATATTTCAAAAACTCTCATCTTGGCTGATCGGGATCTCGGATTATCGCTAACTTCTTCTAAACCGGGCCTGATTGGCTTTTTGGTTAAAACCCTGCCCAATCCTTCAGCCTCCCATGCCTTAAAAGTATTCTTAACGATCCTATCCTCAAGTGAGTTAAAGCTAATAAGTACAATGTGACCATAATTTTCTATTAGATCGTTTACTTCCTCCAATCCTGTCTCTAAAGCGTTGAGCTCATCATTGACTGCAATCCTTAAAGCCTGAAACACTTTGGTAGCAGGATGAATCTTCCTTTTCCTGATACCATGTTTTCTGTACACTTTCTCTACCAGTCCTGCCAAATCTCTGGTGCTCAAACCTACTTTACGGGCGAGCACCAAAGCGTCAGCCACGGCACGAGAATATTTTTCTTCACCCAAACCATCAAAAAGTTCATCTAACTCCTTTCTTCCGCCGACATTTATAAGATCCAAAGCACAAACTTCTAGCGCAGGATCCATCCTCATATCCAAAGGTCCCTCCTTTACAAAAGAAAAACCCCTTTCAGGGCTTTCAAGTTGCAAACTGGAAACCCCAAGATCAAAAATTGCGCCTGCAAAGCCTGATCTTTGAATGTCCGTCTTCTGCTTAAGTAAATTTTTAATGTCCCTGAAATTACCCTGTACTAAAATAAAATCTTCCTGTTGTCTGTAGCCTGCTGCCTGTAACCTCTTCTCAGCTCTTTCCAAAGCCTCTGGATCAACATCTATGCCTACTACCTTTCCACCCAATCTTAATATTTCTAAAGAGTGTCCCCCATCGCCTAGTGTACAATCCAAATACCACTTTCCACTCCTTATCCCCAAACCATCCATTACCTCCCGCAGAAGAACGGGACTATGATATCCTTCCATAATCTCTTAAAATCTCCTTTAAATGCTTTTTCCAAATCCTTTTTGCCCAAATCTCAAAGTGGTCACCCGCACCTATTATTACAACTTCATTTACTAATTTAGCGTACGTCAGTAGGGCCGACGGAATTACAATCCTACCTTGACTATCAAACTCTACTGGCCCGCTTCCAGAAAACATGTATCTCCTTAAGATTCTAGCCCGTTCTTCTGTTGCCGAAATTTCAAGCTGCTTTTCCGCTTCCTTTTTCCAATCTCTTATATCAAATCCAAAAATACATCCTTCGAATCCACGGCTTAATATTATTTGAATACCTTTAATCTCTTGCCTAATCTTCCGGGGTAGAATTACTCTACCTTTGCCTGAAAACCTTGTTGTATATTCCCCCAAAAACATAGAGGACATCCTCTCTCTCTGGGCAGAATATTCATCCCGATTTAATCGGGATCACCTTAATTCACCATCTATAACCATTTTCCACCATCTTCATCTACATTGTCAAGGGGTATTTTAAATAGGAGCGAAGCCACAAGTAAACAAAAAAAGTTGAGGATTTTGTGCAGATATATCTAAATGTCTGTGAAGTTACTAAACCACAAAATTCTCACTAGTGAGCAAGTCTCTACCGTGCGAACGATTTTTTGTACTGTGGCGAGCGACTAATGTGACCAAGTGGTGCTTTTTGCCATGACGAGCTACTTTACCACTAGTACTGCAAAGATTCCAGCTCCATTTGCTTTTGCTGATAATTTAGATCCATCTACCTTTGTATCCAACTCCTCCCATTTACCTCCACCATACTTAAAAAGATTTGTACCCTTCGGAGGATTTTCTGCAAGTTCCAAAGTTACATCCCCGGAAGGTAACTCCTTTGCAACTGGAATATTTAATGAGTAGACTTTCCCTAAAACCTCTCTTTCGGAAGGTAATTTCGGTACACCTGTCAGATCATTAATAATTGAAAAACCTATATTTGATAAAGCTGCTCTGTCTACACTGAATTTATACATAAGGTGTCCATCACCTGAAGATAAATTACCCAAAGCCACATCAGGTTTTTGTAAATGCCACTGGGTAATCATTCTATATGCTTTGTTCCCTTTTTTTATATGTAAAGTCAGCGTCCCATTCTCCACCCCTTTATCATATTTACAGACATTTTTGGAACATGTCCCAAACAAAATTTCCTGTTCATACTCACCCTTTTTATCCTTGGTATCTATATTACCTGTAACCCCCCTGTCTATTGTCCCTAATCCCTCTCCCTCATCTTCCTTAATCTTACCTCCTTCTACGGAAACCTCTTCATTTTTAGAAGTGTAGGCTAATTCATAAGTGATGCTATCATACGAGGCTGTTCTTTTAAGATTTAAAATTAAGGCATTCCCGTCACGCCTTGGGTAAGCTAAAGCATATGGTCCTTCTGCATCAAATGCTAAATCAATTTCCTCAACTTCAGAAGGTTTAGAAATAAAGTTTTGAATCCCCAACCACCCCAACACCCCTAATAATCCTAAAATACCTATTAAAATGACAGTCACTCTGTGGACTGCCAAAAATTGTTTCAATCTTTCCACTACTATTTAATCTTACCAGATAAATACTTGGCTAAGTCAACTATCTTCACTCGAACTTGTTTTGTAGTATCTCTGTCTCTTACAGTCACATCTTTATCCTTAAGAGATTGGAAATCAACTGTTATACAAAAAGGTGTACCTGCTTCATCCTGGCTTGCATAACGTCCACCGATATTGCCTCGATCATCAAAGATAGCCATAAAATCCTTTTTTAAATCTTCATAAATCTCTTTTGCTTCCTTAACTAACTTAGGTTTGTTGGCAAGAAGCGGAAAAACAGCTACTTTTACAGGGGTAAGTTTTGGATGAAGTTTGAGTAAAACCCTCCCATTTTCTTCAGAGTATGCATCAATGAGAAAAAATAAAGCTGCCCTATCTACTCCTCCTGATGTTTCAATGACCCAGGGCAGAAATTCTTCACTCGAGTCTGGATCACGATATTTCATGGTCTGACCGGAATACTCCTCATGCCTTGACAGGTCCCAATCACCTCTGTTGTGTATTCCTTCAAATTCAGACCAGCCGAAAGGAGCATGGTATTCAATGTCGGTTGCAGCTTTGGCATAATGAGCCCTTTCATCATCCCTGTGATCTCTAAATCTTAGATTCTCTTTCTTTATTCCCAAATTTAAATACCAATCCATCCTGACCTTTTTCCAATATTCAAACCATTTCTCCCCCTCCTGTTTTTCGGGTTTTACAAAAAATTGATTTTCCATCTGTTCAAATTCCCTAGACCTAAAAGTAAAATTCCCGGGAGTTATTTCATTTCTAAAAGCTTTTCCAATTTGTGCTATACCAAAAGGAATTTTAACTCTTGTAGAATCCAAAACATTTTTAAAATTAACATGAACTCCTTGAGTAATTTCTCCTCTAAGATAAACTTCGGATTGTCTATCTTCTAAAACTCCTAAATAGGCTTTAACTAGTAAATTAAACTTTCTCTCTTCCGTAAACTCATGTTTAAAAGTACCATCGCTGCATTTCTCTAATCCATCTTTTCCCTCTGGTCCTTCTATTTGATCTGCCCGGAACCTCTTATGGCAAATCTTACACTCTACCAAAGGATCAGTGAAAGCCTCAACATGACCTGATGCTTCCCAAACTTTAGGGTTCATCATGATAGCAGCATCTACCCCAACCATATCCTCACGCTTTTGTACCATTTCCTTCCACCACTCATTTTTTATATTTCTTTTAAGCTCTGTTCCCAATGGTCCATAATCCCATGTACCACCAAGCCCACCATAAATCTCAGACCCAGGATATATAAATCCCCTTCTTTTACAAAGAGCCACAATTTTGTCCATCAATTTTTTGTCCATTTTAAAAACTTTCTACTTTTAAGTGACCCCTCTATCACTCTTTCTACATGATATCGTAATACTTTCTCCAGTTCCAGAGCCTCTTTTTCTTTGATTCCCATCTTCTCAATCTCATCCCAGCTCATTTCTTCCAAATATCCCAGTAAACTCCTTAGGTGTGAGCCTATCACACCCCAGGGGTGTGATAGATAGACACCGTAGGGTTTAAAACTTATAAAGCCTAAATTAGATAAGATTTTTGCTTCGAATGCCCTGACTAAAACCTGTCTTGGGTTTTTGGATAATCTTTTTAACACCTCTACCAGATGTTCATATAAAATTCTGTTGTCCTGATTTTCAGCAGTTAATTTATCAACCAGCTCGATTATATGAAAAGCATAAGTGGATAATGTTAGATCAGATTTTATTTTTTCAAAATTTTCCAGAGATTCTGCTTCAGTTAAAACAGGCATTCCTTTCCCCTGGTACAAATACATAACCACTCTGTTAAGCAGTTCCACATTGCCAGCCCTCCTTGAAGTAATTCTTCTTACCCCCTTGGCTAAAACAACAATTTTCCCCCTCTGCAAACTAAATACTGTAAGGATTCTATCTGCCTCCCCAAAATTTCTTCTCTTTAAAATTATCCCTTCAGTCTTAAACCCTCTCATGAGGAAAGTTTAGCAGAACTAGAGGTCAAACTTAAACTCTTTATCCCGATCCAGCTTAAAATCACCCTTTTGGGAGCCGTTTATTTTTATTTTATAGGTAAAATCTTTGGCTCCGGGTTGTTTTTGGATAAGAAGTTTATACTCACCCTTTGGATTATAAGGAGTTGTAAATTCTATTTCTACCTTTCTACTATTTTGGGGTCTAACAGTTAAGAATGACTCAAACACGGTTTTCCCAAGATCCTCAATTGTGTTAACGCCTTCCTCAAAACCTTTCGATGATATTAGCTTACTACCAGATGGAGCATAAAACCTCACATAGTCCCTGTTTATCCCGTTTAACCAAACGCCAAAGGGTTGGGAATTTTTATATTCTACTGCGATTTTCTTTTTAACCTTATCTCCTTTAACATCTATTTCTTGAGTTACACTCTGTTCAACATAAAGATTGGATTTTCCTCCCGCAAAATTGGAGTCATTAATATGAAGGTAATCTCCATCATATTCCTTTAACTCACCGGTCCAATTTAATGTTGACAAAGCATCCTGCAAATTTGCATCATGCATATAAAACATTATGTGTTTATGGTTAGCAAGCCTTGCCAAAGTCTCTATCAGAAGTGGTATTTTATCCGTGTCAGAACCCAGTGCACGGGCTAAAATCTGCTGCATTAATACCCCCAGGATCGCTTTCCTATCTTCTTGACCTTTTGCGGCAATCTCTGCATAAGATTCAAGTTCGTATATAACATTTGGACAATTGCATCTTTTATCTATTGCGGCTGAATATGTAGTACCCAAAACATCGATCGGTCCTGTCACCTCAATTAATTCCTCCACTACTTGTGAATCAATATAAATAATGCCATCAAAAGGCAAACCCTGACCTAAAAGTTGAAACATTCTTTCAAATTCTTTTGCGGCTGTTGGCAAATCAGGAGAAATATTTGAATCTCTCATACTCCAGGCAGAACGGGTTTTACCGGTAACTTCGGGCAAATATTTAACAATCGGTTCAGGAGGTGTCAGAGGGCAAATCTTTGACTGACATGTTGCAAGAAGTCTTTCGTCTAATCTATATATATCGTCCGATACGGTTGTGCTTATCTTACCTTTTTCAATATTAAGATGCGCAAATGCTGTTATAAAACCACCTGTGGGACGGATTTCCTTATCATTTTGAAAAAGCAAAAGGTATGTTTTAACCGTAGGTTGTCCTAAAGCAGAAGGTGCTTTCTGAAGAGCCGGATAACCCTCATTTGCCGCAACATCAATCCCAAGTAATATATTTTTGGCTAACTCTGCCGATCTTCTTAACTCAATACCGCCCAAAACTTTAGGATATTTATCCGTTTCAATACTTTGAACCGATGATGCGGCCTTTCTAAAATGACCTTTCACCTCGTCAAGATGCGACAAAGATTTCTCCAAAATCTTTATTGCCTGGGATACTCTTTCCGGTCCTGCCAAAGGGGTACCCGAAAAACCCAACTGCTCCTCATATTCTTTAAGGCGGGCAAGTAACTTTTCAGCGGCTGTCAGATCCTCAACAGATGCGGAGACTAGCCCCTTAACATCTCCGTAATATCCTCCAATAATCGGTACAAACCTTAACCACAACAGGGGAGTTAAGGAAATATTTGTTTTAACAAAAGCATTCTTAATATTAGTAGTTTCTTTTTGTATTTGTCCAAAATTTTGGTTCTGGTATGCGGAAGCCAAAGCCTTGGAAGATTTTTGAAGATCTTTTGCACCAAGATAAGCAAAAAAAAGCGGAAAAAATATAGCGGAAACTAAAATTACCAGCGCAAAAAATAATTTTTTAGAAGATCTGCGGGATTTTTTTCTACCGTAATAGATTCTATTCATTAAACTGCCCCTCTTCCGGAAAATACTGCTGGAATTGTTCGCAGTATGATCCAAAGGTCATAAAGAATCGATCTTTTTTTAACATATAAAGCATCCAGCTTAACCCTTTTTTCAAAATTTATTTCGGATCTTCCACTCACCTGCCAAACTCCTGTTACCCCCGGTTTACCTGACAAAATAATCTTAACAAACTTTGAAGTTTGGGGGAAATTCTTTTGCTGTTGGGAAAGTTCATCGGGATAATAAGCGCGCGGCCCAACTAAACTCATTTCACCTTTTAAAACATTTATAAGTTGTGGAAGTTCATCAAGAGAATATTTCCTGATAAATTTTCCAAACCCAGTAATACGTGGATCTTTAGTCAGCTTGTAGCTGCTTTTTTTATATTCTTCATAAAGTTTTTTAAAACTTAGGCCTGTTTTTAAAAGTCTGTGAGCATTAGCAATCATGGAACGAAATTTATACATTTTAAAAAGCTTACCACCCTTACCAACCCGCATCGGAGTATCTGCAAGTACAGGGCCGGCAGATGTTAATTTTATTAGTATGGCAATGAGTAAAAATAGGGGGAAAAGCATCAACAAACCAAAAATCGCACCAATTATATCCAAAAACCTCTTTATAAAATCGTAAAACATAATCTAATTAGTATACCAAAGAATCAACAGTTTGTTTAAAGGCTCTATGAAAACTTTCTTTACTAAAATAAGACGCATGCCTTTTGATTGCTGTTTCCCTAAAATGTTGCGAATCATTTAATCCAATCAATGCGGAAGTCAAACTTTCTACATTTTGCTTGTTAAATAAGATTCCAGTTTTACCATTAATAACCGTCTCGAGTGCGCCGCCTCCTTTGTAGGCAATCACAGGCTTGCCTAAAGCCTGTGCCTCCAAAGAGATTATTCCAAAATCTTCTATTCCGGGAATAATCAATGCTCTGCATCCTGCCAAAACTTTTACTACCATCTGGTCATTTAACTCACCAAGAAATTCTACATCACCCTTATCTTCCCCATTTACCCAATCCCCCTTACCAATCACCTTTAAGGAAAAAACTAACCTCTTACATGCTTCAATTGTTAAATCAACCCTTTTATATTTGTTAGTTCTAGTCACTACCACAAAGTACCCCCCGTCAAAAGTTTCAATACCTTCAAATCTTTTAAGATCCACAAAGGGGTATACCACTTTTGAATCTACTTTATAAACTCTTTTTATCCTTTTTCTTGCATTTTCTGAACCCGCAATAAAATAATCTACTCGATTTTTAGAAACTTGATCATAGATTCTTAATTTGCTCATAATTGGTTCCAGAATGCCATAATTTTTCTGTTCGGAAAAATGCCATAAAAAGCGTGGGGGAGTATGACAATAACATATATGGACTGTACCGGGTCTAGTAATTATAGATTTTGCAAATCTTGTAGTTTGAGAAATAACTAAATCGTATCCGTCAAATGAAAATTGCTCAAACGCAATTGGATAAAAAGGAAGTAGGGTTTTGTAAAGAGATCTCCAACCAGGTATTTTTTGCAGGAAAGAAGTAATAATTTTTTTGTGGACAAAATTATCCTTGAGGATTAAATTGTCTATATCATAAACAGATGTATAGATAGGAGCATCCGGAAATATTTCACATATTCCCAAAAGCACTCTTTCCGCCCCACCCCACTGGACTAAATCATCATGTACTATTGCAACACGCATTTTTGGTATACCTCTAGAGTTTGCTTTGCAAACTTTTCCCAACTGAATAATTTTACTCTTTTTTTGCCTTTTTCTATTAATGCTTTTTGTATCTTTTCTGAGTTTAACACCATATCTATCTTATCTACCATATTCCCCTGATCTTTCGGATCAAAATAAACAGCTGCATTTCCCCCTACTTCTTTTAAAGAACCGGCATCTGATGAAACAACTGGACAAGAACATACCATCGCCTCAAGTATAGGTATACCGAAACCTTCTTCATACGACGGCATAACAAAGACTTTAGCATTTTTGTATAAGGAAACTAATTCCTCATCTGTAACTTCTCCTGTATAAATTATTCCTTCAAAATTATTTTCAGATTTTATTTTCTGCCAGAAATAATTGTTATGTCCCGATAACACAAGTTGCAAATCTTTATTTTTTTCTTTTAGGGCTAAAAAGGATTTTATTAACCCCTCTATATTTTTATGAGGATGTGCATTACCTACATAAAAAATATATGGCCTCTCAATTCCGAACTTCTTCATTTTGCGGGTGAAGTGGGTCGTGAACAATTTGTCATCAACTGCTTCAGGAGTTACTGCTATCTTTCTTTCATCAACTTTCCATTCCCTGATCAATGTTTGCTTTACATATTCCGAAGGAACTAGAATTTTTTTAGAATTAACAACAGAATTTATAAAAACCTTTTTATAGCCAAATTGTTTGAATCTATACGCAATAGGATCCAGTGTTGTAGCTCTTTTCATTTGAAAATGCTGATGTATTAAATCATGGATTGTTACTACAAATTTTCCTTTGTAGAAAATTGGTACATTAAAATGAGGAAAATGCACTATATCCGCTTTTAAATTATTTAGAATTCCGGGTAATTCTATCTGCTCTTTTACTCCATACCATTTAAAATCAGTCAAAACCTTTTTGAAATTATTATGATACACTAGAGTATCATAGTCTGCCTTTAATTGTAAAATGTAATATTCATTATATTTATCCAATGACTGCAGATTTGTTATTAAATTTCTGATATATCTACCTATCCCGGATTCTTTGTACATCCGACCATCAATTACAATCCTCATAATTATAATTTTTTTCCCAACTCCTCATAAATATCACTTAACTGTTTGGCAATAGGGTCCCAATCATATTTTTCTTTAACCATGTTTTTTGCGTTTATAGCAATTCGCTTATAGAGCGTTGCATCATCAAGTAGCTTAAGCGCGGCTTTAGCTATTTCTTCCGGATCATCTCGGATGATAACTTCTACTCCATCTTTTGCATCGGTACCGCTTATGCCGATTGATGTTGTCACAACAGGCAGTCCTGATGCAAAACTTTCCAAATTTTTATACCTTGTACCGCCACCGCCATAAATAGGCGCAACCAAAATAGATGCCTTTTGATAGACTGCTCTAACATCATCTACCTCATCAACTTTTATATCTTTTGATTTAAGATTTGCAAAAAAAGCTTTTGCGTCTTTCCCTATAATCCAAAGTTTTGCATTCGGCAGTTTTCTTTTAATAGCGGGCCAAACTTTATCTACCAAAACTTGGACCGCTTCTCTGTTTTGTAACCATGTAAAATTACCAAGATATAGAATGGTTGGCGCGGATGCTTTCGTTGCTGTTTTTTCCCCGAAGTAATTATTATCTACACCATTTGGAACAATATCAACATCTAAACTTGTGGTCTCCGAAAGCATTGTTTTTTTATCCTCTTGGGACATAGCAACTACTTTTCTTGCTTTATTCCAATATCTAAGTTCCCAGTATTTCATTTTAAAAACATCCAAATACAAAAGTTGCTTAACTACTGGAAGCTTGAACTCATCCACAAAATGCCTGTAGACTAAATACTCTATTGTCTGTTCAACCAAAAGAATTGGGATGGAAGTTTGGGGAATATGTGGCATAACATAAAATGTTTCAGCATGAATAAGATCGAAATTCTCATAAGCCAGTTCTTTTTCTATCTCGTTTTTTTCGCCGCTTGCCCAATTTCTTATTACCAAAAATGGGTAAAAGCTAAAACCAGTCCGCAGTATATTCCCGGGCGTCCAGGGTTTTTCAGATCTTATAAATACTTTTACTTCCTTACAAAATTTTTCAAGTTCCCCGACATATCTTCTTTCCAAAACATTTTTAACAAGACAAAAAAGAGTAATCTCATGATTTAGTGCAGCTAATCTTTTTATTAAATTGTAGGATCTTGTTTGACCTCCCGTAAGAAGAGGGTAAGGCAGGTATGGAGTCAGCATTAAAACCCTCATAAGAAAACTAGGGCTCCTTATCCCCTTTGTCGTCAAATTTTTCCTTTAATTTTGTAAGGTCCGCTATGACAAATTGGGGATTTTGTTCTAAAATTTCGAAGTGTCGAAGTACCCAAGAAGTTCTCTCATCATTTGCTGTTGAAATATAATAAGTAACTCCATAGTCTAAAATGAGGTCTTTTACTGAAGCTGGAACCAAAGCCCAGCCGGGACGGTTTGTCTGGTAAAGAAAAGCCGTATCTCCGTTATATGGTGCTAAAATATAAGCATCTTTCGGTAGTATCTTATCTGCAAATTTACCTGCCTCAACTATTGGATAATTATTTATTTGATATAAACCCTTAACTTCCTTCCATCCAAAATAAAATGTTAAAAGAAAAAAGAGTAGTGCCAAAAAAATTGTCCAAACTCTTGGAATGAAATCAATCGAACGTCGGAAAAGATAAATAAATCCACAAGAAGTAAAAATTGAGGCAATTGGAACAAAAATTACCTGGTAATAATCATGTCTTATATTACCCGTTGCAAAAATGGTAATAAATAAAATATGAGACAAAAGCCAAATATGCAAGAAGGAACCGCTTTTTACTTTAATAATAAGCCCTAAGAGAAAAAGGAATGCACCTGTAACCCCAAGTATCTCACGACCAATTCTTTCAGAAATAATCCACCAAAAAAATGCGGGACGAAATCGGATACCGTCGCTGTTTAATAACCAGGAAGAGGATGGGATTCCTTCCGGCTGTTGCAAAATCCAAAGCCTCCAAAAAGCAAATGGCAAAAGGCTTAATAATAAAAAGGGGGTAAATTTTTTAAAAAAGAAGGATTTGTCTCTTTTTTTATAAACAGAATAAAATAGTGGTAAGAAGAAAAATACTGCCCAAGGCTTTATTAAAAATGCGAAAGCAGTAAAAATCATCCCCCAAATCCCCCAAATTCCCCTATTCTCCCAGATCCATTTATCTACAAAATAGAGCATTCCTAAACCAAAGAAAATAAAAGTAGGTTCAGGTAACGTGGTTCTTGAGAAGAATACATTAAACGGTAAAAGGGCAAATATAAAAGCTGCAATTTGTGCTGTAATAATATTTGTATATTTTCTGGCAATCAGATAAAGAAAAATTATTGATGCGCTGGAGAATATAACCGAAACTAAACGATGATAAACTTCTGATACTCCAAATATTAAATAAAACGGGTATACTACTATATTATATATAGGAAATTCTACAAAACGGAACCTTGCGGGATTTGGTATAGAATTTTCAGCTACACCTGACATATCGTCATACTTTGGTAAAAAGGGATTAAATCCCAGCTTTACAAAATTTCTTGTAACAGCTGCCGTATCTGCTTGTCTCCAAGAATGCCAATCAGCAATAGGTGAATCAATTTTATAAAGTCTCACCAAAAAACCAAAAAATAAAATTAGTGCCAACCAAAAGTATTGATTTGAAATAATTTTAAAAAATTTCATCTGAAATTTTTAGTTGCAAGGGTCAGTCCTAAAACCATCCAAAAAAGTGATGCTACCTTGGATGCTTCAAATACGTCAATAAAAAGGCTGTTAAAAAGAAAGGCTAAAATTAAAGATAATACCCCCGCTGAAAAATATCTTATAAATCCAACGCTTTCTTTATATATTCGCCAAATTCTTTTTGATACAGCAATTAGTACAAGCGCAAACGCCGCTGTGCCAAGAATTCCCACTTCCCCCAAAGAGCGGAGTAGATCATTATCCGTTGCTATACCCAATGATGAATATCCTGTACCCAGGAAAGGATTTTTAATAAAAGCTAAAATAGCTCTTGGCCATTCAATATTTAATCTGATAGAAAATGATCTATAAACCCCAAGTTCGGTTGTATCTACAGGCTCACCAGGAGTGATATCTGTAGGGAGAGCAGATCCGGATGCAAAAGTAGATGTTTGAGCTGATGTACTTGATGTTTTTATTGCTAAGGTAGGTATATTTAGCTTTGCTCTTTTCTTCTGATCATCTGTTTTACCCTGATAGCTATCCCACTGTTTAAGGAGATTAACGGTAACTGTTGAAACCAGTCTGTTTCTTAGGTTAGATGGATAGATTAAAATTACCAAAAGAATAATAAAAAGAAGCAGCAAAAATTTCTTTTTACCTGTTAGAAGAAGTGCCGTTATAATACCAAAGATTGCTGCCACAAAAGATACCCTTGCTGATGTCATAACAAGCACTACTGAAGATACTACTCCTAAACCCAAGATCCAAAGTTTAAATCTTTTTTTGACTGCGAAAAAAAGAGGAACCATTAGACAAAACGCCATTGCTAAAAAGGCTGCAAAATCATAGTGACCTGCAAATGTTGCATTGACTCTTGCATCAGGGGTTAATCTTAGTATCAATCCTTTGGCAAATTCGGAGTTGGTTGTGGATACAACAGGCCAATCCAGGTGTTGCTGCCCAAAAGCATAAATATTCACAATAAGTAAAACCAGTGAGAGAGTTAGCAAAATTATGTAAAGTTGTTTCTTGGTTTTTACAACAGAAGCTATGACTGGAAGAAGCAATATAAACTCAAGTCTACGCAGCCAATGAAGTAACCCTAAATGTAAACTTGAAGTATGGGTTAAGAAAATTGCTGAAAATAAAGAGAGCAATCCAATTCCTAAAAAGAGAATTATAACCTGATTTATTTTACTTTCCAAAAATTCTTTTATTTTACCGGATAAAATAATACTTATGAACCACGCTGCTATAACAATTGCTATAAAAATATCTTCCAGCCTTACTGCTACAAAAGTACCTGAAACATTAAGCAGTGGAAACTTTGGATAAATAGGAATAAAAACAAAAAGAAAAAGTATTGGCCAAAAAAGTAAGGAATTAATTTTTAAGCAAAGTTCTTTCATAATAAAATCTTTCTACCTAATCTATATAGAAAAAGTATGCTTACCGATATCCCCGTCCAAACTAAAAATCTTGCCCAAAAGGAAGAAGGATAAAATCTAAGAGTTACTTTTGTATCCCACAATTTTCCATCTACTTCAAAAGGGATTACTCCCCAAAACTTTGGGGTTTTATCCGGATTAAAAAGTTCAAGACCATTAATATACAATGAATCTCTTAAAGGATAAATTAACTCTTCCAGATAAGTACTGTCTGTATGTCTTTTAATCGCAATCCAGGAATACTCCGGCGGATGATTTAGCCTCAAGGGCGGTAGGAAAAAAAAAGTGTTTTCTTGATAATGTTGTGAATAAAACCAGACAGCAAAATCACGGTAATTGTTAGAAAAATATGCCGAGACGTTTGGTATTTGAATTGTATCGCCTTCCAGATTTGATTTCGCAGAGTTTGGCAAGGCCGGAAAGTCGAATATTTTGCCGGGCCCTGGCCAAAACATATATATGAGAAGAATTATTGAAAAAATAACAAAAAGATATTTCATTGGAACCATCTTGCTCTTCCCAGTTTATATTTAGGATCTTTTAATTTCCTCTCGCCTAAAACTTCTGCAGGTACTCCACCTACTATGGAAAATTCTGCTACATCTTTAGTTACTACAGCTCCTGCTGCCACCACCGCCCCTTTGCCAATTTTCACTCCAGGCAGAATAATGGCTCTTGGACCGATAAACACATAATCACCAATCTCAACCAATCCTAAAACAGTATTAAATTCTTCAGAATTTATGTCGTGTTCAGAGTTATAAACCATTATATCTGAGGCAATATCAACATGGTTGCCAATATGTATTGGGGCTCTTCCATCTAAAAATGCATTCCTACCTATTATGGTATCCTGACCAATGGCGAGGTTTTTTAAAGAAAAAAAGCTTATACCCATATGTACTGCGGAACCCTTGCCAATTTTTGCGCCACAGAGTCTAAGCAAAAATCTTCTTACATGATGGGAAGGTATGTAACATTTAAGCTGAAGCCAAAAAAGAAAAAAATCAGCCAGCCAATTATAAAATCTATTTCCCACCTTACCTGATGCTTCTCCCATACTAAGTTTCCTTCCCATTCGATCATGAAATAAAACCATATTCAAATTATACAACTTTACCGACTTTTTCAAAAACTTTTAAAACCTGTTTTGCCATTTTATCCCGGGAAAATTTTTTAACCTGCTCAAGACCCAGTTTTGAATATTTCAGCCTTAACTTTTTATCAGAAGTAATAGTCCTTGTTGCCTGCTCTATCTGATCAACCGAATAAGGATCTACCAATAGCCCGGCCTGACCCACAACTTCAGGTAATGATGCAATATTAGAGACAATCACCGGTGTCCCGCAAGCCATCGCTTCTATAACAGGTATACCAAATCCCTCCCAAAGGGATGGGAGGATAAAACCCTCTGCTCCTGATAAAAGATATGGTAAATCTTCTGCTTCAACATACCCTAAAAATTTTACCCTATTTTCTATCCCTAATCTTTTTGGAGTATTCAAAATATCCTGAAACATCCACCCTTGCTTCCCCTCTCCTTTAGTTTTTCCAACTACCACCAAATTCAGATTATCTATTCTTGCCAAAGCCTCCATTAGTCTTATAAGATTTTTCCTTGGTTGTATGGTCCCTATATATATAACGTAGGAATCTTTAATTTTGTATCTTTTAAATGTTTTTTGAATTTTCATTTTGTTTCCGATCGGATGAAAAATGTTTACATCTATCCCCGGGTAAGCAACAGTAATTTTATTTTTATCTATACCGTAATTTTTGATAATGTCTTGTTTTGAAAAATTGGAAATAGTAATTATGTGGTCGGCATTGTCAATAGAAAATTTTGTCCAATTTGTAAGCTGCCACAAGTCTTTTTTGTTAAACATTTCGGGAAAATGTAAAAAAGATAAGTCAAATATGGTAGCAATTCTTTTTATGGATGAGAACCTGGGGATATAGTGGGTAGGGGAATATATTAAATCATACCTGCCTTTTCTTATATATAATTCCAATGGTAGGGCAATTCTTGTCCAGAACTTTTTAGGTCTTAGAATTTTATACTTCCATCCCTGCCTTTCTTTAGGTAAATCACTAAGTGGGGGGTCTGGTAAAAATATGGTGTATTCATTTTTTTTATCAATCTTTTCTAAATGTCTTATCAGTTCAAAAGCCACCTGTGAGGACCCAAGCCTTTGCAAAACGTTTGCCTCATAACCATCGATGGCAATTCTCATTGCGTGAGCCTCCGATAAACTTCCGCAGTTTCCCTGGCAGCTTTTTTCCAGGAAAATTTTTTAACTTGCTTGAAACCTTTTTTAATTAAATCTTTCCTTAAGCCTTCATCTTCCATAACCATTTTTAGTTTTTCTTTCATGTCGGAGACATTTCTTGGATTGGCATATATTGCTCCATCCCCTGCTATTTCCGGCATTGATGAAACATCTGAAGTGACTACAGGCACTCCACAGGCAAAACAGTCAACAATCGGCAGTCCAAATCCTTCATATATAGAACAATAAAGTAAAACGCTTGCCGATGCATAAAGAAGCTGGAGCTCTCCAATAGAAAGCCAGGGAATTGTTTGACCAGCTATCACCAGGTTATAATCTTTGGAAGCCTCCCTTATTCTTTCCAAATTTCTCCTTTCCCCTATTCCTCCGATAGCCAATACATATTTTTCAGGTAAGCCATATTTTTTTCTGAATGCATTTTGTT
This sequence comes from Patescibacteria group bacterium, assembly GCA_038064895.1. Taxonomy (GTDB): domain Bacteria; phylum Patescibacteriota; class Microgenomatia; order Daviesbacterales; family UBA10151; genus JBBTSA01. The sequence goes on from JBBTSA010000010.1 coordinate 99,160, forward strand.
TTTCTTTTGACTTTGGTCTAAAATCTGCTGTCTGAGCTTCATAGATAACAGTTATTTTTTCTTCCGGAATTGATGAAACTTCCAGTAAGTCCTTTTTTGTAGATTCTGATACGGCAATTACCATATCAATCTCTCTTTCCACCAAATAAAGCCGCCTTTTGTGAACAGCAACAATCTTGGGATGTGACCACTCGGGATATTTTATGGGAATTAAATCATGAAAAGTGGTTATCTTTTTGGCTTTTGCGGGTGGCTGGGTCCAGTCAGAGGAATGGAATATATCCAATGGACCTATGAATTTTTCAATATTAACATTTCTCCACCTATTAAAAAGCATTTCAAAAAGAGTAGGTGGAAGTCTATATTTTTTTACATTTTTAAGGTTTCCCTTGTAAGGCTTTCTTAACGAGGAATAAAAATAGATCATCTCCAGATCTTTAAATTTAGAAAATTCCCGGGTTAAGTTATCAGTATATGTATTAACCCCGCCTCTGTGTGCAAGTTGTGAGATATCCATACCAACTCTAAGCATGGGTTAATTGTAACATCTTCTTGGTATTGTGCTATTATTTGCGGCGCATTATGGAAGTTGTTCCAACTGGATCTATAACCTCATAATTTTGTTGTATATAACTATCAATTTCTTTGGCAAATTCAGTTATTGGTAGACCTTCAATTTTTACAGATCTGTCTGATACTATAATATCAGGTTTATCCCTCTTAATTCCTTCCAACACCCTATCTTCAGCTTCTTTTAAGAACCACGGGAATTGGAAAACAAACACATCCCCTGCAGGTAAAGTTTTACTCATCTGGTAAAGATGTGGCGCTGCTCCAAAAACAAAAATCTTTTCAGTCGGTTTAGTATATAGTTGAATTTTGGATGCAACCATTTTTGTTTGCTCATCAAAAAAGAAAACTTTATCACCTATGTGACCCTTATAAAAAATACCCAACCACCAGATTGTAATTAGTATATAACCTATCCCAAAAACCCTAACCATCCCCAATCTCCCTAACCTCTCCATCCCATACACCGTTGCCAAAACAGCAAAGGGAAGAGCCGGTTGAAAATGTACAAAATCAAATCTTGTAGAAAGGCCTGTCAGGCTGCCAATTAAGAAAATTAATATCATTTGAGATAATTTATCCTTGATTTTAAAAAGGATTAGGGAAGCAGCACCGAAAACTAAAACCACTCTTAAAAGGTGGGCAGAATCAACTACCGCTCCCCTGCCATATTGAGCATAGGTTGTAAGATTAAAAGTAATTGTCCAAAACCAAAAATCTCCTAAAACCTCGATTGAGAAAAGATAAGTAATCATTAAAACAATAGGCAAACTTAATCCGTATAAATATCTTCTAAGTGCCCCGAGTTCCCTGCTCTCCCAAAAAATATAAATTAATACAAGAAAAGAGAGTGGAATAAGCACCTGCTTAAAAATAATCCCCAAGCCCAATAAAAGCCCTGTCAGAAAAAACTTTTGTTTATACAAACCATAAAATGCCGGCAGTAAAATTAATGGCAAAAAAGAATCTATCCAAAACACCCACCCCTCAAAAAACGGCTGCCATATCAAGTATAAAATATTAACCAATAATGCCTTAAGGTCATTTTTGAAAATTTGCCGTGAAATATAAAATAGAAGCATCTGAGTAATAATTACAATAGCTATCAACCATATTCTGGCTACTTCTGGGCTAATCATTCCCAAATTATCAAAATTTATAGGCAAAAACATCAGTCCCGGAAAATGTTGGTCCAAGATTTGAGAATAAGGTTTTAGCCCTTGATTTGTTAAATATGGATAAATAAAAAGTTCGGGATAGGGGAAAAATATTAACTTATTTAAAACAAAAGCATGGGTCAGCAAAACCAGTCCAAGTATTAAATATTGCAAATTATTTTTTAACATAATGGTAAACAAACCCTACTCCGGTAAAATTTTTAGTATCTATTTGCTCATATCCTAAGCCAAGTAACTTTCTACCTACTAATCTTTGAGGGTCACTGATTTCTACCAGATATTCAACAAGGTAAACATCTTTTTCGGTTTCTTCCAAGAAAGCTATATCACTTTCATTTTTTGCTGGAAAATCTTTTAAGGCTCCTTTTGCTTTTAAGTTATTTTTCGCATAATAATCAAAAGGAGGTAAGTTGCCTGAACTTTCAAATAAAATCAGAGCTGTTGGTTTATCCTTGAAAAAGCTTACTAATCCTCTCCAATCCTCCCGTTGAAAGTCGGAATTAAATAAATAAACATAAGTACAAAATAACTCTATTAAGACAGTTCCTGCCAAGAAAACATATTTTACTTTTTTCTCCAAAGATAAGGTACCTATAGAAACTAAAAGAATTATACCCGGTAAAACATAAAGTACTCTGAAATAGTTATATACCGGAATCACAAAAGAAACCAAAGTAGCTATAAGAAGTGGAATTATAATCCAGCAAGTAAATAGTTGCCTATAAAAACCACTGACTGACTGAATACCTTTCCAAAGAAGATAACCAAATAAGCCTAAAACCGGCAGTAAGATAGTTGCATATAATAGTTTATCAGCCAAACTGATTCTTCCAATAATAAATTTTACAAATGTAAGAGGAAGTGTTTTCAAATCAAAAGCTCCGGCAACAAATTTCCAGGTTGGTAAATTGCTTGATGCAATTGATCCGACATTTAGCTGGCCCAAAAACAGGGGCAGCCACCAAATTCCCAAGACCAAAGCCACCGATAGAGCTATAATCCATTTTTTAATGATTTCCTTTCTTTTTATGAATAGTAGAAAAAAAAGTTGCGCGGGAAAAATAAAATAAGCAATATAATCGGACGCCAGAATAAATAAATCGCTTAGGATAAGTAAAAATAAATTTATCCTCTCTCCTTTAATAAGTTTTATAAGCAGAAAAATGTTAATTAAAACAGCCAGGGTTGCTAAAGCATACATCCTGGCTTCCTGACTGTAGTATATATGTAAAGGGTTAACAGCCAAAAGCAAAGCGGAAAATATCCCTAAAGTCCTGGAATGTATTTTTTGACCTATCAGATATACTATATATATTGCCAGTACGCCAAATATTACTGACGGTAATCTAGACGAAATCTCACTTATCCCAAATATCTTTGTCCAAATCCAAAGGATAATAAAAAAACCCGGCGGATGAAAATCAGCCTTTGCGTACTCCGTAATCATACCCAAAAGAGAAAATTTTTGAGTTGCTAAAACATTAATTGCCTCATCAAGCCAAAGGCTTTGGTTTATACTAATAAGTCTTAGACCCAATCCGAAAAAAAGTATTATCCAAATCACTCTTCTCTCCTTTCTTTCCCTCTTTCCCAAAGCTTTACTAAAACCATAATTTTATAGACCATCATCAGATAAGTTAAAGAAAATCCGTAAAATCCATCCAGAAATCCTTGATGTTTGATAAACCTTACCAAAAATTCCCTGGCAGGCCACCAGAAGAAAGAAGTCCAGGAAAATCTCCCTCCCTCATTGTATAAATTATCCGCTTCAACTGATGAATATCTGTTTTGACGGTCTATAAATTGTTGTATGGAATCATAACCACGGTGGATAATAGCTAAATCCTCTATGGCTGGCAAATCTAGAACTCTTCCGTACACCTTTGGATAAACATGAATTTTATCATTCCACTTAACACTTCCATTTTTAAAAAATCTGACATGATTATCCGGCCACCAATTTGTATGTTTAATAAAGCGACCAAAAAAAATATTTTTTCTAGGGATATTAACTGCCTCAAATTTTCCTTCCGAAGCTATTTCTTTAAATTTCTTCCACAAAGTAGGAGTTATTATTTCATCTGGATCTAAAACCAATATCCAATCACCTTGGGCTTTTGAAACAGCGAAATCACGGACTTTTTCTACAAAATCTACTTTTTTATGAGTAAAAATTTTAGCTTGATACTGCTTGGCAATTTTTACACTGTCATCATTTGAACCCAAATCCACAACAACAATTTCATCAACATATCCCGTGATGCTACTTAAACAATTTTTTAATGTCTTTGCCTCATTATTTGCCTCATTATATGTTACAATTACCGCTGAAATCATAAATTTAATGACTTACTAACTCTTCAAAAACTCTTTCATATTCTTTGGCAATTTTATCCCAAGAAAATTGCTCTGCTTGATCTCTTGCTTTTTTTGACCAATCAATGCTTAATGCCTTATCCAATGCTTCTGCATACCTATCGGCATCACCAACATCAACAAAAATTCCGGCATCTCCAATAATTTCATGTCTTGGGGCATCATCGGGAGCAACCACGCCCAGACCAGATGCCATGGCTTCAAGATATACAATACCAAAGGCTTCCCTACTCCAGGAGGGGAGTGTGAACAAATCACAGCTTCTATAAACTTTTGGCATATCGTCATAATCGAAATTTGCAATTTTAAACCTCTCACCTAGATATCTTTTTCCTAAATTCTCTAAATTTTCCTTTTCCCCTCCCTCCCCTACGATTAAAATAGACCCTTCCCCTATCTCCCTCATTGCCCTTATCACCCTCGAATGGTACTTATACCAAGTTAAAGCCCCAACAGATAAAATAATTGGCCTAGGAAGATTTAAATCTATTTTAGGTCCATTAGGTGAAAATTTTTCTAAATCAATTCCATTAGGAATTTTAATTATTTTTATTCCAAAACCCCATTTTTTATCCCAAGCTCTCTGATGCTCGGTTAAGGCAACAAATATATTCGGCCTCACAAATGCTATATTCCAAATATCATCCAGACCAATACCACTGTGGCCACCAGTTAATAATTTATATCCACCCAGAAGCCTCCCTAAAGAAGCTAAAAAAGCTTGTAATCTACCATTGATTGAGATCACCAAATCGTATTTCCCTTTTATAATCTTTGATAAAGAATCGGCATCTACATCTGCAAATATATCCACTTGATTTTTTTTTGAAACTCGAAGTGTCAACTCTTTAACGAAATTCTCTGCTCCTCTACTAAGCTTATTTTGGTATCTGCTCAAAAATAATATTTTCACTTTTGAATTCCTTCCATATTTTTTCTAATGTAAGCTTTATAACCTCCTACTTTTACAAATGGCACATCATTTAAGTTTGCTTTTAAAGGAAGTCTATCTTCAGATAATATAACTGTATATTCTCCTTCTCCAGTCTTTATCTCATCAGGATATAACCATCCAAAATTTTGATCTGTATAACTTCTGTATGGAACTCTACCATAAATTTTAAACAAGTATCTCCAACCTTCCCAGTTATGACAAATTCCCCTTCCTTCTATACTAAAAGTCTTTTCTCCAATAAAGTCCATTACTTTTAAAATTAGTATTTTTTTGGAACCCAATCCAAATTTGTCCGAAGCGTTCAAAACAGTATTTAGACCTAAAGCTATTACGAATATTACAAGGGCAATAAAAATTAATCTATATTGTTTGCTTATCTTACTAATGAATATTCCAGGTATGAAAGTAAGTAGCGCAAAAAGTCCTAAATTATGATACTCAAAGGATCCGCCGGGATAAATAAAATAAGAAATCAACAAAGTTAAGATACAAATAGCCAGTAACTGTTCGGGTCTTTTTTTACTTTTTAAACCGGTAAAAAGAAATAGTAGTATTCCGGCTAAAGAAACCAGTGAGAGCCAAAAAGGTGCATATGTGCGTTCCGCATAGCGATCTATAAATTTAAATTCTTCCTTTACAGATAATGAGCTGCAGCTTATATTAATCTCATCTGCATTGGAATTACCTGCCTTCAAATACCAAAATCTTCCCAGGCTGTCAAACAATGAATGTAGCTTAGTTTCAGGGTTAAATGTAATTTGCGCCTTACTGATTTGCTCTTGAAGTCTTGTAAGTACCGTTATATTACTAAAGTTATGGTTAATATCAAAAATAAGTAAAGGCCAATATAATAATAAAAAAGTTACTAAGCAAAAAAACACAAGTTTAATATCTTTCCAATAACCTTTTTTAAAAAAATACCACATTCCTATCAAAACTACAGGTATAGGAGCAAGCTCTGTTTCGAAAATAAGTCCAACTAAAGCGGCAAAACATATCCACCACCATTTTGATCTGTGAACTAAATTGAGGGTTATAAATATTAATAACACTATTAGAGGTGCGAACATTGGATTCCAATATTTTTGGTCATAAAAAACAAAAAGAGGTAATCCTGCATAAAGCAATCCTGCAATAAAACCGGTTGTTAAATTAAAAAGTCTCCAGCCAATAAAAAAAATCACTATGGATGTAAGAGTTCCTGTGAGAGCGGCGATATATGCTGTTATAAGTGGATCACCCTTAGAAATAGCCAGAAAAAATGCAGTAATATAAGTAAATAAGGGACCCATGTAAAAATCGAGGAAAGAGGCGCTAACCCCAATCCAGATCGGATGCAAATCTAAGACTTGTGTCCATGCGTAGGTGGCTTGATATTCTTCATCAAAGTTAAAAACATAAATATTTCCCAGATTGTAAAATCTAAGAAAAGCAGATAGAACAATAATAAGAATAAGAAAAATATATGCTTTCATTTAATCTGAAAATCGAAATTTAAATAGTGCAAAAACCGCCTTCAATCCATCTATCCAGCTAATTTTTTTACCTTGCCTGTAGGATCTTGGTTTAACTTTTATGGGAATTTCAAATATTCTAAATCCTTTTTTTAAAAATTTCGCAGTTATTTCCGGCTCAAAGTCAAATTTGTTAGAGTTTAAATTAATCCCCTTAAGACAACTTGTTTTAAAAACCTTATAACAGGTTTCCATATCAGTCAAATTTGACCTGTAAAGTAAATTGGTTAGTCCGGTTAACAATCTGTTAGCAATCAAGTGTGTTGGTAGAACAGTTTTGTCCTCCCCCCAAAGTTTCAGAGGATAATTTATTAGTCTTGTGCCATAGACTATTCTTGCCTGATTTTCTAAAATTGGTTTGAGCAGTAAAGAGTAGTAGGTTGGATCATATTCCAAATCTGCATCCTGAATAATAATAAAATCACCAGTGGCTAATTTAAGTCCTGACCTGATAGCAGCACCCTTGCCTAGATTCCTTTCATGAAAAACTTTTTTTATATCTCCAAATTTTAAATTTTTAATTTTGAATTTTGAATTATCTATCGATCCGTCATCTATTACAATAATTTCTTTTTTTATGCCATTCGGAAGCTTTACATTTCTAACTCTATCAATAATTTGCTTTATTGTTTTTTCCTCATTATAAACAGGGATAATAATTGAGAGTTTCATGGTTTGGTCTTTTGAGCTATTACAAGTATAGAGGTTCCAAAAGGTGGTTCGATTATGTTTTCAATTGGTAAAGTTAAAGGTGCCACTAAATTAAATAGTCCTATCTTATTTTTACTCACCCTATTCTCGCCAAAAATTTTCCCTGTCAAAAACCACCCTATCGCTCCCAAAAAATTTAATTTTCGACAACCTAAAATTTTAAATCCAACACCAGTAAGTTTTTTGACTAAATCTTTTTTTTCATATCTTCTAAAATGACCTATTGATTCATCAATCATGCCATATAATGAACGGTGTGCAGGAACAAGTAAAATTAAGTAACCGCCATCTTTTAAAAGAAGATATAAATTCCTAAGCGCTTCTTTATCTTTTTTTATATGCTCCAATACATTGATAAAAACAACTGTGGCAAATTTTTTATCCTTAAAAAAATATTTACCCTTTTCTATATCTCCAAATCCGGCTCTTCCGCCAATAATTTTTTTAACTTCATTAATATAATGCTTATCTATATCAACAGCATACACATCTCCATAATCTTTCAAACTCCTGGTAAAATTGCCTATCCCGCATCCCACTTCTAAAATTTCACCCTTAAGATATTTTTTAAATTTATTTAAAGTCCACCTATTATACCAGACAGCCTGACTCATACTTTCCAGAGTCTGTTGCCCAAAGCCGTTGTTCATAAATTTAATTTAAGATTCTCCTCTTAAACTTTCGGAGTGGTGTCAGTATTTGAGACTTAATTAATTCATCCCCCGACATTTTATTCCAGGGAGAAGCAACGCTATTAGGGTAACTTCTGTATAAAACTTCCGGAAATTTAAAGCTTTTATCAACTTTCTCACCCAGTTCATATTTAAACTTATCATATTTTCTTTTTACAGAAGACCTTCTTAAGTGAGTTACATGCAAAAACGGGGCATCCACAAAGATGATCCTCTCTCTTTCCTGTATTAATTTTCCACTGCCATCAAAAAAACCTTCTTTACCATATGGCCAGTCTACGTGAAGCCCGGGAATTTTTTTACTGAAGGCTTTTAAGCTTAAGTGTCCAGTTTTTCCCAAAAGTTTATACTTTCCTGCAGACTGATCTTGCATGTGATATATATCTCCAACCGGCACAACCATGGGCACTACTACTGCATCAATATTACCTCTTTTATTGGTTTCGGAAACAACCATCTTAATTGACTTTTCCCACCAAATTTCATCTCCATCCAAAATTAATATCCAGTCACATTTCGACTCCTCAAGCATCTTCTGACGCATTTTAGTAAATTCCATGGGATCAACCTTACCAACTTCTTTAAACTTTAATTTATTACTATTTATCGTTTTAATAACTTCAACAGTTTTATCAGTTGACCCAGTATCCCAAACTAAAATCTTATCTACGTAATCTAAAACACTCATTATTGCAAACCAAATAAAATTTTCCTCATTATTAACTATAGTATTAGCCCAAATTGTCATTTCTTTAATTTAATGAGCAACCAGATTAATGGATATAGAAAATTAAAAGTTGTACCTAGCAGTACAGTAATTGCTGCCCCTATTATTCCAATACCAGATATCAAAAGATAGCCCAATCCTCCGATTATTACAAGATGACCAATGGACACCCAAATAAAAACATCAGGCCTGCCAAAATAAAATATAACACTATGATGCACCGGTATGGAAAATAAAAAGATAAGTTGGGCTATAAATAAAACTATAAAAGGAAGGGTAGCTTCTTGATACTGTACACCTAAAATAATTGGGATAATATAAATTGCCAATGGGATTGTAAGAAGTCCCACAAGACAGAGCCCGGAAACGAAAAGCTGAAATTTTTTCAAGTAAACTAACATTTGTTCACTGGCTTGAAAGGAAGCAAATTTTGGTGAAGCAACTAAGCCAAGTGCAGAAACAAGTTGTGGCAAAAAGGCAACTAATTGATTTGCTGCTCCATATATTCCTACCTCCTTTGAAGAAAGAAGAACAGCAGTCAAATATGTATCTAATTTGGAGGAAAAAGCAGCTATAATTGTAAAGATAGCAACCGGAATATTATATTTAAAAAGTTCTTTTGCTAAGCTAAATTCAAATTTGGCCTTAAGAATTTTCCTTGCCGGAAGAATAAAAAGCGTTATAAAAAAACCAAAAAAAGGTAAGGCTAAATAGACTATTAAACTGCTTTCAAGATTTAAAATTAAGTAATAGCCTAAAATTAGTATTAAAAGTAGTCTTAAGGTATTGGTTAAAATATTTACAATACTCCAAAGAAAATATTTTTGATATGCCTGCAGGGCAGAAGTTGCAAATGTAAAAAGTAAAGCGCTTCCCACACCAAAACCTGCAAGTCGCAAAGGCAAAATTAACTCATTCTTACGAAAAACTTCAACTGCCAAAAATGGAGCCAAAAGAAAAATAACCAAAACAGATGTTACCCAAGCGATCAACTTAATCTCAAGACCTAATTTTAGGAATCTGTAGGCTTTATCTATATTTACAGCCAAATTTTTAGATACAAATCGAATTAAACCAGTATTAGTCCCGATATCGGCAATATCCGCAACTAAAACCATTGAAGTAGTAGCAATAATAAACAAACCAAAATTATCTGGCCCTAAAAATCTTGCCAAAAGCACATAAAATAAAAATCCCAAAAGACCATTTATTAGAGTACCCAAAACAGTTACTTGCGACTGCTTAAAAGTGGCTGTAGAAAGAATAGATTTGAGCATATAGCCATTATATAAGGAATTAAGAAGATTTGCTGTATTTAATAAGAAGCAAAACTAAAACTACAACTGTTATCCCAGAAACTATGAGACCTATATTTACATATTTCTGGGCATCAAATTCGACAACATAACCACCATCTTTATCTACTTTAAATCCATTTAACAAACTATACACCGGCAGGGAAGTCTGGCCACTTAATTTCCAGAGCCCATCATAATTTTGGGAAAATACTAAAAATGAGGCTTCTTTCAAATTGCTAACATTAACTATATATTTAGTAGGATTTATTTTCTGATAGGAAACTTTCGGAGTGTTATCATTTTGCGCATTTTTCTCGTCAAATTTTACAATCCTTCCCTCAAGCTGCCTAGCTTTATCCTTAAAACTATCCCATTCATTCTTATCTAAAACAGCCAGTGCATTAACCACATTAATATCCCCCGCTGATTCTATGATTAGTTCTCCATCCTGTTTCAGTTGTCCAACTTCAAACCATCTGACATTTGCTTCCTTTTCTGTTTTAGTTGAAATCTGACCAATGAAATTGTTTTCCTGGTAAAACTTTAAGCTTCCACTTCTTGAACTCTCCATCACTCTGGCAAGTAAAATATCTCCACTTTTCAATTGTCCATTGTCAATTGTCAATTGTATATTCCCTTCCCCTACTGCCCACCCGCCTCCTAAATCAAAATCCTGATTATCAATTCCATATTTACCTTGCAGAAAATCTCTCCACCAAATTAAATCTGCTGCTTCCCGCTTCCACCACCCTGATTCATCAGGATCAAAATTGAGTTGTTTTGCAGGGAAAATTAAAGAACCCTGTTTAATAAACGTTGCCGCTAAATCCAGCAGGCTCTTATTATTAAGAACAATTTTTGCTTGAGGTAATTCTTCTATTTTTTTCCCTAAAGCTGTATGTTCCTCTACAAAAACTAAAGCATTATTTGAAAGTCTTAAGTTTGCACTCCTGGTTGCTTCATTATATATATCATCTGACCCAATAACCCACCATATATGCGGAGTAATAAAAAACCGATCCTGATGATTTTTAACTTTAAAAAGTGGGATTGGCGACTCCTCTATTTTTGAAAGCCACTCTCTTTTGGATAATTGGTCCAAAAAAGTATAGAAATATTTGATATTATCAGGATGCATATTGTCTCTAACTGGATCAAGAAAGGGATAAGCCAGATAGCCTACAGCGGCCACATCAAAAATCTCCCCCATATATGCAGCTTCTCTTAGAAAATTGAACGTTTCATAACTACCTTTTGTTCCTGTAGCAAAGGGCCTTTTTTGTGCCAGTCCTGCTGCACCAACCCATGGGTGATTTAGACTAGAGTATCCAAGAGGTGCTTCTGTAGGTATCCAAAATATTCTTGAAAAAGAAGAATCGGACTTTAAGATTGCTGCTTGCTTTAAAAATTCATTTTCATATCTGGGTTTAGAGAACATCCCGGTCATTTGTTTAAAATACAAAGGCCACATCAAAAGCAATAAATATATAAAAATTATACCTGGAAAAAATTTACTCAAATTTCTGATAATCTTTTTTCTAAAAATTAAAGATGAAACTTCAGTCACCGTAATGGAAATTAATATGCTGTATGACAGGGCTATCAGCAAATAAAATTTAATAGGATCCCTAAATATTGAAAAACCCGGCAAATAAGCAAATAACAACTCATAAATTTCTCCTAAAGGCTCTTTTGAACCTTTACTTAAGAAAATACCGACAATTGCAACAGTAAGCCAAAATCCAACTACTTTATCCCTTTTTCTTAAAAAGGGTGCCAGAAAGACAAGTAGTGGTAGTAAGGAAAATTCTAGCTTTGGATCGGAAATTTTTCCAAATATGTTTTGATACCAATGAGGTTGCTGTAAAAAAATAGAGTGAGTCAAAGAAGATAAACTTAAAAAATCTACCTGTGAAATTCTTTCATATGTTTGGGGTAACCCAAAACTACGGGAAAAAATTACAGGTAAAATCCAATAGCTATGTATTAATACCATTATCAGTACTGATAAAATTCCGGATATAAGGAGATTTTTCAAAAACTTTATATTTTCACTTTTTGGTGATGTAGTAAGCTGAAAGATACAGTGAATAAAAAATATTAGCAGCAATAAAAAGAGAAACCTAATATCCAAAAAAGAAATCAGTAGTAGAGAAAAAAACAGATTTAATCTATTTTTAAGATTTCCCCGATCGGTTGTTTTTAAATAGTAATAGAAACAAAGAGGAGTCACGGAATAAACAAGTGCCAAGGAAAGCTGTCCGCCGTCTATTAAAAGCAAGAAAAAAGAGTTTGATAAATAAAGTAAAACCCCTATATATTTTGCAAACCCTACAATGTGAAGATAAGAAAGCAGTTTGTTCATAGAAACAAAACCGGCAAGTAAAATTAAAAAAAGAAAAATCTTGGTAATCCAAATTACAGATATACTAAACTGGGACAAAATCCTAAAAAAAATGTGTATGGGTTCTGACCATAAAGTTGTTGCCGTGTACTCCCCTAATCCATCCGCAACAGCAACTTCCCGCCAAATCCAGGGAAAGCTATTTTCCCAAATAACACTCTTTGAACTTAAATGGTAATCGTTGGCAACCCTTGGAGCAGGTAACCAGAAAATCCAAAATGCGAATAAAAAAATAAAGAAAAAAACTGCTGCTAATCTTTTATTCATCTTTTGATTTCTAAAAAATACAAAGTCCAATAAGAAATAATTAAAATAAATACAAAAATCATAATTTTACTCAAAGCTCCAAGATGTCCCGTTACAATAAGCAGTCCAGCGATAACAAAGCCTAAAATCAGTAAATAACCAATCATTTTTCTACTCATTTTTCTACAAAACCTCTTTTCATGAGATCCGGGATAAAACTTAAGATAAAAATTAAAAGCATCCCAAAGCCTATACTGCCAAAAAGATTTGACAGATTGATTTGCCAAAACAAATACAAAATAACCATTAAAAAATTTAAAATAATAGAGATCCAAAGAACAAATTTCTTATACCTTTCAGTCATAACAATAAAGAGGGAACTTGCAAAGATTACGGATTTTAAGAGTTCATCACCATTGCGTAGTGAAAAACCGGATTCCAATCCCCAAAAAATTGGTACTGAAGCTATGGAAATAAATAATTTTAAAAAGAACGATTTAGTTTTTTTCATATCCTTTAAAAGTTTTTCTTTTAAAAGCGTTCACTAATGAATATCCAATCAGTACTCCGTAGCTGATAATAGCTACTATTAAACCAAACTCTACAATTTTTTGAGGTTCAAATTCCAATTTAAAATTGTAATCTCCCGCCTCTTCTACAAAGTAAGCGTTTGCATAAAGATTTGCAAGATAGTGAGCAGAAGGTAAATGGTGGCTTCCATCTTTTGATAAAGTCAGCTTCCAGCTTGGATGATAGCTTTCACTAAATACCAAAAAAGCGGGCTGATCTATATGTAATTGTCCGCTAAATGAAACAGGGCTTTTATGATTTATCGAAACCGTTGCAGACAAAGAGGCAGTTTTTTGAAAGTTATCAATCTTTCTAAGTAAAATTTCCCCGTCAAATAATCTTACAACTTTAAGATTTTTAATTAGGGCGCTATTTTGCGGCTCCAGTAAAAATCTTACAACAGCACTTTTAGTGGTTGCTCTAAGAGCAGGAAGGGGAAAATTATACTCAACCCAATCCTGCTGGGGAGTCTGGTTTATAAATTGGTTTACCTGATAACTTGCTTGGCCTTCTTCGTTATAAGTATCCGTATCCTGAAGGAGCTGAATGTAAAAACCATTCCCTTTTTCCAGCTTGGCAATAAAGGAGATTTGATAAGTATCTCCTCCTGCAACATAATCAATTTTATTCTCCAAATAACCTATTTGACTTTGGACTCCCTCTATCCTGGTATCTGTTGGATTTGAAACCAAATTATCTGAAATCAGTACCGGCAAATTTATTTCATGAGTGCCCTCTGTTAGGAAAACTTCTCCCAATGAAATAATATAATCTTTTTTAGTCCCAGTAAAAATTCTTGTCTGACCGTCAATAATTGAGGTAATTTGTTTATATTTTTCCAGGTAAGGATCTTGTGCGTTAAGAAATGTCAACAAAAGTTCATAGCTTGAATCAATGGGTATTTCAAATTTTAACACTGTCTTGTCGAATAAAGGCGAAGATTGACCTTCTTTGTAATATGAAGAGATAAACTGGTGATCAATTAAGCTTTTCTTTAGATCATCGCCTATTTTAACTACTGCATCAGAACTTTGTTTGTTAGCAATCACCCTTAATATATATAATTGAACCTGGAATATATTCGATATAGTTTTGTTCTGTGCATAATAGGCAAGTACTGCAGAGTTGGAATCGAAGATTTGTTTCATTTCGTTTTCATAATCTTTTAGATCAGATATTGGAAGTTGTTTGTTTTCGGAAAAGATGGACCTTGAAATTTTCAATATTTTTTTAGTTGCAGAAATCAGCTTATCATTTATTTCCTCGCCGATTATCTCGTGATTTATCCTGTAAACCTTCTTTAGCCCTATTATCGGATTAAGCCATAAATCATCATAGTTTGGACTGAAAATAAGTTGATTAATTAAAAAAAGTGTTGAAGAAGGTGAAGCTTCTGAATAGGTAAAAGATTCCTTTGGAAAGATAAGTGTATCTGAAGCTTTTTTATTTAAGTCAGTTATCAGAGTCCTATTTTCTGAAAGTAGATAAGGCCAAAGACTTGGCTCCTCTGGAGGATTAATAAAATCAAAGTTATTGGAAATTGAGATTCTTGATTTAAAGTAAGAATCAGAAACTTTATAAATCAAAAGTTCGCCGAATCTTTTAGGAGCTTCTAAAAATGCTAAGTTATTTAAGATGCTTTCACTTTGTTGAGGCTCAAAAAACTCTCCTCCTTCCCATGTTGCATCTTTATGAAGAACAATATACCTTACGTTAAAATCCTGCAACATTCTAAGTATTGTATCTTGACCAACCAAAGGGTTATGGAAAGCAAGGTAGAGCGCACGCAGTGAATTATCCACTTGTTTTAAATTAAAACCATGTGATATGGATGGTGCAGCAGTAAAAAGCAGCGCACTCGGCTCAAGACCACTGTATCCATTCTCCCAGTTGTAGGTTATACTTTCTCCCTTAGTTAAAGGAAGGTGCAATATTTTGCCAGGGTTAGTATAAACGTCTTTGGAATAATCAGCTTTAATCCAGAGATTTGCATCCTCATAACTTTTTGGCACTTCAACAAATACAGGTTTATTAAATCTTCCAAAAATTTGCCCGGCAAACACAGGCCAACAAAAAGCAAGAATTAGAAAAAAAGTAACTGCAGAAGCGGCTTTTAGCAATCTGGTATTTATTCGTGTCTTGAAAAAATCAAAAATAATTTTGGTGCCTATAATAAGTAAAATCGTGCTAACGATAGGCAATAAAACTCCTATTTTTTCAAATGGATTTCTCAAAACCCCCAAGGGAAAAAAATGTTTCATCCCAAAGACATAAAAGTATCCCAGAGGGGAGGCTACCCCTTTAGATAAAATCACTACCAGAAGATATATTACAGACCACTTTGCCCAAGTGGCACTATAAATACCTCTCGTAAGTCCAACAAAAATAATTGCTACAAAAAACCAGGGAATAATCCTGACAAAAACATTTAAATAACCTGTTCCAAAATCAAGTTGAGAAAATAAATAAAACGGATTAACCATTTGCAAAAGGTATGGTAAAACTGTCTGCTGTCCCAAGGTATAAAGAGTAGCCAGAGTCTGTTCATTACTGTGTTGTTCGGCTAAAAATGAGGGAGCGATTTGGAAAATCGGCAAAAACCACCAAATGTTTGTCAAAAACCAAAGTAGAAATCCAATGCAAAAAAATATTCCTACTTTTTTGGCTTTTTTAAAACCTGACCAGGGAAAAATAATCTCCGCAATAGTAATCAGAAAGAGAAACAGCCAGAGGGTGAGAATGTAGGCCATAGTACCAAAACCATATAGACTAATCAGATTAATTAACAAAAACAAAAGCAGTGATAACGGATTATTATTTCTAATCCATTTTAGCCAAAATATTATCAAAAAGGGCAGTCCCGCTGAAATAAAAAATGTACTATGTACAAATCTATGCCAAACAGAAATCATCATATAAGGATTAATCATGTAAAAAAGACCACCCAAAATAGCATATTTCCTATAATCTTTACCAAAAAGAAATAATATGAGCAGATACATCCCAAAACCCATTGATAAAAGAGTTAGGAAGAAAAGACTGGCCTGAAGCATCAAAGGGTTAAATCCTAGCAGTTGTAGGGAAGAGAATATAAGGTTGAACGGTATGGCAGTTAAGCCTTGAGGTGTTGGTGTGCCGGGAGCAGTAGCCTCCCACCAGATGTATCTTGCTATCTCAAGAATTCTTAAGGGATTATATGTTTGTAAGCCTACATCTCCTCCACCGTAAATGAAGCCAGATCTAAACCAGGAAAAAATAAGAAGTATTGCGACTGTCGAAAAAAGAAATATCGCAGGCAGATTTTTCTTCTTCATAAGGTTGTTATAATTTTTCTATATAGCCTTTTTTTACAAGTTGCGGTAAATAGCTAACCATTGATAAAGAAACTATACCTATTGCAGTACTTCCAAATGCGTTCGCCATATCAATTCTTTTCAAAGTAAATAATACAATCATCGGAAGTATAAAAACTACTGCTAAAAACAAGGTTATTCTTCTTGTTCTGGGCCAAATTAAATTGCAGGTAAAAGTAAGGGCCAGTATAAATGATTGCAGATACTCCCAACTATTGGCATTGAATCCGGTATTTAGGAAAAGCAGGGCTGTGAAACTAATCACAAAAATGGTTACAAAAAGTATAATTATCTTTTTCATTGCTTGAATTTTTCCCTTATCGCAAATACTAATACAATTAAAACTGCTGAAATACCTATTATTATTCCTAGGTAAACATATTTTTGGGGTGTAAATTCCAGCTCAAAAGAATATACTCCCGGCTCCTCTATAAACCAGGCATTGGCAAAACCATTAGCAATGTATCTTTTCGAGGGCTTGTAGGTATCTTGATCTTTGTTCAACCTTAAATCCCAGCCAGGATGATAACTATCTTTAAATATTAAAAATCCTTCTCTTTCCATTTTTATATTTCCGGCAATGCTAATCGGGCTTCTTCTTTCAAATTTAGTTATCTCTCCCAGTGGGGGGGTGTTCTCTAAATCTCTTTGACTTGAATATATTTCATTATTCTTCGAATATAAAAAAATAGGATTATCAAATCTTCTTTTAATTTGAAAGTTTCTAAAAGCTACAATTGTTTCATGTTCGAAGTCAAATTTAAATTTCTTATCTTTACAAAGAGCTTTTTTCACCACAATGATTTCACAATCATCCCATGGCTCAACTGTCAACCTAACCTTAGCTTTCTTTGCAAAAGGTTTAGTAAGTAAAAATGATAGTTTATGTTCTCGCCAATAGTGATTGTATGTATCTTTCGAAAAATATTTATCATACTCCTTTAGAGTTTCTTCTGGATTCTTCGGATTAGGTGGGTCAATATCTTGAATTAACTGTACTCTGAATCTATCTCCCTTTTGTATCCAGGATTCAAAATTTACTTCATACCAAACCATGGAAGCTACGGGATTAATTTCAGCTTCAATAAAAGAAGCTCCATGTTTATTGGAATTTACCTCAAATTGATCGTTTAACTTTGTAACATTCCCTTCATTTACTATATTGTTGGGGGTTTTAACTAAATCTATTGAGTAGTTCAAAGGGAAAGCGATTTCATGGCTTCCTTTAGATAGTTCCACTTTACTGAAGTGAATAAATTGACCTTTTTTTTCACCTTCTAAATTGTAAGGTTTGCCATCAATTTCTACCTTTAGTCTTAACAAATTATCAGGATAAATATTTTCACTATCCTGAGTTGGAAGTACTATCTGATATTCCCCGTCACTTGGTATCTCAAAGTCTACCACTCTGAAAAGAGAATTACCCACTTTGTACATATCAGTCTCATGTAATGGTAGGAAATGATTCTCACGCAGATAAGTTGACAGCCGTTCATATGTTTGTGAAACAGTATCCCGTTCTGCACCAGATTCTTCTATCAAGCTCTTTAGAATGAGTCTATGTCTCGAAAATATATCGGCAAGTGGGTACGGTCCTATGGAAACAACGTCCTTTAATTCTATAAGTTTTTTTTCAAAGATATCTTTAATCAAATCCTCATAAGAGAGAATCGCTGAAATAAAATGTTTACTATCTCCCTTATTTTGCATTTTATAAGCTTCCACCAATCTTTTACCTGCAAAAGTTATCTTAAACACTAATTCTTTTTGGCCCGAGTTACTTAAGGATTGGGTATTTTCTTTTAGCATTATTAAGGGATACAACGGAGAATTGGGTAAAATCCTTACTGAAGGAAGTTCTGCGGTAATTTGTTCAATTGGTAGTTCAGTAGAACTATAAACCCATGATGATTTTGGGGTGACTATAATTTCAGATGAGCGATTGAAAAGCTGCTGATCAGGATTAATACCTAATACTGACATAAAATTCCCACTCTCTTTTTCTTTTATGGCCCGAGGATAAAAGGATCCAGTGTAACTACCTGAAAGATAATCCAAATTAGATGATAAAACGAGTCTGTGTTGGAAAAACTCATCCTTAAGTTTATATACTGCTAAATCACCAAATTCTTCTTTCTTTGTAAGAAATGGTAAGTTATCTAAAGCATGCTCTATCTCGTAGGGATCCTGAAGAAAACCACCTTTCCAGACTACATCTTTATGTAAAACAATAAACATAGTATTAAAATCCTGTAATATCTTAAGAATTCTTGACTCACTTGTAGAATTGTCTTTAAAGATCATTGTAAGAGCGCTAAGTGAGTTGTCAATGAAATCAACGTTAAAACCACGAGAAATTGAAGGTAAGGACTTAAATATTAACTGACTGGGTTCCACCCCATTATAGCCATATTCCCAGGTATATGAGTTTGCTTCGCCTACGGTTAGAGGTAGATGTAATATCCTCCCATCTCCTTTGAAATCAGATATAAATTTATCTGCGTTTTTGTAGTTTTCTGGTACTTTTACAAAGGCAGGCTTTTCCAAAGTTCCAAAAATTTTACCAAGCCACATTGGCCAAAGAAACACTCCAATACATAAAAATATAACTGTTGCAGAAAATCCCGTAATTATGTGTCTATGACGAGTAAACTTATTCATAAGCCACCCTATGCCGAAAACTATTAGTAATGATTGAGAAAATGGTAAGAAGATGCCAAGTTTTTCATAAGGGTTACGTAATATACCAAGAATAAAAAATTTGGAAAAAACAAATTCATATATATGCCCAAAGGGAGGAGCTGTTCCTTTAGCAAAAAAAATAGCAAGTATCCAAAAAATTGCCCAAAAAGCTAATCTCTTTGTTGTAAGAGAGATTAAAAAACCCGGTATAAAAAACATAAAAGTTAACCAGGGTAATATTAAGAAAAAGGGATTTAAAAAAATCTCTCCAAGTTCTGAATTTGTATACAAGTAAAATGGGTTGATGCCTAGTAAGCTAAAGGGTATAACTGACTGATTACTAATAGAGATTAAAGTCGATATATTACTGGATGCTGAATGTTGGGTTGAAACCAAAGGGGGTACGACTTTTATCGCCGGCCACAACCACCAGAAATGAATACAAAGCATAGCAATCAATCCTATAAACATTCTAAAGGATATTGACTTTAAGTTATTGAATCCTTTCCAAGGTATAAATACTTCAAATGCAGATATCAAAAAAATAAGCAAAATAATTGTGACAATAAAGGCCAATGCTCCAAAAAGAGAAACAGCAAGAAAGTTAATCAGTAAAAAAATAAGTAAACTCGATGGCTTTCCTTCTCTAATCCACTTTCCCCAAAAAATAAAAAAGAAAGGTAATGCTGCCATCAGTACAAATGTGTTATGAATAAACCTGTGCCAAACTTGAATCATCATGTATGGATTAAACATGTAAAAAAGACCTGCCAGTATTGCCAAAATAACTTTCTCCTTCCCAAGGATACTCAAAGCCAAAAGAAACATTCCGTAACCTGAAAGAAAAAGAATTAACCAAAAAAGTACCGCCTGAATAGCAACATACGAGAGGCCAACTTCCTGGAAAAGTGATTGAAAAAGTTGTAGAAGTACAGAAGTCAGACCATGCGGAACAGTGGTACCAGGGGCAGCTGCTTCCCACCATATATATTTTGTAATATCCAAGATTCTTTTTGGATCATAAGATGGCAATCCTACATCTCCTCCACCGTAAAGCAAACCATATTTAAACCAGGAAAAAATAATAATAGTACTAATGAAAGCAAAAAATAAAACTGCCAAAAAATAACTATTAACAAATATTTTTTTAAACTTTTTCACTGACATCCTTGTAAGCTATAAAAGTATAATCACAAAGTGGCGGAAATAAATAATAAATAGGGGTAGCGGCAATATTTAAGGCATAGAAGAATTTTCTTATTATATCGCTATCAATTTTATGAACAATTCCCTGATCACCGAGTAGCCATTTCCATCCGTATTTTTTTATCTTATATCCCCTTTTTTTAAATTCATCAGGAGTAAAGGCAGATTTATGCAGCTGCCAGATATTACCATCCTCAGCCGGGTGGTAGTGCTCGCCGATAGGAGTAGCAATTATCACCTGTATCTTTGCTATCCTTTCCATATTTTCTAAAACTTTCCAGGCATCTTTTTCATCCATATGTTCAAGCACATGAGAAGCAATTACTACGTCAAAGGATTTTGGTGGAAATTTAACTTTTCTAATATCCTTTTGAATATATTCATCATGAATTTTATTGGCCTTACCATAAGCAATATAAGGTTCAAAAAGATCTACGCCCACACTGTGACTAATTTTCATACGCAGTTTAATCATTTCCATTGGTTTACCTTGACCGCAACCCAAATCAAGAATACTCTTAGCTGAATGATCTATTACCCAAGGCAACGGATCAGTCATTCCCATTAAATAAATTTTGAGTGGATCCAATTTCTTATCTAAACTATTATAAGCTCTATTAATAAATGAGCTAAACGGATAAATAAGGCAATACGTTAATCCTGATGTAAAACCTAACCAGTATTTAATGAGGATGTCAAATCTTCTGCTGCTTAAAATGATCAAGGAATGAGCTATGGTATATGCCGGGAGCAGTATGAAAAAAAATACCAGATTTTGGGGAAAAGGTGAGTGTTTACGCATAAAAATCATCTTATTTCTAGCAACTCTGTATGCTCTTTCAGGAGAGGTAATCCCCAACCATTCAATCCAGGGATGGACATAGGAACTTTTTTTACCTTGGTGCCAGGTCTTGGCTTCAGAATAATAATAAATCTTAAACCCTGCTTTCCTGGCCCTAAAGGAAAAATCACTATCTTCGTAAGGGATAAAATACTCCTTATCATAGTTACCAATTTTATTAAAAACTTCCCGTTTGACCATCCATACGCAACCGCACATTGGCACTTCCAGAAGTCCTCTATATTGTCCACGATCTTCTTCTCTTACTCCCCAAGCATTCACTCTACCTGTCAGCAAATCTATATCATGGCCTGCCCCTTGCAACATATTTTTTTTCTGCTTGTCATACAGAAGCGGCGCAATAATCCCTGCATCTTTTCTTTTTTCAAAAGCCTCTACCAGTTGCTTAATCATATCGACCTCCGCATAAGAATCGTCATCTGCAAAAAGAACAAAGTCACCTGTTGCAAGTTCCAGCCCCTTGTTTCTACCTTCAGCTGCTCCCAAATTAACATGACTTGTTACCAGTTTAACTTTAGGATATTTTTTAGGTAGCCAGGTTAAAAGTGGAGGACGCGAAGCATTATCTACCACAATAACCTCAATTTTTTTATATGAGGATTTAAAATAAGAGTCTAAACACTCTATTAAATCTTTTTTTCTGTCTTTACTAACTATAACTACAGAAACTAATTTTTGATTTTGCATAAAAAGCTTGGAAAGTATACCAAAAAGGTAAGACAAATAAAATTAGCTCTCTTTGTGAGTAAGGATCAACTTTTTAATACCTTCCAAAGGTTAATCCCATTTCCAACTCCTGACCACATCAGTTCTGTTTTACAAGTACATATTTTTTGAGGATCTGTTTTTTCTCCTAACACTAAATAATCATAATCATCTTTTTCTCCATAATACGTTAGATCAACATCTATTTGGAAATTATAGAAACTACCATTTGATCCAGGATAATAGACTTTTCTGTCAATTAGAGCCACTCTGGTACTACGATAGATATCTTCGTGTATCTCAGGGTAGCCTTCTAAATAATACGAACCAATCTTGGGTGCAATTTGTGAAAGTTCAGCTAAAGTTCCTCCTAGATCTTTTCCATAAGTAAAATAATCATCTAAGATCTCCAAAATTACTATATTGTTACTAGTTGTGGATTTATGAATGGGTTTAAAAAAGGAGGAATTTGATAAGTCAGGGACTCTTTGTTTGGGTAATTGAGATATATATGTATCATTAACAATTATATATTTAACTTTTAATTGTTTTAATAAACTAGGATTTAGAGTAAAAAATATGTCATTGTAAGTAGGGCTTGTTCCCATCCCATAAAGCACCCTGATATTTGGTGGCCAAAGCGGTGTAAAAGCTCCTTCCTCTCTCAAAATTGAACCATAAGGAGAAGTCGTTGGAAAAGCATCTACAAAAATTAAAATCCTATCTTGTAGCTTTATATTATCTTTAACCCACTTAAAAACCGGAAAATCTGTATTTGTGGATCTAGTGTACCAATTATAATCTGGTCTGGGATAAAGAAGTAAGAATGCTGGAATAATTGAAATTAAAAATATCCAAATAAAGATTGCCTTAAAAAAATAATTTATTTTCTCCCAAAATAAGTAAACAAGATAAACAATATTCAAACCAGATAGATAATATGATAACCCCAGTAAACGATTGCCATTTATGTGAAGATAACCTTTGGGTACTATAGCATGATAGGCAAATAAAGCTATCAGTGACGTCAGGGACAAAATCCATAATCTAGCTACGTTATTTCTATCTTTAGTATATTTCCATAGTAAAAAAGTGCTAACAATAAAAAATAATCCAGTTCTCCAAGGCATTCCTAAGTTAAAAAAAATAAAAGGGTAATATTCTTGATTATTAATCAGTTTACTTCGTTGCTGAGCTAAGCGATCACTCCTATAGTTCTTAGCTGATGGACCATATTCGTCAGGAGGGAAAATCAGGAGATCACTTGATGTGTGATCAGGGTTAAGGACAACATTTGATAGAATACCTCCTTGGAACACAATTAATAACACTAGTACCAGGGTAAAATTTAGAAATTTTAAAAATGATTTTCTAAAAATAGCAAAAAACATTACTAATAAAATTGCAGGAACGGTTACTATAAATGTTGATTCATCAGTTAAACCCATAGAAGCAAGCAGAACTGTAATGGTAGCTAGAAAGAAAATATTTTTTTTGGGTGAGAATATTATTACTAGTGAGGTTATAAACATACCCAATGTTAAAATACGGTGAGGAAAAAGCATAAAGGATTCCAGAGTGGTTTGAGTGCCATAAGTTACAAACGCCTGAGGGAGAGTTGGTAGCTTTTGTAACCAATTTAAAATTGTCCCATTGAGATGTGGAAGAGCTAAACTAACCGGCCAAGCAAGCCAAATGCTCCCTAAAGAAATTAATCCAAAGGCAGCGGGTACAAAATACATTAAAAGAGGGACTTTTTTGACTTTTAAAAACCAAGTTAATATTAAAGTTAAACAAAACAGTCCGATAAATTCAAAAAAAGCAAATAAAAATTCATAAGGAGTACCAGTAATAGTTCTGGTAGCAGCCAATAACTCAGCAAATCCTATGTGATAATTTGCCAGATAATCAGGTTGCCAGGGAAGATGAATGGGATAATCTCCCCTGGCAAAGACTGATCCTAAGGCATAATGAGTAAAAGAATCAGCACTCATAGCAGGTCCTGAAGCAGTGATAGTTAATAGGAATATAAACCATGTTAAAGTAGATCCCCAAAAGACAAAACCTTTCTTTGGAAAATATATGGGGTCAGTTTTAGTATATTTTTTTATAAAAAATGCTCCTGTCAAAAGAATAAATAGAGAAATGTAAAAGTCAGCAGGACCTTTTATTAAGTGAGCTACTAAATTTATAAGAAAAATATAACAACTAATCCCCAAGATCGTTCCAGAAGGTATTAATACCTGGATTCGATTTTCTGTTGTAATCCTTCTTAGGAGAACCCAACCACTCCAAAAAAGTGCAGCAATAAAAAGAAATGTTATAGGGTAGCTTGTAAAATGCATTCTTGATTTATAAAATTACCCTCTTCTAATTTTAGGTAATGGAATATATGATTTATTATTCAAAGGATACCAAAATCCAACTATAGTGCCAAAAACCATCTCAAAGAATTTATTAAGTTGACCAAACCTTACAGTTTCAATTAAATAATAAGTTAACAGGAATGGAATAAATAAAGTGAAGGTAAAGATATTGCCATGTTTCCTCATGAATAAAACCCTGTTTCTTCCTAAAAGGTATGCCCTGGTTAATACTCTCGGCCTCCAAATATTTGGATCTTTTGATTGATCATGATAAGCGACAGCTTCGGGTGTATACCAGGTTATAAAACCCGCCTTTTTTGCCCGTAAACAATACTCCGGATCAAAATAACAAAGAAACCAATCTTCAAATCCGCCGATTTTGTCAATAACAGATCTTAAATAAAGCATTACTGTTCCGGAATTTTGAACCTCTTTTGCTTGTAAAAAGTTTTTCTTTAGTCCCCATCCAACTGTAACTTTTCCGGTTATTAAATTCACATTTGCTCCTGCTTGATTAACCCAATTTTTATCGGAAAGATAGAGAATCATGGGTATCACTATACCTATATCAGGGCGAAAGTCCGAAGCCTCCACCAATTTTAAAATCATATCTTTATCAACTACCACATCATCATCTACACAAAGAATGTGATTCTTGCGCTTAGCATGGGCAAATCCCAAATTGTAACATCCGGTTTGACCAATGTTTTTCTCTCCGGCGTAAATCCATTTAACCCATTTGTATTTCTTTTTACCCTCTTGCATGACATCGTATGCAGGACTGTTATCCACAACAATTACTTCAAGTTTTGGATAATTAGAATCTTTTAAAGACTTAAGTAATCTAAAAAGTCTATTTTTTCCGTTAAATGTTGGTATAACTGCAGAAACACCAGGTAGAGACTTTTTCATAACGACGGGTATTATAACGTATCACGTTATATAACTTAATACTTCATTTGCTCTTTTATCCCAAGACCAATTTTGAGTAATCATAGATTTAGCTTGATTCCCTATTTTGGAATATGCTTTTTTATCTCTTAAGAGATTCAGTATCTCTTCTGCAAAGGCTTCCATATCATTTATTGGAACTTTTACCATTCCTTTTGGGTAATATGATTTATATGAAATAAGATTAAAACCAACTGCAGGTAGTCCGAAAGCCATTGCCTCGGCCGAAGCCATCCCTCCTGAATCATAAAAAGCAGGATGAAGAACAACTTTGCTTTGAGCAAATATTTTGTATTTTTTCTCCCCGTCAAATACATATCCAAAAAGTACAATATTTTTTTGTAAATTTAACTTATCTATCCTTTTTTTTACATTGCTCATCAATGGACCATCCCCTATTAAGGCTAACTTTGCGTCAGATTTTTGATCAACTACCAACTTCCAAATATTTATTAACTCCACAACTCCTTTTTGTGGATGGAAACGTCCCTGAAAAACTCCGTCGTATATCTTTGGTAATTTTCCTCCGCTTTCTTTGCGAATCCAATTTCCAATTTGTTTAAAATCAACTGCCCCCAATACTACTATTACCTTTCCGCTCTTTTCCATGTCAGGAAACTGTTTTCTCTCATCTTCATTATTTACCAATACAAAATCTGCAAACTTTTTTATTAGAGGTTTAATAGGCAGTTGTACAAACCAGTATAAAAATGCATGCAATCTATATGAAAGAACTCTTTCTCCTTCTTTAAAACCCACCAGAGGATTTGGGGCTGTTTGAAACCACGTAGCCACCCAGGTAATCTTTGGAAACCTAAGCTTCCAAATCACTGCCGGCAAGGAATCCATCCAGAACTCCGAGGCCGAATACACAACAGTATCTTTTTCATTTTTTAATTTGGTTGTGAGAGAAAACAAAATTGCAGATAAAATTACGGCAACATAATTTATAACAAATCCTAAATACTTCCAGGGGCTCATCTTTATTACCATAAAAGTTACATCTTTACTGCTTAAACTTTGTCTTTTATACATTTCATAGCCTTCTTCCCAAACATAAATAGTAACCGGGTATAACCTGGCCCATCTTTTAGCAAATTCAGTCGCTATTCTGTCGCAGCCGGAAATCCCCTTTCCCTGTGCTGTCATACCAATCATTATAATATTCATCTTGCAATCACCTTTTTCGTATAATATATGATACAAATTAAACTCAATAGTAGAACTGCTCCTTTAGAAATCCGCATTCCCCAATTTACATAATCTTGAGGCTTATATTTTATTTCTACAAAAAAATTACCTATTTTATTAATCTTCCAACTGTTTGCATAAGAAAAAAGTTTGTTATGTTCTTTAATTTCTAGGCCATCAATATTAACCTGCCAATTTGGATCAAAATTCTCCAGAAAATATAAATCAAAAGGTTCTTCAGAAGCTATATCAGCAATGTATAAAGTTGGGTTAATCCTTGTGTACTGTACTTTCGCTTGAGGCGAATAAATCAGGTGAATATCAGATGATATTTCTACTTTATATATATCCAACTTCCCAAAGCTATTAATTTTTTTAATATTCTTTTGGGTTTCTAAATATTTTTCAACCGGTTCAAAGCTACCCAATAGACCTACCTCTGGATCAACATCTTTATGTAATATAATATAACGGACATTTAACTTAGCAAGTTCTTCATAAAGATGCTCACTTCTAAACTCAGAGTGAGTAATATCAGGATCTGGTCCATAAACTAAAGGCTGAAATTTATTAAATCTTTGTAGTAGAACATTGTAATAAAGTTTAAGTGACTGGCCATTTTTGCCAATTGAGGGTCGGTCAAATATATACTCACCCGGCTCAATCCCCTGATATGGATGTTCCCAACCACTATATCTTAATCCATCTCCAGGATTTATCGGAAAATGAATTATCCTTCCATCATCTTGCTGCTCATTTAACCAATGATTTAAATCCGTGTAATAGTTCGGCACTTGTACCCATGGACTAATTTTAATTCCTCCAGCAGTAAATTGTCCTGTCCAGATGGGCCAAAGGAAAACTCCGCATACTAAGAAAATGAGTACAAGTAATATTGTATAAGAAGATACTGTATTTTTAAATACTCTGCCCATCTTTTTTGAGATAACAGCTACCCCAATTGCAAAAAAGGGTGCATAAGCTATAGTCAAAACAATCCCAAATTTTTCAAAGGGATTTCTAAATGCCTGAAAAATAGGGAAAGTTTTAAATATTGGCACAAACAACCATCCAGTTGGCTTATTAGCACCTAAGCAAATAAATAAAGAAAATAAAAATAAAATTGAGAAAAACAAGAATACTTTTAACTTTTTAAACGTTTTGTAGGAAAAAAGTGCTGCCAAAGGTATTATCCAACTTATTAATATAAATGGGAGGGAAGAGTAGCTGACACCGAACTTCTGATCTCTATAAAAATAACCTTCATGTATCAGCCTCAAAAGAC
Source organism: Patescibacteria group bacterium (assembly GCA_038064895.1). Taxonomy (GTDB): domain Bacteria; phylum Patescibacteriota; class Microgenomatia; order Daviesbacterales; family UBA10151; genus JBBTSA01. The sequence continues at coordinate 127,002 of JBBTSA010000010.1, forward strand.
TATGCAATTGATAATCTTTACTTATTCCAGTAAGAGTCCCTACATTCACTTCAGTATTATTTAAGGCCTGTGAAAATTGATTAGAAGAGATTTTAATAAAAGGATAGATCCACCACATGTGCGATAAAACCCAACCCGCCAGCATAAACAAAAAATAAATTACAGAAAAAAAAATATTTTTTTTGTCAGGGTTTTTAATTATGTAAAAAATCAGACATATAAATATAATTATCCAAAAAGAAAAAATATAACTGGGATTACCAAAAGACCCTGCAAAAAATACTGATGCCAAAAGTCCCAATAAACCAAAAATTAAATTTTTATTCTTAAGACCCAATATGAACATTAGTAAAACGAATGGAAATAAGGCAAAAGGAAAAAATTGTAAATATAATCCTCTTCCCCAAATTTGAGTCATAGAAAAAGGATTTAATAAATAAAAAATGGCTCCAATTAAGGGTACAAGTTTAAATAAATTGTTTTCTTTAGAGCTAAGTTCTTTACCAACTGTTTCTCGTAAGAGAAAGTAGATAGCGATAGTTCCAGCTGACATAATGATAAAAAAGTGCAGAGCTTGGACCAAGAATCCAGGCAGACCGATTAAATAAAATATTTTTAAAAAGCTAAAATAAGGTATTCTGTTTAAATTTAGTTGGGTTGGTAAACCTCCTGATATATCCTGCCAGGCATATGAAACAAATTGCATAGTTTTATCTAAGTCATAAAAGGGGATCCCCTCTTCTCCTCCTGCAAATATTAGACCCTTTGAAAACCATAGAAAGACTATAGTAAGAATAATAAAAATTAATATTAGTAAATCTCTAAACATATAGAACCCTTTGAGGTAGCTTTCCGTCTTCGTATTTGAAATTAAAATGTATAAAATAGTATTTCCAGTTTGGATTTACCAGGCATTTCTTAAAAATTTCATCATCTGAAACTTTCCTGATTTTACTCTGTATAAGTTTTCTTTTCTCCAAAGTATTCTTTATATGAACCAAGTGCCAAAGATAGGCTTTTGGCAATGTTGCTGCTATATTGAATCTAAGCTTTATAATATTTACAAAAAACCAAAGAAGAAGCATTAAATTAAAATTGAAAAGCATTAGGAATAAATAGGGGGCGGATAAGTTTCTTAAGAAAGAGCTAATATGATTGCGGTGATTATAGTACCAAATCTGGGGATTGGCTCCTTTCATGGTTGCACTCCACAAATGCCATAAATTAGCCCTAGGACAATAAACAACAGTATATCCTGCAAGCCATACTCTGTGCGACAGATCACTATCATCATAAAAATAGAAGAAATCCTCATCAAAAAGTCCGCAAAGCCGCGCGGTTTCTTTTCTTATTAGGAAACCTGCTCCATTGCAACTAAAAATATAATATTTTTGTTGATAATTACCGTTGTCCTTATTTTGTAAAAGTCCGAAATGGTATAAAAAACCCGTATAGGTTATAAAACTTCCCACGTTATGCAAAAAATTTGGATTTTTCATCTGAATTATTTTAGGTGCAACAATACCTATTTTTTTATCATTTTCTATCATATTTACCATATAAGATATTGCCCTTTTTTCTATCTTTGTATCATTACTTAAAAGCATAATATATTTACCTTTGCAAAATTTGAAACCGAAATTAAAGCCCCCGGTTAATCCCCTATTTACTTTTAATTTAACAATTTTTATTTTTGAGTGTGGAAATTTATCTTTAATGAACCCCGATATATCTTCGGAAGATCCATTATCTGAAACTATAAATTCTAAGTTTGGATAATCCGAATTTAAAACGCTTCTTAGACAATCATTCAGCAAATCTGTACGATCGTATGTTAATATTAGAATGGAAACCAAGGGATCTTTATGCATTTTTTTTAACCAGTAAATAATTACTTAAAGCTAAGTATTTTAAACCAGTAACTTTGAAAGTGTGCAAGGCATCTTCTGGACTACAAACAATTGGTTCCCCATGGTAGTTAAATGAAGTATTTAAAACTGCACCAATTCCGGTAAGTTCCTCAAAATATTTAATTAACCTCCAGTAGTGGGGGTTATCCTTTTTTGTAAGTATTTGAGGACGACATGTAAAATCGGCGGGGTGCACTGCCACAGCCAAATCTTTTCTTGCCTTCGCGGTGGTATCAAAACCTATCGCCATAAATGAAGCATTGATATTTTTGGGATTAACAATATATTCTTTTGCTCTCTCTGCTAAAATAGTTGCGGCAAAAGGCATCCAAAAATCCCTTGACTTAACCTGATCATTAAGCTCTAACTTTAAATCCACTCTACTGGGATCCATTAAAATTGATCTGTTGCCCAAGGCTCTGGCTCCCCACTCCATCCTTCCTTTGAAACGTCCTACTATTTTCCCTTCTGCCAAAAGCCTGGCAATTTCTTTTTCAATATCAGAGTATTTTTTAACTTTATACTTTTTATTTTTTTCTTTAAAAATCAATCCTTCAATTTCTCTGTCTGAATATTCTGGTCCCAAATAAAGACTTTCTACATTATTAGCATTTAATCCACCCTGAAGTTGAAAACCATAATATGCTCCACCAAAAGGTGCTGATTCGTCTGAAGCTGATGGACAAACAACCAAATTTTCGACTTCTGAAATTTCTGAAATTTTTTTATTGGCTTTAACATTCATGAAAAATCCTCCTGAAACAACTACATTTTTAATACCTGTTCTTTTAATTGCTTTTTTTACCAGCTCAACTACCAACTGCTCTACAAAAATTTGTGCCGCTGCTGCCACTCCATCAAATCTTTTATGAATTAGAAACTTATCAAAGTAATATAAGTATGAACCTGATGGATATTTAGAATGAATCATTAAATCATCATCAATCCAAAATAAATCTTTAAGAAGTGGGTAAACCTTACTAGTTTCATATTGAGACACATAAGGCGCAAGACCCATCACTTTATATTCATGCTCATTCATCTTCATTCCAAGAAAATGAGTGATTAAACCGAAGAAAGTAGCAATAGAATTACCTCCCAACGTTGCTGCAATTTTTTTCCACTTCCCTTTTTCTACTGTCCAAACTGTGCCACATAAGCTATCACCCTCACCATCTAAGGTAATAACTAGTTGATTTTTTTGTTGATCCTTCAATGGAACAAAGCCATAATAGGCTGCATAAGCGTGACAAAGATGGTGATTGGCAAAAACAATTTTTTTTCCATCAATCCCTAAAAATTTGGCCATGTTAACCCTAAACTGTATCTTAAATATTGGAGCCAATATATATTTGGATAAAAAAATGTAACAGTCTTTAAGAAAAAAACCAAGGCTAGGAAATTGAAAAGTTAGTTTTTTTAAGTATTTTGAAGGGTATAAAATAGTATCCATCAACTTTTGACTTTTTGTTTCACCATAAGGATTCACATATCCTTCAGGATGTTCATAAATACGGACAAATAAATCTACATCTTTAGCACTTATGCCTACTTGTTCCAAACAGTAATTGATGGCTTGTGTAGGAAAAACATCGGCATTTTTTATTCGATTAAATCTTTCTTCTGAAACGGATGCTAAAATCTCCCCATCCTTTAAGATGCATGCAGTCGCATTATGTCCTTTATAAAATCCAATGGTAATCATTATAAATTTGGAATATAATATCACTACATTTATGATCAAAGCAATTGTATTTGATTTGGATGGGGTATTAATAGATGCAACACAGTGGCACTATCAGGCATTAAATGATGCTTTGAAACTCTTCGGGTTTGAAATAGGGTTAGAAGAGCATCTTAGCACATACAATGCCTTACCAACTGTTGAAAAATTAAAGCTCATGTCTGAAAGGAAGGGATTACCGTTGGGACTGCATGAAATGATAAAAATTTTGAAAAGGAGATTCACAGATAGAAAGGTCGAACAACTCTGTAGTCCCGATCACCAAAAACAAATTATGCTCTCGCATCTTAAAAAAAAGGGTTACAAATTGCTGTGTTGCAGCAACTCTCAAAAATATTCAGTAATGAATATGATTAAATCTGCTGGCATAGCTGATTATTTTGATCTTATTTTAGGAAATGATGAAGGGTTTAAACCAAAACCTAATCCGGATATATATCTGGCGGCATTCAAAAAATTAAAAATTAATCCGGAAGAAGCATTAATAATAGAAGATGCAACTCATGGTATTGAAGCTGCAAAGCGCTCTGGAGCAAGAGTTTTTGCTGTTAGAGGATTTGAAGATGTCAATTTATCACTTTTTCTAGACTTAAATTTAATATAAATGGCTAAATCAAATTCAGATCAAATAAACATTGTCATACCGATGTCAGGAGAAGGTAAAAGCTTCATCCAAGCAGGCTATACTTTTCCAAAACCTTTAATAGACATTAATGGAAAACCGATGGTTCAAATAGTTCTTGAAAATCTTACGCCTAAATATAAACATAAATTTATATTAGTCTGCAAAAAGGAACATTTTGATAAGTATTCTATGCATCAAGTATTTGTTAATTCTATCAAGGGAGATTTTATAACCATCCCACTAATTTCATCTACACAAGGAGCACTTTGTAGTGTACTTAATGCAGTTGATCAAATCAGTAGTAATCAAGAATTAGTTATTGCTAATGCCGATCAAATTATTGATATAGATATTAATAAATTTATTGACTTTGCAAGAAAATCAAAAGCCGATGGAGTGATTATGACCTTTAAATCTCATCATCCTCGTTGGAGTTATGCGAGAGTGGATGAAAAAGGTATTATTTTAGAGACAGCGGAGAAAAAAGTTATATCTGATCAGGCCACTGTTGGGATATATTATTTTAAAGCAGGTAGCTCATTTATGAAAGCGGCATTTTCTATGATAGAAAAAAATATCCGCTTTAATAATGATTTTTATGTTTGTCCTGTCTATAATGAACTAATTTTAGAAGGCAAAAAAATTATTAAGTGGGAGATAAAAGATGTACAAATGCACGGACTCGGAACTCCTGAAGATTTAAACAGTTATTTAAATTTAGCGTCTAAAAAACGGAAATGAAAGTTGTGGTACCAATGGCAGGAAAAGGATCAAGGTTTTCAGATGCTGCTCATTTAAATTCGGAGTATAAAAAACCAAAACCTTTAATTAGTATTAAAGGAAAACCAATGATTGTTTGGGCAATTGAATCTTTAAAAAAGTTTAACCCTAAGCCGCAAGATCTTATTTTTATCTGCAGACAGGATCATGAAGACGATTTCCAAATATCTCGCTCTCTAAAAGATCTTTTTGGCGATCAAATTAAAATAGTGCTTATTGCTCAAATCACAAAAGGTGCTGCAGAAACGGTTTTAAAAGCCAAAGAATATATTAGCTCTGATGAAGATATTATTGTTTCTGATTCTGATCACTATTTTGACGGGAGCTTTCTATACAATAAAGTTTCCGGCAAGGATTCAGAAACTGAAGGGGTAATACCGGTTTTTAAACCCCCTGATAAAGACCCAAAATGGAGTTTTTCGTTGGTTGAAAAGGGTGATACAGTTACAGCGGTTGGAGAAAAAGATAAGGAACTTGCTGCAAAGGGAGCTTATGCAAATATCGGGGGTTATTATTTTACTCATGGAAATGTTTTTGTCAAAGAAGTAGAAGGGGCAATTTTAGAAAATGATTTAACAGGAGATGAAGGGAAAAAAGAATTTTATGTTGCACCAATCTATCAAAGATTAATCAGTAAGGGAAAGAAGATAATTGCTGCTATTACTCCAAATGTCTGGGGCCTGGGTACCCCCAAGGATGTTGAATATTTTGAAACCAATTTTAAGTAATTAGTATGTACCGTTTAACCAAAAATGAAAATTCGTATAAAAAGTATCTAATGGGTGAGAAGGGTTGCTATTTTTGTAAACCAGAACCAAAAGTAGTAGTTTTAAAAACAAAAAACTTTTATATAAGCAAAAATAATTTTCCTTATGATTTTTGGGATGGCCAAAAAGTTATCAAACATTTGCTGGTTGTATCAAAAAAACATTCTTCTATTTCGAGTTCCAAAGACAGCAGTTTACTCTTTGAGTATAACCGGTTAATAAATAAATATTCTAATAGGGGATTTGATATTTATACCAGAACTCCTAACTCCCCTTCCAGATCCCAAAGCCATTTTCATACACATTTAATTAAAACAGATGGGAAAAAACTTAAAAAACTTATTTACAACTTAGAACCATACAGATTATTAGTTGAATAAATTATCTGAAGCCTTGATAATCTCTATATCTTCTGTAGACTGCTTCTCTAACATCATCATAAACCACAGCATTAGTTCCGATTGCGATTTGAGTTGATTCTGTTACCGGTTTTCCAAACCTATCAGTGAATCTCCCTCCAGCTTCTATAATGGCTAAACCACCTGCAGCTAAATCAAAAAATCCTCCAACTGCATCGGTTAAAGTAGCTTCAGCCCTACCAGCTGCTACTTTTAGCTGTTGATCAATATTACTTCCGCTCATCCTAAAACCAATATTATGACCAGAACTTCTCTCTAGCGCCTTCATAAAGTTATGCTTTCTGGATGAATTTTTATCGTTAAATAGCGCATCAACATATACAATGCCACCTTCCAAACCCTGTTTTGATACTTCAAGTTGCCTCTCATAATGTAAGTCAGTTAAAAATTCACTATCAATCCAAAAAAGATGAGTACCCTTACCTATCTGTGCCACTACCAGCTCTTTTTCAAACGGATGGTAAATTGCTGCCGCGAATGGTTTATTCCCTTCGTACACAGCATTTCCTACAGTTGAATATCTTTGTCCTCTAGCATAGCTGGAGGTTCCATCCAGAGGATCAAAATGGTAAGAGTTCCCATCGCTTCCCTCCTCATCTCCTGTTTCTTCCTCATTAATTCTACTTTTAGGAAATTTATTTCTAATAACTTCTTTACCTATTCTACCTGATTCCATATCGGCTACAGTTCTAGGTGTATTACCTGCCTCGGCTTTATAGACTGTTTGTAAAACTTCTGGAGATGCTCCATATATCTCTAAAACTTTTTCACCTCCCAAAACTACAGCTGCTGCAGCTGTAGTTAAACGTGGATCGGATAGACCATTTGCTTGTAATCTCTCATGAACCACATCTATAGTTTTTCTAGCTTCAATACCTAATTCTTTTGACATAGCGGAAATATTATCATATCTTGGTCTATAATTTCAACTATAGGATTCTAATTCTTTTTTCATTAAATTTAATCCCTGGATAATACTTAAGGGTTTTATACCTAACTGCTTTTCCATTTTTGAAGTATTAAAACAAGTATTTTTTGGTCTCTTTGCGATATTTTTAAAAAAGTCACTTGTGACAGGGGATATAAGTGATTGGTCCAGACCAAAAACTTCTGCAACTTTTAAAGCTAAATCATATCTACTTATACAATCTGCTCCTGCAATGTTATATACCCCACTTATATTTTCCCTGATAACTTCCCATAAGGCTTCCGCTGCCTGTCCTGCCCACAAATGATTATTATAAATATCATTTACAACATTTATCCTTTGCTCTCTTTTTAAATTATCAATCATCCATGTTACTGGATTTTGCCTTCCACCTTTTTGCGGCCATCCATACATTGTTATGAGTCTTAAAATTACATATTTTAAATCGCTTTTTATAATTAACTTTTCCCCCTCAACCTTTGTTTTACCATAAATATCTACAGGATTAGGAATTTTTTTTTCATCATAGGGAGCGCTATCACCATCATAAATTGCATTTGAAGACAAAAATATTATTTTAGCATTTATTTTTTTTGCTGCCTCTATGATATTGCGTGTACCCTCTACATTAACTGCATAAGCTTCATCAGGGTGTTTTTCGCAATAATCAACGTTTCCCGCCGATGCGGCGTGAACTATTATTCGGGGATTTAGATCATTCACAAAATCTAATACTTTTTTTTTATCACTGATATTAAAATCTTTACTGCTAACTCCAGTTATTTCAAAGTTGAGATCTCCGCCTTTTAAAAAATACCCTCCTAAAAGTCCCGTAATCCCGGTAAAAACAATTCTGGGAGATGATTTCATGAAGCGATTATATCACCTTTTTGGCAGCCCAAGAGATAACAGCCCATGAATAAACAATTAAATAACTAAAACAAAGTAGCGGATGTAAAAACCAAGCTGGGTCTCTTACCTTTATATAACCTCTGATGGCGTCAAAGGTTGGCTTGATAAACGTCAAGGAATAAATTATGTACTTTATAAGATTTAAAGTATCAGTTTCCGGAACAAAAACTGCATATCTTCTCTTGCTGATCCTTTCAAAGTACTGGGTTTCCATAATATGTTTCCTTCTTATTAGAAACTTCACAAAATATGAAATCTTTGTTCTTTTAAAATGGATAATATCATCTTTGACAATTGCATATTTATTAAACCCTCTTTGGATTAAATCGTAGTTTACATCTGTATGGAAGAAATTTTTCGGGTCGGATTTTGCAAACTTAAGAAGTTTTCTTCTTAAAATAAATCCATTTGCACCAATGACCGGGATCCTTTTTTCTGTAAATTTCACAAGATAATAATCACCACAGTCAGTGCTTTCTCCTAACAAGTTGTAACTATCAAATGCATAAGAAAGTTTAGAGTCCTTCCCCAGATAATATGGTACCGGGTCAACCCCTCCTAAAAGGGCAAAGTACCTATCTAAAATATTATCCTTAGGGTCCCAGTGAAACCTTAAGGTTTCGGAACCGGTTATTTCAGAATTTTCCATCAAAGGTTTAACCATATTTTTTAACCAATTTTTGTGAGGGAGTACATTGTCGGCATCAATAAAAAGTACCAGTTCCTTTTTTGCATGCAGTGCCCCAATCCCCTTATTGTATTCTGCTTCCTGATCCCAGGGAGGAACTTTATAAAGTCTAACCTTAAATTTTTTTATAATATCAAGAGTGGAATCTTTTGAACCACCATCCACAATGATTACTTCAATTTTACCTTTAGGGTAATTTTGAGAAAAAACACTCACTAGACATTCTTCAAGTGACTGCGAAGAATAAAATGTTGCTATTACACAAGAGATGGTAGGTAATTTATTGCTCATTATGTGTATCATTTAACTATTTTAAATGTTATTTGTAAAGTTTTTTCGTGTATAATTCCGATATGAATCTAAATTTAGGAATTGTTGGCCTTGGATATTGGGGGCCAAATTATGCAAGGGTAATAAGTCAGCTGGAAGATGTGGCTCTTATATGGTGCTGCGATACTAATAATGTTGCATTGTCTAAATTTTCAAAACTTTATCCTAATATAAGGACTACCAACAACATAGATTTACTGCTAAATGACAGTAATCTAAATTGTGTAATAATAGTAATTCCTGCACAGGGTCATTTTAGGGTAGCAAAACAATTTTTACAAAAAGGTAAGGATGTTCTGCTGGAAAAGCCGCTTACTGATAATTTGAAGGAGGCAAAAGAGTTGGTTGATCTTGCCCAAAAGAAAAAAAGAGTACTAATGGTGGATCATACTTTTATTTTTAATGCTGCGATAAGAAAATTAAAAGAGTTAATTTATAGTCAAGAACTGGGAAAAGTATATTACATCTATGGTAATTATAATGCATTAGGGCCTATTAGAAGAGATATTTCTTCTATGTGGGATTTACCTCATTTTATCTATGTAGTAAATTTTCTTCTGGGTACTACTCCGCTCTGGGTACAGGCAGCTGGAAAAGATTATTTACAAAAAAAAATGGAGGACGTAGTGTTCTTAACCTTTGAATATCCAGGAGATATTTTGTTTAATCTAAATTGTTCTTGGATAGACCCTGTTAAGGTAAGAAGGCTGGTAGTAGTTGGAGAGAGAAAAATGGTTGTTTTTGATGATATGGAACCTGAAGAAAAGCTTAAGATATATAATAAGGGAGTTGATTTATCTGATGACCCTAATTTTGCCGATTTGCAGCTGATAGTAAGACACGGTGATACATTAATTCCCAAGCTGGAACCAGAAGAACCTTTGAAGGAAGTAACTAAAAATTTTATAAAAAGTATTCAAACAAGAAACAATAATATTGCCAATGGTGATGATGGGCTAAGTTTGGTTCGAATATTACATTATGCTCAAAGTTCTTTAAGAAAACAGGGTAAAAGGATAAAAATACGGTGAAAAAATATCAAGTTTACAAAAATGTCAAAATTGGTAAGGATACAAAAATTGAGGATGGGGTGATTATCGGACTCCCACCTACCGACAAAATAAATGGTGAGTTATCAACAATAATTGGTGAGAATACATATATTAGGGCAAATACTATCATTTATGCAGGAGTTACAATTGGTAAAAATTTCCAAACAGGTCCAAATGTCTTGATACGAGAAAATAACACAATTGGGAATAACGTTGTAGTTTGGCATGGGAGTACTTTAAACCCGGATAATGTAATCGGAGATAACTGCCGAATTCACGCTGGTTGTTTTTTGGAAATGGTCACATTGGGCAAAAGCGTTTTCTTGGGTCCGAGAGTTACTTTTACAAATGACCCCCACCCTATGCTTCCTGTTAATTTTAAGGAGTGTTTAAAAGGAGCAACCGTAGGAGATAGTGCTGTAATTGGAGGAAATGTGACGATCTTACCTCATATTAAGATCGGGGGCAAGGCAGTTATAGGAGCTGGTTCTGTTGTGGTAAAAAATATCTCAAGCAGTAAAGTCGCTGTTGGCAATCCGGCAAAAGTAATTAAGAGTGTTTCAGAGCTAAAGTGTATAAAATCAGGAAAAATCCACTATCCTTATCGAAACAAAAAGATTTAGATTTAGTTTTTTAATTTCAATTTTAATAAAAATACTGGCTTTGCAAATTTCCACCAGTCAATAATTGGTCTAATTTTTGAGTAATTTTTTACATTTGCTAGATAATCTTTTGAAATGGGTACCTCTTTAACTTTATAACCTAAAGTTATAACTTTATAGTGCAAATAAACTTCCAGTTCATAACTATTAAGCCAATTTTGATCTATATTAATTCTCCTATCCTTAAAAATTGACAGCTTGTAAGCTCTAAAGCCATTTGTAGAATCTGTAAATTTAAATCCTATAAATATCCTCATGAATAATGTAAATCCCAATATCATAATTTTTCTTAAAATTGGCAAATTTTTAAATGATCCACCCTTCAAAAACCTGGAGCCTTGCACATAATCAAAGTTGTCATTGATAATGGGACTTAGCAAAAGTGGAATCTCTAAAGGAGTATCCTTACCATTTCCTGCCATTATTACACAAATATCAAAATTGTTACTTAGCCCAAAATTGATTACACTTCTAATTGCTGAGCCCACTCCTCTATTGCTTGTATGCGAAATTATCTTTGCATTTTTAATATAATTTTTCTTTAAAAAAATTTTAATAACTTTTACAGAATTATCTGTTGACCCATCATTAAGAAATAGTATTTTATATGAAAAGTTTAAATGAAACCTTTTAAATTTTTCTAATAGGAATCTTATCTTATCTGCCTCATTGTAAAAGACCACACCAATCAAAATCTTGAGGTTATTTTTCATATCTTGCAATAAATCAGTTGATAGTAAAGAGGATCTTTCTCCATTTTTTCCCTCATAACTTTCTTATATCCTTCAAATTGATAGGGCTGAAAAATGTATTGAATGTGCGGTTCCTTAAGTAAAACTTCATTTTTGCAGAATTCATCCATATTAAAATTACCAAAGTAGGGAAAAGTCTGAACAGCATTCATGGTATAGTACTTACCTGACTCTCCGCCTTTAAAAAAATGCCAAACTAGTTCAGGATCGGGATTTTCACTATCCCAATAATTAACAAAAAGAGTATCTTCAATCTCATATTTATCATATTTTACATCTAAATAACTTCTGGCTGTTTGTTTAAATTGTGCCGGGTAGATAAGACTTTTATATGCTAAAAATCTTGGCAAATGGTTAAGAAAAGTAATTATAAGTATAATACCTAGGGCAAATGAATATATTCTTTTGCTAAAAACCCTTTCTAAAAGTAGTCCACTAAATCCTAAAGTTAAAAGATACAGCGGCCTAACAGTTCTACCAAATAAAACATGTTTTTGTAAAATATGAGAAAAAGTCTCTAAGATTAAAAGTACAAGCATTAAGTAAATAGCAAAAAATAATATTTTCTTCCTACTCTTAATCAAAAATATTCCGGGGAAAATAATTAGAATAAGAAGCAAATTCCAATAGCCATCAACTGCAAGAATATATTCTCCTATATAAGATGCTGCCGGCATATAATCTCCTTGTTGAATAGCGGTTACTCCACCTGATTGATCTTTTAATGATTGAAGATATGAGGTACTACTGCCAATACTTACGGATAAAAATTGAGTTGTAATAATAATCAGTGATATCCCAATTATAAAATGTAGCGCACTCTTAAGAGACCTGTTATACAAAATTAATATAAACGGAATTGGAATAAGGTAGTAGTAATAACTAGGATAAGTTAAAAAAGAAAGTCCTGCAAACAGACCAAAAAGTAATGATTTTTGAAAATATACATATAAAAATAATCCTATTAACAGAAGTAGTAACGCTAAATCATAAGGTAAGGTGTGTCTTATATAGATAAGGGGTGCTATTGAAAAAGTTAATATCAGCGTAGTGACAATTGCTGCTTTAAGATTTTGAATTTTTTTAACAATAAAAAAAACTAATATTAGAAGCAGTGAATTAATTATCAGGTTGTAAGATAAAGCAAAAGGAATATTTGGATTTTGCAACTCTAGAAAAGCTGGTGGATAATAAAATAAACCCGCTCCCGGCCTGGCATCTATATTAAAAAGCTGCTTAAGGGGCAACAAATAATTTCCTAATTTATATGCTTCATCTAAATTAGCAATCAATAAGGGATAACGTGACTCGTCTGCCCAGAACCCAACAGCATCTTTATTGAAGATTAGCAAACGAGTGAAAAAAATTATCACTACCAAAATAAATATTAACCAGTAGCGCGATCTTATCATTGATTCAGTGATGCCTCTACCCTTTGTTTCACATCGTCTTTAATATCCAGAACTTTTTCCCCCTCAACTTTTAAGGCGAAAATCCTACCCCAAATATCAGGTTCCTCCTTTTCAGATAAGCTTTTTTCTACATAAGAAACTAATTCTCCATATGTTATTATTGGAGGTGCCAGTAAACTGTTAAAAGCAATTAATTCCTTTGTGTCAAATGTTGAAGGTTTAGTATCAATTTTATAAACAGCTAGTGTATGAGGGATAAATCCGTCATTAACAGTATAAATTGCCCTAGCAGTGCCATCGGTTTCAAAGTAAAATACATTCATTTTTTCTTTACTTAAACTGGATTCTGGAACAACTTGAGGAATTTGTCTCCATATTTTCGTCATAAATGGACCGTTTCTTTGATTTGATAATTCATTTAAAAAAAAGTATGTAGTAATGGAATGAATTAAAATCAATAATATCATCGAACTGACAATAATTTTCTTAAATCTAGTTTTTTTTGTTAAAGAAACAAGAACTGCCATTGTAATAACAAAACCTATGAAGGGAGGCATCAAATACCGCATTGTTGAAGGTAATGGAGGAGACTCTGTATGACCATTATATGTGTATATTAAAAAATATAATGTAAAAAAGAGTAGTGTCCATAAAATAAAAGAAGATAAAAGATGAAAATCTTTGCTTTTTTTCTTTACTATGTATATAGAAATTATTACAAAGCTAACTATTAAAGCAATTCCAAAAATTTGTGAGATAGTACCACTTCTATCAATAACGCTTGGGAAAATAATATTACCTAAACCTGCTAGATAGTTTGTAATAATCTTAAACTCTAAGCTCACCCAGCTTACTAAAAAAGAAGTAGCGTCTGAAGCAAATCGACTAACTTCACTAATTTTACCTTCAACTGCCCCCAGACTATACCAGGCAAAAATACCTATTTTATACAGTAATATAAAAATCACAAGTACTATAGTTTGTCTTATTAGAAAAGGTTTTACCTTATTTTTTTCAAAATGTAATAACAGTCTGGTACTATCGACAATAAATGCCCAAGCATATACTGGAAAAACTCTAAAGGATGCAATAGAAGTAGCAAGCAGTAGTGCTATCCCCATAGGTAATAAGTATATATAAGAAAATTTTTCTTGTATCTTGAAAAAAGTAATTAGAAAAATTGTTAATACAAACATTGAAATATATGAAATCATATTCATTACTTCATAAGTATTTTGAAGCCCGGCAAAGGATACTGAAAAAAATAAGCCTCCTAAAAATGAGGCTAAACGATCTTTAGTTAAAGTGTAAATAAACACCAGAATAGTAAAGGCAAGCAGGTTTCTAAAAATAAAAGATAAAATATAGTAGGATAAAAAATCTGGGCCCAGAAAGGTGTATAAAGTATCCATAAACCAAACCGGACTGGTATAAGTTGAAGTTCTAATATCTGCATAATCAGTTTTTGGCAAAACTACGCCGCGCCAATCCTCATCTTCGAAAGCCAGATTAAAAGAAGGAAATAATACTATAAAAGAAATAATTATTATTGAAATAAAGGACAAAAAGTAAAATTTTAACACTATTTCTGGATAGTGTACCACAACCTTAATATTCCAAAAAGTGATTTGATGGCAACGAGCAAACTTGTTCCTTTGGCTTTTCCGCCTTTTCGCCCTCGCCAATTGATTGGAACTTCTACAAAAGAATATTTTTGTTTCATTGCCTTACTTATAACTTCAGGTAAAAACATTGCACTTCTATCTTCGCTTTCAATTTCAATTGATTGAACAACTCTCTCCCGCCACAAAGAAACCGTAGAAAATTCTCTAAGGTTTATTCTAAGAAGTTTTCGATTTAGGAATAAATATGGTAGATGGAAAATTATTGCCTTTATTTTTCTACTAACGCGCTCCTCGTTTGAAACTCTGTACCCTGTTGCAACATCATGTCCCCGAATTGCTTCTATAAACTTAGGCAGCTCACTAAAATCAAATTGTCCGTCGGCAGGAGCAAGAAAAATCCAGTGTTTATGAGCAGATGCAAAAGCAGTTTTCATTGCTCCGGTAAATCCTTTATTCTTTTTATGATGATGAGCGAAAACTTTTTTACTGTGGGCTAACTTATCAATAATTTTTCCGGTATTATCTGTTGAGCCATCATTAACCAGTACTATTTCATAATCTACTTTTAGTTTTTTTAAAATTAAAGTCGCATCTCTAACTACATCTTTAATTGTCTCTTCTTCATTGAAAGCGGGGATAACTACAGAAATGGAGTCAGTTTTCATCTTACTATACCAAGTGTTCCCTTTATAGAGGAAAAGATTTTACTGGCCGGTAATTTTTTTCCTTCTACCTCTATCTCTTCTATTTTCAAACTGCCATCACCGGTTAAAACTTCCACCCATCCCTGCCCTACCGCTACAACTCTTCCCGGAATTCTACCAACGAAGTTTCGTGGAGAATCAGTAAATGAAGCCTTTTGTATAATAATTTTTCTCCCTTCATAGATTGTAAATGCTCCTGGATAAGGATCAGACAATGCTCGTATCAGATTATAAATATCTTTCGCAGGTCTAGTCCAGAAAATCTCACCGTCATCTGGAGTACGGAAGCAAGTATAGGTTGCTTCTTTTTCATTTTGTTTTATTCTCGAAGCACTTCCCCTTTTTATATCCTCCAAATAATCTATAAGAATTTCTACTGATGCGGTTTTGGTCTTTTGATAAAGCGTAAAACCAGTATCAGTTGATCCAATAGGTATTTTTCTTTGTGCTATTATATCACCGGAATCTATACCCTCATCCAGATAAAACAATGTCACCCCACTCATCTTTTCACCATTTATAATGGCCCAATTAATCGGCGCAAATCCTCTGTATTTGGGCAAGAGTGATTCATGCACTGCCACAACTCCCCTTTTGGGAATTTTTAATACTTCAGAGGGTATTATGGTTCTCCATCCCATCACAATAATAAGTAATGGTTTTAAATTTTTTAAGAGATTAATATCAGTTACACTCTTAATAGTTTTAGTAACTTTAACCGGAATTGAGTGTTTCTTGGCTAAAGCTACGATCTGTTTAGAATATTTTTCTTTCTCATGATCATCTTCTTCCAAACAAAAAATATAAGGTAACTTTTCACCTTTTTCTATAAGGGCTTTTATGCACTTAAGTCCCCTATCCCTTCCGCCGATAAAAACTATATTTTCATCCTTTTGCATATTAACCTTCCGCATACTCTAATATTTTACTTATTATAAAGTCTTGCTGTTTAGCTGTCATATTAAAATATAGTGGGATTGTTAAAGTTTGCTTTGTTGCCGCTTCTGTTTCTGCAAGTGCAAGTCTAGGGTACATTTTCCTATAAGGAGTTTCTAAATGGGCTGCCATTACACCAATTCTTGTAGAAATACCTGCATTTAACAGCTTTTGCATCAGCACATCTCTTGTTATTTTCCCATTGGGTTGCAAACGAATAATATAAGACTGGAAATTATGAATGTAACCCTCTGGGATAAAAGGCGCAGTTATATTTTTACTCGTAGAAAAAACTTTCGTGTAATATCTTGCAATCTGTACTCTCTTTTTCAAAATCACTTTCAATTTTTTCATTTGCTCAACTCCAATTGCAGCTTGAATATCTGACATACGGAAATTATATCCAATAACAGGGTAGTTTTCTTTAATAACTTTACTTGCTTTGTGGCGCACTACATCTGATACTGACATACCTTGATGTCTCAAAATTCTTAATTTTTCTGCCAACTTTTTACTGTTTGTTAAAATCATACCTCCTTCCCCTGTTGTTATAGCTTTTCTTGGATGAAAACTAAAACAAGCTACTTCTCCAAAACTTCCAATCATCTTTCCCTTATAAGGAAACCTTGTAAGCTCATCTTGAAAGAAGTTTCCTTTCAAGCTTCGCTTATAAACACTCCCTAAAGCGCATGCAGCATCTTCAATTACATGCAGTCTGTATTTTTTGGCAATTTTAAAGATTTTATCGTAATCAGCAGGTAATCCTACCTGATCAACAGGAATAATGGCTTTTGTTTTTTTTGTAATAGCCTTTGCAATTTCTTTTGGATCAATATTGTAAGTTTTTGGATCAATATCTACAAAGACAGGTGTAGCTCCTGCATGTACTACCACATTTGCCGTAGCAATAAATGAAAAAGACGGTACAATTACTTCATCTCCGCGACCTATTCCTAAAGCATGCAAACATAAAAAAAGAGCTGTTGTTGCCGAGGTTGTGGCAACAGCATATTTTGCTCCAACATATTTTCTTACTGCCTCCTCAAACTCTTCAACTTTCGGCCCTTGAGTAACCCACCCCGATCTAATTACCTTAGCAACTGCATTTTCCTCGGATTTATCAAAATATGGCTTTGTTAATGGAATCCTCATTACCAATTTTTCTCCTGATAAAATTTAAGAGCCTTTTTCGGATTGGGCATAAACTTTTTAAACCAATCTAAGTATCTTTGAACACCCCCTGTTATATCAATTCCTGCTTTAAAACCTAAATCTTTTCCTGCCTTCCTTGTATCAGCGAAATGTCTTATAACATCACCTGGACGAGGATCTAAATGTTGAATTGGTACATCTACTTGGCATATTTTTAAAACAATTTTAGCCAAATCCGATATTGATACTTCCTGGCCATGCCCGATATTATAAGCTTGACCTAATGTACCTTTCTCAAAAACTGAATAAATACCCCGGGTAACATCTGTCACAAATGTAAAATCCCTTGTTTGTTTACCATTTCCAAAAATTTGTAGCGATAGTCCATTTAAAGCTCGCACAATAAACCTTGGTATTACTTCCCCATACGGACCCTCAAAGTGCTCATTATATCCATAAGTGTTAAATGGTCTAACCACCACAATAGGATATTTGTAGGTTCTAAAATAAGCTTGGCAGTAAAGCTCTCCGGCTAATTTACTGGCTCCATAAATAGTCGTGGGGCTGGTTGGGTGATTTTCAGACATAGGTACAGTTTCGGCACTCCCATAGATCTCTGATGAAGAGATGTACACGAATTTGGGGATTTTATTGATAAAAGCTGCGTCTAAAACTGATAAAGTTCCAGTTGAATTGACATCATGCACCAACCAAGGATCCTTTATAGATTTTCTAACACATTGGACAGCTAGATGAAAGACTACATCTGCCTTATTTATAACTTTCTTCATCTGCATTTTATCAAAAACACTGACTTCGATAATTTTTAGATTTTTATCATTCGGTAAGTTTTCTTTTTTACCAATAGAGAAATCATCAATAACAACTACTGACCATCCTTTCCTCAATAGAAAAGTAGTCAAATTGCTTCCAATAAAACCAGCTCCTCCTGTTATAACTGCTTTAGACATTTTATTTATTTCCTTTGAAAAATTTTTGTATTAGAGAACATATATATTCTATTTCCTCTGTCCTTAATCCAGGATACATGGGAAGTGAAATAATTTCTTTTGCATACAGTTCTGTAATAGGAAACGCTCCCTTTTTATAGTCAAGATCATTAAGGGATTTCTGCATATGGATAGGAATCGGATAATGAATTCCACAAAAAACACCTTTCCTTTTTAGATACTCTAATAAGACGTCTCTTTTTTTGCTCCTCACAACAAAGAGATGGTAGTTAGAAACAGTACCATCTCTTTCTTTTGGTAGAACAAGAGGCAAACCCTCTAATAACTCCTTATAAAGAGTGGCTAGTCCCCTCCTTTGTTTATTCCATGTATCCAAATATCTAAGCTTTGCCCTTAGAATGGCTGCCTGAAGAGTATCTAGCCTGCTATTGTAGCCTCTTTCGGTATGATGATATTTCTTTTGCTGTCCCATATTACGGAGCACTTTTATCCTTTGGGCTAAATCTTTATTATTTGTAACTACTGCTCCTCCATCTCCCGCAGCTCCTAAATTTTTGGCAGGATAGAAAGAAAAAGCGGCCATATCGCCAAATGAACCGCATTTCTTTCCGTTTAACATTGAGCCATGGGCTTGACATGCATCTTCCAAAACAAACAAATTGTGGCTACGGGCAATTTTCATTATTTTATCCATTGGAGCAGGGATTCCATAAAGATGAACAGGAATTATAACTTTAGTTTTTTTACTTATTGCTTTTTCCAAAACCTTGGGGTCCATTTGGTAAGTTTCAGAGTCAATTTCCGAAAGTACTGGTTTTGCTCCAAGTATAACGATTGGGAAAACAGTAGCCACAAAAGTATTGGGGACAGTTATAACTTCATCCCCTGCTCCTACTCCCATGGCATGAAGCGAAAGCAAAATTGCATCTGTACCGGAGGCTACACCAACGCAATATTTAACTTTGCAAAACCTGGCAAATTCTTTCTCAAATTTTTCAACTTCCTCACCCAATATAAAATCTCCTTTTGAAAAAATTTTATAAAGTGAGTCATCAATCTTTAATTTAATCTTTTGGTATTGATAAGAAAGATCAACTAAAGGAATTGGCATCTTTAACTTTTGTCCCTTTCTTTAATGAATTACTGGCAGTTTCTAAAATTTTAATAATCTCTGATCCAAATCTTCCATCACTCCTCAAAACTTTCCTGCTGGTAATAGAAACAACAAAACTTTTCGCCATCAAACTTAATGGCTCAACAATATCTATTTTTGGCAGCCAGACATCACCAGTTCTATAGCCAATTTTAATTTGTTCAATACTTCTTGCCGGATGATCTAAAGTTACACCTTTATCATAAACCCTTATCTTTTCTGCCGGGGCAGTGTCTTCATCATAGACAATCATTTTTTTTGTCCCAGTAATTAACATACGCCTTACTTTTACCGGAGAAATCCAACTAACGTGAATGTGGGCAAAAATATCTTCGGGATAAGAGGCTGTAATGTATGCAACCTCTACCTGGTTGTTGAAATGTGACTTACCAATTGTACTAACTTGTTTCGGTTGAGTTCCCAAAATATACTGAATGATGGAAAAATCATGAGCAGCCAAATCGAAAATAACATTTATATCTTTTTGAAAAAGACCAAGGTTTGTGCGGGTTGAGTCAATATATAAGATTTTTCCTATTTCACCCTTATCAATTAACTCCTTTATCTTAATTACTGCCGGATTGAACAAAAAAGTATGGTCTACCATAAGTATTCTTCCTCTTTTTTTGGCAAGTTGGACTAAAATTTTTGCCTGCTGTAATGTTTGGACCATAGGTTTTTCAACCAAAACATCTTTCCCCCCGTTAAGAGCTGCTACTGCTA
This sequence comes from Patescibacteria group bacterium, assembly GCA_038064895.1. GTDB lineage: Bacteria > Patescibacteriota > Microgenomatia > Daviesbacterales > UBA10151 > JBBTSA01. The sequence continues at coordinate 147,247 of JBBTSA010000010.1, forward strand.
AATCAAAATGAGTGCTGGTGGGGGTTGCTAAAATGACTGCATCAATTGACTCATCATCAAGAATTTCATTATAGTTTTGTGTAGTTAACATATGAGGGAACTTTCTTTTGATCTCTTGCAATTTTTCTAAATCTATATCACAGCAATAACGAATGTTGCAATTTGGGATATTAATAAAATTCCTAAGCAAATTTGGACCCCAATATCCAAAGCCTATAAGAGCCAAATTTTTTGTCATGCTGGAAGTTTAGCATATGTTATAATTTTTTTCATGATAGAGGTCATAGCTCACAGGGGTAATTTTTTACCTGAAGGACCTATTCCAGAAGTTCAAAATAAATATATAGTTGCGGAAAATACCCTTGAAGCTTTTGAAAGAGCTTTTAACAATGGGTGGGGCGTAGAAACTGATGTAAGAATATGGGAAGATGGAAATTTTGTACTTATTCACGATGCTGATGCTGCCCGAATTTCAAAGTATCATAAATTTAAAATTCCTACTCTGGATGAACTTTGTCAACTAGCCAAAGGTGCCTTCATAGCATTTCAGATAAAGCGTAGCTCTGATCCAAAAAGCGGAGTTGAAGTTGGTAGAGCTGTTGCAAAAATGATGCAGCAATATAATTTGCAAGAAAGCATTTTATTCGATGCTACCTTAGAAGAAGCTCAAATTTTAAGCCAAGAATTTCCCTGGCTTAATTTATCAATTTCAGTTGGTGAAAAAAATTATACTCCTACCATTTATACTCCGTATCAAGCATTGACAACCCAGTTTACTTCTGTATATACCTCTGTATGGACGGATGAATGGAAGATTCCCGGATCTATTTACAATGAGCTGCTATTTAAAAAGTTAAGAGCTGCATATCCAGGAAGAATTGACGTTATCTCTCCTGAACTGCACTACAATGAGGACCATCCGTTCTCGAAAGATTTAGAAAAGCTAAAAAAGCTTTGGAGGGAGATTGTCAGTTGGGATCTGGCTGATGGAATCTGTACTGATTATCCGACCCAGTTAAATACTATTTTGTAGCAATGATTTCAAAGTGACGTCTACCCGGTGGGATTGCTATCATCAAAAAATCAATAACTAATCCTAAAAATTTTAGAAAGATATTATGAATCCCAGGATAATTAAAAAAAGAATAATCGTGACGATAAATCACATCCTTTATTCTAAAGCCTGTTTTTTCTAAAAATTTTCTGACTTCATCTACTGAATATTCTCTGATGTGACCCATGTAGCCGTAAATATTTAACTTATTAAATTCATCATATGCATCATTAAAACTTTTTCCTAAATTAAACATAATGATTTTATGAATTGCATAAAGATTCGGAGTTGTCAAAAGCAGTACACCTTTGGGCTTTAAAATTCGATGAATTTCTTTTAAGGTAAAAATTGGATTTATTCTTAAATGCTCAAGAACCTCATTAACAATAATGAGATTAAAGGAATTTGTTTTAAAGGGGAATTCTTCCGTTTCTATATTTGCTTTTTTTATATTCAAATTGCACCTATTAATAAAAGCTTTGAAAGGATCAGGGTTAATATCAACTCCTGTAACATCAAAACCCGATTCCTTAAGACAATAAGTTAGATGAAAGGGATTTGCACCAACGTCCAGAATTTTTCCTGCTTTAAAGTATTTATCAATAATTTCCAGATCTTTTTTATAACGATTCTTATGATCACTGAATGAATCATATAAAAAGTGTCTTAAGGATGGATTTTCTTTGGTAAAACTCTCTAATTCTTTTTCTAGTTTAAGAAGAATAACGTCATAACTGCTCATTTTCTTGCCTTTATAAAAATTGATACTCCGTTTTTGCCAGGTAATAAATCGTTTAACTTATCATAAGTATTAATTAACCAAAAAATCATTCTTACTGGAACTAACCCTTTTTCTTTTTCAAATTTATTTAAACCTTTGGAAATTGCTTTGGGAAGAACTCCTTGGTAAAAAAGTCTGGCAACATAATTAACCAAGTAATGATTAAACGGTAAACACCATCTGGTTAAAAACTCCGATACCTCAATTTTAAATTTTGTTTTTTTTATTAAAGCATTTAAGGGATTGATTTTATAAAGTCTTAAGTGTTGATTCCAAATACCTGCCCAAAAACCGGATTTAATATGAGTATTAAAAAAATGCTGTAAACAGAAGTTGACCGGATCCCATAAAAAAGGATAATCTTTGTTGCAAGTTGTTAAAACCATTACCCCACCAGGCTTTAAAACCCTATAAATTTCTGATAACACCTTCTGTTCATCTTCAACATGCTCAATTACTTCACTAAGTATCACCTTATCAAAGCTTCTTGACTCTAAAGGCAATTTATTTGCATTAGCCGAAATTAGCTTCACCTTATTATCTCTGATAAGTTTTCTGGCATCCTTTAATGCCCTACCGTCATTATCTATACCTACCAATATCAGTTCAAATCCTAACTTGTTAAGTAAATTAAGATAATATCCATTGCCACAACCAACGTCCAAAATTTTCTCCATATTTTTTAACTGAAGCTCCTCCACAATTCTTTTTGCCCTTCTTTTTAGGGCCATATCTCCCACTGTTGAAAGCAGCTCATTCAAATTATTAATTGTATACATTGATGATTGTTTCCACATTTTTCTCAGAATATCTCCTCTCTGCAAAATTACGGCACTTTTTAGCAAGTTGCGCCAGCCTATCTCTGTGGGTGTAAAAATACTCAACTGTTCTCTTAATATTCTCGGGACTTACATCAATTAGTTTTCCTACACTATCATTAATAGCTTCGGAAATGGCGCCTCGGTTTGCTCCTATAACAGGAGTCCCGCATGCTAATGATTCCAGTATCACCCTGCCAAAACCTTCCTCACTCGTTGAAGGGACGATTAGCACATCGGCCCCACTATAATATATAGGCAGATTATCCTGATTTACAACTCCTTTATACTCAATATTTTCAGTAGAGCCTTTTATTTTATTCTCTAGTGGACCGAATCCAATAATTACCAGTTTTACATCCACCCAATTTTTAGCTGATTCTAAAAGTTCTTCTAAACCTTTTTCCGCAATCAACCGTCCAACAAATAAAACAACAAAATCACCCTCCCAACCTAATTTTGCTTTTGCATTTTCCACTCTTTTAAATTTTTCCAAATCTATCCAGTAGGTAAACTTCTTAACCTTTAATTTGTTTATACCCAGGGATAATATTTCATAAACTTCCTGCCGAGATAATCCTAAGCAGTAATTAGCATTCTTAAATATCCAGCTCGCAAAGCTTTTATATATTCCTTTTTTTGGAAAGTTATAAATGCTGTGAGTGGAAATTATAACTTTCTTACCAAATAATTTTCCCCAAAACATACCGACAAATCCTGCAACCAGGCCGTGAGCATGAATAACGTCAGGATTTTTAAGAAGCAAAACTGCCGGAGTTGTAATAAATAATCCAGGAAAAAGGTATAAAAATTCAAGGAAGGGATAGGAAATAAGCGTATAAAATAAATTCGGTACCCAGGGAATCCTTATTATAGAAACTCCTTCGCTACTTTCATAAAACTTCCATCCAGCTTTAGTTGTAAGCGGCCTATAAGTTAGAACTGTCACAAGCCATTTTCTCTTAACAAGTGCATTTACTAAATCATCAAGATGGGTTTCTACTCCGCCAATATTGGGTCTAAAATGAACAGAGAGTTGCAGTATTTTCAAAGGTTTTTAATCCTCCCTACTAGATAACCCAATCCCCCGCCAAGAATTTGAAAAAAAAGCATTATAAACATTCCCAAGGAAAGAATTGGATGAGAAATAATTCGATCAAAATTTTTATAGAAAATTGGTCTTAGGAAGTAGATAGTTTTAGGACTAAATATTGATATATGATGTTTTTTTAAATATCTATGTGCTCTTAAAGCATAAAAATATTTCTTTTTTGCCAAATCAAAAGGAGAATTAATTCTTTCATGGTGATAAATAACCGCTGATATTCTTCCAAATGCATAACCCAATTTTTTGATAGTTTCCGGCAGATCCCAGTCCTCTGGACCAGTTATGGTTTCATCATATCCGCCGGCTTTTTTAAAAATAGACTTTCTAAAAAATCTGGCAGCATCTGTTATCTCATCACCTTTTTCATTATAGAAAGAGCGCTCAAAAGCTTTTACTTCTTCCCAAAATGTTTTAGCAACAGATTTTTCAGGAATTATTACTCCTGCAAATCTTGTACTTGAATTTATAGAACTAATACATTCCTCTATTACTTTATCGCTCAACTCCATATCAGCATCTAAAAAAAGAAGGTGAATTCCTTGTGCTTTTTTTACTCCAAAGTTTCTTTGTGCAGATCTTTCAGGTCCGAAATTATATACTTTATTTGTAAATTTTTTAGCTATCTTCGTTGTTGAATCAGTTGAATCATTATCTATTAAGATTATTTCAATATTTTTGTAGGATTGACTCCTTAAAGAAACTAGCAATCTTTCAATTACCTTTGCTTCGTTTTTTGTTGTTATAATAACAGACACTAAGGGTAACATAATGAATTATTATAACATTGCGTTTAGTTATTTCAGTATTCTAACTCTTATCTTCATTTTGTTTTTTACGGGCTTTTTAATTTTTAAAAGAGCGACAACAGAAAGAAGGCTGCAACTTTTATTGCCTGCAGGGTCTATTTTTGGAATCTGCCTTTATATCTTTTTACTAAATATCACTGCTCACTTAATAAAAGGTATACCGGGATTTTTGGTTGCTCTTTCTATACAGATTATTTTAACCTTTATAGTTATTAGATTTATTCCATCTTCACCTTTAACTATACCCAGAGGTAAAGAAGCAACAGTTTGGATTCTGACGATATTTTTTTGGATAGTTTTTTTATATCAAATAACGGCCCATGCTACAACTAATGGCGCAGACTCAGTTTTACATCAATCATTTGCTTCCAGATTTATTAGGGGAGATTACCCTATGCATACGCCCTGGCAACCGGATTATACTGCTTATTACCACTATGGGGGGGCGCAGCTACTAGGTTCCTTTCATGCACTAACGGGTGCACCTTACTATTTCATACATCCATTTATTGCTTTTTGGATGCTTCTTTCTGTAACTCAAATCTTTACCTGGATCATCTTTCAAAAAAAAATAACCCTTCGGTCGGCTCTGGTGGGATCTTTACCAGCTTTTATTGGGCTTATCAGTCTGGGTGGTTTTTTTATAGTCTGGCCTGTTAAGTTTCAACTACCTTCTTGGGGAGAGCTTCCTACTTTCTACAATGCTCTTGAAGTCTATGGCGCTCCCTTCAATCTGGATGCATTGGTATTTTTTTTGCACCGTTTTTTGGCAACTTCTTTTTTCATTTCCCTGCTTGTTTTACTACTTTATCCTAAGAAGAACTTATTATCTTTTTTTGCATTGACAGTTTATTTAGCAGCTATAGCTTTCACAGATGAGTCGGTTCTAGTTGTAACAATTTTGCCAATATTAATTATCAGTTTTATAAATATTTTTAATCGCTCAATCAAAGCTTTTGCAATTACAATCACTATAATTTCTTTAATTATTCTTTATCAAGGAGGACTTATAACTGAAACCTACTTTAATAGGTATGGAGATAGTTCTAATATTTTAATATTTCCAGGAAATGGAGAAGCGCTAACTGAAAAATATCTTGATTATCGTTTAGCTCAACAGCAAAGCAAATTTTATCACCTTGATGAAAAACTTAAAACCTTCAACTGGTTTCATCCTGGGATAATTTGGCAACTAATTTTTTGTTTAATATTAGTTCTGATCTTATCTAAAAAAGATTCGGATCCTCACTTAAAAAAATTATCATGGATCTTAGTTTTGTCCGGAATGATTTCTCTTGTTACTTTCCATGGTTTAGTACCAAAGGGCTATACTCACCCAAACGGAAATAGATTCTTGGCATTATCTTATTACCTATCAGGTATTTGCTTGGCGTATCTTTGCTATTTTTGGTTTAGTCAAAAGATTAACTTACCAAAAATAATTAAAGCTTCTTTAAATATTTTAATTGTTTGGATTTTACTCGTATCCTTAATCCCCCCTCTTATTCAGCTGTTTCCCAGAAAAAAGGATAACTGGTTTATTATCAGACGCGAAGTTGTAAATCCAATCATTAAGTGGGTTGAAAAAAATATCCCCACAGACAAAAGAATAGTTGCCTTAACAAGTACAGAGTTTTCTAATTCTATGAATATTGAATTAGTAGTAAAGGCTGGAATGTTAACACCGATGTGGCCACCAAAGCCTCGCGTGCATGACAGTTTTGATATTAGCCCCACATATGCTGATTTACACTACACCTTAAACTCGCAGGCTTTAAAGGCACTAAAGATTGACTATATATTGATTAGTAATTCTTATCTGTCACAGTTACCCAAAGAGCGTCAGCAGGATTTACAGGATACAGACTTTTTTACTCCAATCTTTACATCAGATGATAGAAGTGTAATAATTTTGGAAATAAAACCTAAATTCTTATCAGAAGGAGAAAATTTTAAAGGCACATTTGCAGAACTTGACCAAATAGCTCCACAAGATGGATCTTACTGTATAGATTATCCTCCAAATATTTCTGCCCATACTTACAGAATTCTAAGATTATTGCTTTACAATAGAAGACATTACTGCAGTAAGGGTGGTGCATTCTACAATGCTAGGATAGATGTCACTTTAGATTTTCCCAGAGATCATCCAGATCGATATGAATTTTTGGTTTTGGGAAAAGATGTAGATCCAAAAATAATTTGTAATTGCCAAGCCAAACTGCTTTGGGAAGGGTTAGGTAATGGTGTTAAACTTTGGCAGACTCGGTATTAATTATATGCTCACTACAAAAAAATCTTTTTTGTTACAATTTGCGTCAGTAGTTATTTTAAGTTTACTAGTTTTTTATCCAAGTTTTAATTTAGCACTTTTTGGTGACGATTGGTTGGCTTTTTGGAGATATGCACAATTCCTTGGCCCAAAATCTCAAGGAGTATGGAACCACCTCACTTATTATCTTACTCCATATGGTCCTCAAGATATTATAATGGGAATTTTACAAAAGGTTTATCACTTTCAATCAACTGCATATTACCTAATTTCTTATCTATTAAGACTTACTGCTGCATTTTCTTTTTATCCCTTAGTTCTTTATCTGACTAAAAACAAGTTATCCGGTATTTTCGCAGTACTTTTCTTCTCTGTTACTACCATAGGTTTAGACACTACAAACTGGGTATTTAATATGCCCTCTTATATAACCATAGCCTTATTAAACTTATTTTTATATTTTTTTCTTAAGGCAAGGGAAAACAGAAAAATTCTATTGCTTATTTTGTCGGGAGTACTCTATTGGGCTGCCTATGTGACAACTCCTATCAGAATGCACGGATCTTTGTTTTTCATTTTTTTTCTGGAAGTTTTTTGGATTCTTCAAAAAAGAAATCTAAGTATTGTGAAAATGGTTGCACTAAGACTTTCAATTATTTTAGTTGTCTTTCTTATAATCAGATTTGCCGGACACTCTCAAGGCCCACCACAAGAACCTATGGAAAGATTCATAATCGGGCTTACTGCTGACTTACAAATGCTTTCTCAAGGCAGATTCGATTTTATCTTTTTCCCAATTGTGATGTTTGGCAGCATGCTGATTCCGGATATTATCGGACCAAATGGACAAATTAACAGCCTAAAGCAAATACTTCCTATGCTACTCGTTACATTGCTCATTTTCTCACTTTTTGTCTTTTTTATTATGAAGAATATAGACAAGTTCAGATCCAAATTATTCGGCTACATTTTTTTTTCTTTAGGGTTGTGGAGCGGACTGGTTGCCTTGATTTATAAAGGGAATCTAAATTCCTTCAACAGTACAAATCAAATCTTTTCACTCCTTGTTGGAGGGTATACCCTAATTCTGGTAAGTTTTTTGATCATAAAATTCTTCAAGGAAAAATATATATCTCAAGCTCTCTTTCTTGGGGCTTCATGGTCTATTCTATCATTTTTTTTTGCATGGTGGTGGCAACCAACATCAATATTTCCCACAACCTACAGGTATCTTATCGTATCCGCAGTCGGAGTAGCAATACTTATTGCAACCATAATTAGTTTAGGTAAAGGTAGAAAACAGCAAATATTCTTAATGACTTTTTTTTGTCTGATTCTTATTCTTCATATTATCTCAACCCGTATTTACATAAATTATTCTCTTCATAGTCACAGCCAAGAAGTAAGTAATAAAATTTGGGCCTCTATTCCCCGTATTAATGAAATTGGTAAAAGCAGAGAGCCAATAATCTTCTATTTTGAGGGAGACAATACAAACGCAGGAATCCTTCATGATGTTATAACTTTTGGTTTTCCTCCTCATATGGCCCTTCTTTATAGATTGAGGGAGGAAGATGGCGGTTTCCCTGTTCCTATGAGCAATTTCAAAGAAGTAGTATTAGCAGTTGTGGACGGTAAACCAATGCCGGCTTATGGATATCCAGTAAAGCCAGTTCCTATTGAAAGAATCTATGCTTTTCATTTGCAAAATCAAAGTACACTCTTCAATATTACAAATACTGTCAGAGAAAAATTAGAAGAGTTAAAAGGATTCTAGGTTCTGCAAAATTTCAGCTTTAATATCATAGATTATTTTATCTTTAAGCCTAAGAGCATAAAAATTTTCCAGTTCAAAGAATTCATTCTCAAAATTAAAGCCCCATACTCCATCTTTAGATAGGTACGCAGATTTTAGTTTTTTCGGGTCATTCCAAAATACTTTAGGTGCCAAACGCTTATTTAAATTAATACCTGGATGCCAAAGCATCCAGGTATTAAATCCTCCAGTCAAAGTATTATCATAATAATATCCTCTTTCCTGATCCTCGGAAAAATCAAAATAGAAAAGCGAAGGTGAGTTATTACTTAAATTTGGTGTCAGTTGTATTAGTTGATCCCGCATTTTTTTCTTATCCTCTACACCAAAACCACTTGCTAATTGAAAGTTAAAAAAAGCTTTAATTTCCTGAACATTTAGGAATATAAAAAATAACAATGGTATAAAAATTGCTAAAGTCATAAATCCAAAAAATCTATTGTTTACAAATTTATATAAATTAGTAAATATAATTACGAATAAGCTACTTAAAAATAAACTCATAAAAAGTGCCGGGATTGTTAAATATCTGTGACTGCCGCTAAATACCTCGGAGGTCGCAGCTCCAAGCCAGGTTAAAAATATATATCCAAAAGCAAAGAAGGGACCAACGAAAAGTCCGATAAGCAGTCTATTCTTGTACTTCAGCCATTGTATAAAACTAACAATGGAAAGTATCATTACATAAAATCCTATTAATGCTAAATTTATGGATCCTATGCTAATTTGATGATCGGCAAAATGATTTCCTAAGACATATAAAAGTACTAAAGAGAATAGTATTAAAACCAATATTTGAAAAAAGGTATAGAATTTTTTAAATACAAGCAGACTAATACACAAAGTTAAAGTTATTAAAATAAATAAGGGTCCGCTTATAATATATTCTAAAAAATTCCCAAAATTATCTATTTTGGGAACTCCTAAAAATTTGGTGTAAGCAGGAAGACCAATTATACTCCCTAAGGCAATGAAGGGAGTCAGCAGTAAATTCCAATTACCTTTAAAAACTCCTTGAACTATTTCTATACCATGGGACGTAAAATAACTTAAAAAAATCATTGGTTTCGCAAAAAATATCAAAGATAATGGAACAAACATTATAAGTAATCTTTTGATAGCATTCTTTTCCAATTTTTTTCTTTGCCAAAACAAAAACATTTCTGTCATGAATATAAACAACGGTAGTTGATACATTCTCTCAGTTGATAAAAATAAAGTTAAAATTAAGAGAAAAAATAATAAAAATTGTAAACTCCAGTTTCCGATATTTTTTTTAACCATATACCAATATACAACTACAAAAATTCCCATAAAAAGAATTGCTGAATAATCGCTACTTGTAACAACTGTATACATTGTTCCAACAGAAGAATAGGAAAAAGCAAAAAGAATTGTTGCAATAAGTGCTATCAATATACTTCCTGAAATGGCCAATAAAAGAGGGAACACCGCAAGGGTTGCCAAAATTTTGAAAATGTGGGTAGTTATCTGAAAAGATTTAAAATCCAAACCAAAAAGATCATTTTGAATCCCAATATAATATATTTGATGGGTATACACTCCTCCCATAGTCCCCCCAACCTCAATATTTTTGATAAATTGATGAATCGTATACGGATTTTGGGTTTTATAAAATGATAAAAACCCCCAATCCACATCAGAAAATCCATACTTTAAATGAGGCTCAAGCAAAATTATTTGACTAATAATTACTATTACAACAAGTGAAAACACATACCAATGCCGAGAAGGTAGTTTCATTTATTCTAAAATCCTAACTCCTTAAGTAAATCTTTTTTTATATCAATAAAATCTCTACTCTTTATTTTAAACGCGTAAAAATTTTCCGGTTTGTATAGTATCTCTTTATAACTACTCTTCCCATTCTCCATACAAAGACCTCTGAAGAACAAACCTCTTTCTCCATCTTGTTCTTTAATATAAGACAGTAATTGTTTATGCTCATTAAGATATAGTATTTCTAAACATCCATCTATTAAATTATTATCCCTAAAGTGCATCCAAAAGGGGAAACTTGCTAAAAATCCTTCAGAATAAAATGGGCCCCCTTCTGATAGATCAGAAGTATCAAAATAGAATAGCGATGGTTTAGAATTATCAAAATTTCCTAATCTTTCTTTGAATTTTCCTTGAAGTAATTGTTGCTCATAAGCAGCTCTACCATTAGCGAGAAGATATAAAAAGCGCATACTTATTTCCTTACCATTCATCACAAAAATAGAAATTACTATTATAAATATTGGAATTAACAAAATACTCCTAAATAATCTTCCTCTGATACTGATGACCCTTTTAAAAATAGAGGATACAAATGCAGATAGTAAAAGCGAAGATCCTATAGCAGATACTACTAAATAAGGATGGGTTCCAGAAAAGCTAGTTCCAAAAGGAGCAAAAGCCCAAGTTGCAAATGTAAAAATGAATAAAAATAATGGCCCTAGCCAAAAGGCCAAAAGTAAGTAATCATTTCTATCTTTTCTTAACCATTCCATAAAACATATACTTCCTAAAACCAAGATATAAATTCCGAACAAGGCAGAGTAAATACCAGTTGGCTCATAATGCATTCCTTGATCTTTAGGTAAATATTTAGAATGGGTAGCTACAAAAAAAACTAATATTTCAGAAATAAAATTTAAACAGAAAGTAATTAAGAAAAATAACCATGGCCTTTTTGACTTTAAAAATGCCACGAGCAAGGTCAAAGTTCCAAAAATGACGGTTGGTCCACCCAATAAGAAAAAGGTATACTCCGGTAATGTATCAGCGGTTAATAATCCGAATATTTTCTGCCAATAATCACCTGGAATAAAAGTATGTCCCATTCCGGAAAAGGGAGATAATAAAAGATGCCAGTTTCCCTCACCTACTTTTTTAAAAATACTCAAAGGATTCCCCAAAAGATTCGCCACAGAGTCAGGAGCATATACAATAAGAATTAGGAGAGGGAGGTAGAATATAGACATTCTGATGAGAATATTTTTAACATTATCCAAATTTAGATTTTTTATTAAATGATATGTTTCAATAAGTGGTAATAAAACTAAAAGGGGAAAAAGTCTTATAGGGGAAAATAGTAGTGATAAAAGAAAGAGAATGAAACTGACAATTAACCATAGAAAATTTCTTGGATACTTTGTGACAATTAAATAATAAGTTATTAAAAATACACACATCCAGAAAATTGCCACATAATCACTTCCTTTAACAACAAACTCAAGAGGACCTATGGATGACGCACTGATAGCAAAAAAAAGTGTAGTTAAAATTGCTAGCAGTTTATCTTTAAAAATAATAAGCACCAAAGGGAAAATTGCCATTGTTCCCAATGCTTTAAAAGTAATATTCAGCACTTGAAACAAGCGATAATCGAATCCCACTAAAGCTTCTAACATTCCCATGTAATACACCTGATAAGTAGTATATATCCCTCTCTCAGCCCAAACTTTTGTAATTTCAGATAAAGGATTAGAACCAAGTGATTTATAAGTAAAGTAAAGAATCCAGTCATCCGGTTTAAAACCTATTTTAAGGGCTAATTCTAAAATGGTAAACTGTAAGGTAACAACAATAATTCCCAAAATTAAAAGAATAATCAGGATCTCATTTTTTTTAAAAATGCTTTTAGTTATCATCAGTTACAATCCTAACTCCTTATGTATCTCCTCCCTAATATCTACAAAATCTCTGTTTTTAAGTTTAAAGGCATAAATATTTTCTTTTTTATAAAACATTTCCTGATTCCAGGCTTTACCATCTTCAACACATAAGGACCTATACAAAATTCCCTTTTTTCCCTCCTGTGTCCTAATGAAAGATACAAGTTTGGTTTTATCTTCATAGAAAATCTCAGAGCAGCCATCTATTAATCTATTATCCATAATATGAATCCTATGAGGAAAAATAGATAAAAATGTTTCTGAAAAAAAAGTTCCATCATCAGTAATATCGGATACATCCATGTAAAACAGAGCAGGTCTTGTAAGGTCTATATCTTTTAAATGCTTCCTAAATCTATCCTGAATCAAATTTTGAGCAATATAACTTCTTCCTTTTGAATTTATTGAAACAAAAAAACTATTTACCACTTGTTTGTCGACAAAAAAGATAGCTGTAAGAATTAGAACCACTAATAACCAAGTTATAGCTTTTTTTATCAGAAAAGCTTTCCCGAAACTATAAACTTTACTTAACATAAGAGATAGAATAGCTGCTATAAAAATAGCAAAACCTTCCGATGCAATAACTAAATAATAGCTTGTTTCTTTAAAACCTAAGTTTAGATCAGCCAAAATCCAAGTCAGAATTGTAAAAATAAAAGACACTCCTAAGGACACCCAGGAAGCCAAAATAATTAGGTTTCTTGTGCTACTTAGCCATTCTTTGAAATAGCCTATGGCCAAAGATGTTGCAAAAACACCATTAACGGTTGAATATAATCTTGGAGGATCAAAAGTAATCTGTAGATTGGGGGGTATATTTTTGCTATGAAAGGCAATAAAATAGGTGACTGTTTGTAAAACAATATTAGTAACTCCTACATTTACAAAAAAAATTAGAGGCTTCTTGGATGTGGTAATTGCCAATGTAGCTACTATGATGGTCCAAATTAGAATTGGTCCACCCAAAATTAGGCTTCCTATATATCGAGGTAAATCTTCAAATATAATGGGTTTAATGAAATGTCCCCATACCTCAAGCGGTACAAACATAAATCCCAGGCCTTGGATTGGGGTTAAAAGAAGATGCCAGTTCCCATCCATAATTATTTGATATAATCCTAAGGCACCAAAAAAATATTGAGTTATTAACTTTGGTTTGTAAATTAAGGCTAAAATTAAAGGCAGGTAGAGTAAGGAGATTCTGGCTATACCGATCTTGACACTGCTAAAGTTTTTTTGCTTTGTCCAAATAAATAATTCTATTAAAGGAATTAAGAAAAGCAGAGGATAGGAGCGAATAGTTGAAGAAATAATAGTCAGAAGTAACAGAATACAAGAAATTGGAAGCCATTTAGTTTTTAAAATATTTTTCTTTACTAAAAAGAAGTAGCTTATAAAGAAGCTATTCATAAAAAAAATTGACACATAGTCTCCTCCTTTAACTGCAAATTCTAAGGATCCAACTGAGGAATAGCTAATAGCATAAAGAAATACGGATAGAGCAGCAAAAAGCTTATTTTTAAACACAAGAGCTATAAGTGGAAATATAGATACAGTTGCTACAACCTTTATAATTATATTAGTTAATCCTATTGCTTGATAATTGATACCCCAAATGTCTACCAATCCTCCCAAATAATAAAGGAAGAAAGTGGTATAAGGTCCCCTTTCCTGCCAAACTTCAGATAGTTTTAAAATAGGATTATCTCCCAAAGATTTATATATAAAAACAAAACTCCAATCGTCTGGTGAGAAACCTATCTCAAAAGGCCGGAGTATCAAGTATTGAATAAAGGATACAATTAATATCAGGATAATTAATGTTAAAAGGTAGGATTGTACTATACCGATTTTTAGATTCATTATGGAATTTTATATAAAGCATCAAAAAACATTCTTTGGATTGGGTGAGGGCTATTTTTTAAAACTGCTTTCCATTTTCCAGGAACAGGATACTGATGTTCTTTAATATTTTGGTTATCAACAGTGTGTGACTGTTGCCATTGTTTAGTATAAAAATAACCCTTTGTTAAACGATTTATATGTTTTAAATAATTCCTAATTTGATCCCTTCTCATTTCATGTAATGAGCTAACGGTAATAAAAAGACCAAATTGCTTTTTGGGTAAAAGTTCAATTTGATGCGGCATTAAAAATTGGATTCTGGCAGATTCAAACTCCTTTTTAATTTGCTGATATGATTTGAAGGGTTTAAATTTAAATATCTTCTCCCCTGGAAAGACAGTGGAAAGATACTTTTGAGAAATATATAGAGCAGGAGGGATATCAATAATGCAATAAGAAGAATCAGGTAAAACTTTAAGGAAAATAAATGCTAATCTCCCATAGCCTGCTCCTAACTCAGCTATCTTCATTTTTTTAGGAAATTTACCTGATTGTCGGATGGCATAAAACTCATGGATAGAATTACAAAGATCTTGAGAAATTAATTTATTTTTGTACTCTACTACAAATGGGTTACCTACTAAAGGCTCCTCTAGAGAATCCAATAAATTTAAGTAGTCATTTTGAGAAATATAGTCTGCAAAAGAGGATACAAACACCTTATATATCAAGGCAGATAGCCAGTTAAACCTCTTAACTTGTTCTTCAGATTCAGAGAATGAATATACAAATTTACTTTTTAGTATGGGGTCAAAATTACCTTTATTAATCTGAGATAATACAACTGGCAATTGATGTCTGATAATCCCAAGAACACCCCAATTAAAATACCTCATATTGACAGACCTTTTGAAATTATCAATGTCTGCATTAATGAGTTGATTAAGATGAATCCTATTTAAATCCACCCAGAAGTTAGAGGGTTGATAAATTGGCGGAGCTTTTTTTAACTCCTTAAGCATTTGACTTAGTACTTTATTATTAATGATTTTCATCTTAGATAATTATACTTCATGCTTCGTTTATTACATTAATAACTTGTATAATTGCTTATCCTAGGTCAAAACATGAATTTTAAAAAAAATATTACTGGCAATAAAAGCAAAATTGCGCAATGTTCTTTTTGTCATAAAGCAAAAAATGTAAAATTTATCTTTGCTGATAGGAAATTCAATTTTTTCTTTTGTTTCACTTGTCATATGGGATTTACATACCCTTACCCAAAACCAAAGGAACTGGAAAAATATTACCATGAAAATTATTGGGTCACACCTGGTCTTTTAGGATTCTTCAGAAAGTATGTTTTTGATTTTTTCCAAACTCGGCGTAAAAGGTGGGTTATGCATTACCTCTCCAAAGGAAAAATTCTAGATGTAGGCGCAGGAGAAGCTAAATTCGCTAAATCCCTAGGTAACAGATATCAAGTCACGAGTTTAGATGTACCATCTTCAAAAATTATTAATAAGAGTGTTCTAAAGGTTAATTTTTTAAAATGGCAGACATCTAATAGATTCGATGCAATAGTGTTTTGGGAAAGCCTGGAACATACTCCAAAACCGGAGCAATACTTACAAAAAGCATATAAATTGTTAAAAAAAGATGGTTTTATGTTTATTGAATATCCCCGATTTGATTCCTTTGAGTCAAGATTTTTCAATAAGTATTGGTTTCATCTGGACCCACCCAGACACTACAGTTATATAACTGAGAAAGGACTTGAATTGCTTGTATCCCGTACTGGACTGTTGAGAGTTTTCCATGGAAGTGTTGCTGCTTTTGAATACGCCATATGGGGATTTATTGGAAGCACCCTAAACATAATAAATCTGAGAATAACAGATATCTTAAAACAAAATCGCAGTTTAATATTATTATTTCTACTGATCCCTTTTTTTATTATGGTTGTATTTATTGAAATCTTTTTTGCAATAATAGGACAATCTCCAATTGGATTAATGATTGCCAAAAAAGAATCTAAAAACCTAGCTCCTTAAGTAAATTTTTCTTGATATCTATAAAATCTTTGTTTTTAAGTTTAAAAGCATAAAAATTGTCCGGTTTATAAAAAATGTCTTTATAACCCCCTTTTCCGTTCTCGACGCAAAGACCTTTGTAGAAAAAGCCCTTTTGTCCGTCTTGTTCTTTTATGTATGGTATTAATTGTTTATACTCATTAAGATATATTCTCTCTGAGCATCCATCTATTAATTGAGTACCCTGAAAACGCATCCAAAAAGGAAAACTTGATAAAAAACTTTCAGTATAAAATGGACCATTCTCTATTTCTGAAGTATCAAAATAAAACAGCATCGGTTCTGTTTGATTAAACTGTTTAATTTTTTCCTTAAATTTAGACTGAAGAAATATCTGTCCAGACGCAGCTCGTCCATTTAAATTTGCACTATTAAAGTAAGTATAGATCAATTGTCTATTAGCAAAATAAAAAAGAATTATAGATAAAAAAAATATTGGTAAAAATACCATAAATAAAATTGTTTTAACCTTTTTAGTCCTCTCATAAAAAATTACCAGTAGTGCCGAGATAAACAAATAAATTCCAACACTCGGAATCATTAGATAATGATCCTGAGCCCCTCCAAATGCTAAATTCTCACTAGCCAATACCCAAGTTAACACAATAAAAAGAAAGGATATTACCGGACCAACCCATAAAGCAAGTATTAAATGATTTTTTCTACCATCTATTTTCCATTCAATCCAGTATACAAAGCTTAGGATCAAAATCAGCAAACCAAAAAATGTGGAATATATTCTGGGAATATCAAAAATTATTCTATTTTCTTTTGGCAAACTTAAGAAGTGATTTGCAATAAAGAAAACCATTATTTCCAGAATAAAGTTTAAACAAAAGGCCAACAGGAAAAACCTCCAGGGCTTTTTTACTATCAGTAAACTTAAAATTAAAATTATCAGGCTAAAGATTACTGTTGGCCCACCAAGTATAAAAGAGAAATAATCTTTAAAGCTTTCCATATTTAGTAAACCAAATATTTTCCAGACGCTATCACTAACAGGAAATGTATGGCCCAATCCTTGTAAAGGGGTTAGTATTAGGTGCCAATTACCTTCTAAAACTCTAAGTATCACTGTAGGAACAACGCCAATATAATTCATTACTACCTTGGGATGATATAACGTAACAACTATAAAAGGTGCAAAAAGAATAAATAATCTTACTAGACCAATCCTTAGTGCAACAACAGAAGGTTTTTGAATCAATAAATAAGCTTCTATAGAAGGTATTAACACAAGTAACGGATACAATCTCATTACAGAAAAAAGTACTGCAATAATTAAAAAAGTAGTCGCTAAGCTTAAACCTTTCCACATCAATAAATTGTTTTTAATAACTTGGTAATAAGTAATCAAAAATAGCCCCATAAAAAACATTCCCAAATATTCACTAGGCTCTACAGCTGTCTCTAGTGGACCTGCAGACGGGTAGCTCATTGCAAAAAGTATAGTTGTTAAAATTGCAAGCAATCTACTTTTAAAAACCAATAAAACTAGGGGGAAAAGTACCATACTGGCTAGTATTTTAAAGCAAATACCAATTATCTGCATTTTAAAAAAATCAAATCCAACCAAGCTATTTATGATACCAGTATAATAAAGCGGAACGGTTGTATAAGGACCTCTTTCTATCCAAACATCAGCAATTTTAGACAAGGGATGAAAACCCAGTAGTTTATACCAGAAAATAAAAGACCAATCATCCGGTGTAAGACCAATTTCTAAGGCAGGCTTTAGAAGATCATATTGCATCAAAGATACAATAAAAATAAGTATAATAAAAAGAAAGAAATTAGAATCTATGGTCTTTGTTAGATCAGATATTTTTTGCACAATTATAATTTTTTTGACTTCAAATCTTCTAATATTATTTGCGTGATATTAAATATTTTTTTATCTTTAAATCGAAATGCTCTAAACTCTGATACATTATATCTGGTTTTAGCTGTCCTTATATTAAATTGACTCATAGCACATAAACCATCCTGTTCAAAATACTCACCTCTATTGTTGTAAGAGATTATTAACTGATTTCTTTCAGTTACATAGCTTACACACCCTAAGAAATTAGGTTTTTTGAAATAAAGCATCCAATATTCAAAATACCCCAAATTGGAAGAAACTGCATAAAACTGATGTAATCTTGGATCATGAAGTCCCTCAAAATAAACAAACACATTGAGCTGGTTTTTAGTAAGTGATCCAAGCACTTGATTTTGCATATAACTTTGGTCTTTCCACCCAGTTCCCCGAGATAACAAATCATTAAAGTACCTATTAATCTCATTAAAGCTTACTAAAGCTACAATAAAGAAAAGAAAAAAAATAATAAATAAATATCTTAGCTGCTTAAATTTAATCCATAATTCATAAAATAAACATAGTAATCCTGCGATAAAAAGACTTATTCCCATTGAAGGAATTATTAAATACCAGTGAACGGAATCAGAGATATGAAAAGCCTTACTCTGAAATATCCATGTAGCTATTAGAAAAAAGAAAGCAAAGAAGGGTCCGAAAAATAATAAAAAGAATTTATTCAGCTTACTTCCTCTCTTAATCCAGATTATCAGGTAACCGGATGATAAAACTATAAGAAAAATGCCCAGTAAAGAAGCCGATATTCCCAAAATCTTAAGCTGATCATTCCCCAGTAATGTATACCCGAGAGCCTCCAACGGAGCAAGAGAAAAATACCAGTTACCTGTTTTTAAATCATTAACAAAGGCAAAAGAACCCAAACTACCTATTGCCAAAAAAATTATAGGCATATAAAAAATAAGTAGTCTCGTGAATGATTGAAAGAAAAACCTAATTTTTTTATTCCTAAATATTAAATAAATTTCAATTAAAATAATTAATCCTAATATGGGATATATTCTTATTGGAGAAAGTATGAATGTCAAAAATAAAATTATAGATGACAAAATTGTTAATCTCATAGATTTCTTGGTTACACAAAAGTAGTAAGATAAAAAGAATAAATTCATAAAGGCAATTGCTAAATATTCGCTACCTTTAACAACATGCTTAAAGGCCCCTGCCGATGAATGAATTATTGAAAATATTATTGCTGCGCTGCTTGCTAAAAAATAACTTCTAAAAAGCTTATAAATTAGGATAAAGAGAGTAATTGATGCAAAAATTTTAAAGCAAATATTAATAATTTGAAACAGTTGGTAATTTATACCAAAAAGTGATTCGAGAATGCCGATGTAATAAAACTGAATTGTGGTGTAAGGTCCCCTAATCATCCAGGCATCTAAAGCTTTATCGAAGGGATGCGGATCGAATGTTTTATAAGCAAACAACAGTTGCCAGTCGTCTCCAGTCAAACCACTGTTTAGAATAACTTGCGAAAACAAGAAGGTAAGTACTGTACATGCTAATAGTGTAAATATAACGTATAATTTCATTATATGAAGGAAAAGAAATCTAAGATTGTAGTCATTTTTTTAGCATATAATGCTTCTAAAACTTTAGAAAAATTCTACTTAGAATTTCCTAAAAAATTTGTTTCGGATATCATCTTAGTTGATGATGCATCCAAAGACAATACTTTCAAAATAGCCAAAAAGTTGGGAATTAAATCATTCAGAAATCCTGTGAATTTAGGTTATGGGGGAAATATGAAAAGAGCTTTAAATCTGGCGCTTGCAAGTGGAGCAAATATCGTCATCGATATTCATCCGGATGGTGAATATAAACCTTCAGCCATTCCATATGCCATAAAAAAAATAGAGTCGGGAGCAGAATTTGTTTTGGGAAATCGTTTTACCAATTTTTACAATCCTTTAACAAGTGGAATGTATATTTGGAAATGGCTTCCTATTAGGCTTTTAAATTTTCTGGATACGATTATTCTAGGCATAAACTTAGACGACTTTCATCAAGGCTTTAGAGTTTATACTAAAAAAATGCTTGAGCGGATAAATTATCAGTCAAATTCCAATAATTATTTATTTAGCTTTGAATTAATAGCCCAAGCAGTCTATCACAAAGTTAAAATATCCCAGGTCCCTGTAGAAACCAGCTACACCGGCAAAAAACGAGGAGCTAGCTTAATAAATAGTATTAAATATTCAATGGGTACATTCAAAGTACTGTTACTCTTTATGATGGCTAAGTTAGGATTTAGAATACAACTTTTCCAGTCTAAACAATTGTCAGTTTAGGGATAGCAAGAATAAATCTTCCACCCTTTTTCCTGTACTCCGCTTGTTTTTTTATTATCTCATCAGCAAAATTCCAAGCCAAAAGCAGGGTATAGTCTGGTTGATCCTCCAGCAACTTTGACTCCGGAAAAATCGGGATGTGCATACCGGGAGTAAATTTCCCCTGCTTATAAGGGATTGAGTCAACTATATAATCAAGTGTTTCAGGTCCAATTCTGCAATAATTCAGAATTATATTTCCTTTTGCAGATGCTCCGTATCCTACAATCTGTTTGTTTTCCAAACGCAGTCCCCAAAGAAGCTGTACTAATTCATGCCTTACCTTATCTACCCTCCGTCTAAATTTTAAGTATGTTTTGGGGTTTAAGATTCCTCTTTTCTTCTCAAGTTGTAGTAACTGTTTTACACATCTACTTTCTTTTCCAGTATTTCCAACAAAAACCCTAACTGAGCCGCCATGGACTGGAATTCTTTGGATATCTATTAACCAAAGTTTATGTCTTTTTAACAGTTTTTCGAGTGGAGTAATCGAAAAATACGAAAGGTGCTCCTGATAAATAGTATCAAACTCTACCTTCCCAATTAGATCAATAAGATATGGGAATTCGGCAATAAATAATCCATCATCAGAAAGCAATACTTTTATACCTTCCAAAAAATCATGTAAATTGTGCACATGAGCAACAACATTTGTAGCCGTAATAATTTTGACCTGACCATACTCTTTTTTTATTACTTTTGCCAACTCTTTTGTAAACAAAGCACATATTGTTTTGACTCCTTCCAAATTTGCCTTTTTCACAAGATTTTCAGCAGGATCAACACCCAAAATCTTCATCCGCAAGGCCTTAAATGCTTTAAGTAGTGTTCCGTCATTGCTTCCAATATCTAAGACCAAATCTCCCTCTTTAGCATAAGTCTTTGCGATTGCTTTCTTGGCTAAATCAGCGAAGTGGGTGCGCATTGTTTCAGAAGTAGAGGGAATATACACATAATTTTTAAACATAACTTTGGGGGAAACCACATGAGCAAGTTGCACCAATCCGCAATCCCTGCAAAAACAAACATCCAGAGGATAAAATTTCTCTGCCTTGTGACGATAATCTGCTTTTAAAAATCCGTTAGGTACCGGTGTTGGCCCCAGCTGTAAAAACAGTAACAAATTATTACTATCACAAGCCCGACAAACTTCCAGTTTAAATACTTCTTTTTTAAGCATTGAGACATTCTATCCTGAAGGAATTGTGATTTCAAGCACTCACTTTAAACGCTCTGATAGGATTTTTAGGGTATTTATATCATGTTGAATCAACATCCAAAAGCTGGTATTTGCTGGGTAAACATCTCTTAACTTTTCTAAAAATTTACCGTATACTTCAAACTCTTTAATAGTTTTTTCCTTATCTTTAGAGTTTTGCTTGATTAACTCATCTGTCAATATTCCTGCATGGAAAGCAAATCTTTCGCTGGCTTGTTGCACCTCCGATAAAAGTTTTTTCTCAACTACAAAATTAAGTTCTGACAGTTTAATTTTCAATTGGGATTGATAAAAATTAATTTTTGACTGCCTGCTGAATTGTAGTTTACCTAACCCTTTTTCCCACAATCTTTTAAAGGAATAATAAAAAGAACCGGGATTTATAGCCTCATTTTTCAGACTGATACTTTCTTCAGCTGCACCTATTGCTAGAGGTTGACAAATTATGAGAAAAACAACAAAAATAGAAAAGATTAATTTTTTGGTTGCAGAATTCATTGGAAGGATTATACATTATGTCAATTTTAAAAATCAATAAGTTAGACTATACTTTCAACTAGAAGATTATGAAAAAATATCTATATGAGGATCTATATCTTTTGGAAGAGAAACATTGGTGGCATATTTCAAAAAGAGAAGCAGTACTAAGTTTAATCAAGGAATATGCAAAAGGAAATAGAATTAAAATTCTAGATGTTGGTTGCGGGACTGGAAGGAATATGGAGGAATTTAAGAAGCTTGGGGATGTTTGGGGATTAGATAGCTCTCTCATTGCTCTAAACTACTGTAGAAAAAGAGGGCTTAAGAATCTTAAGTTGGGGTCCGCCGAAAACACTTCACTGGAGACATCTTCCTTTGATGTAGTCACTCTACTTGATGTATTGGAGCATACAGATGATAATAAAACCTTAAAAGAAATGGCTCGTATTCTTAAGAGAAATGGAATTCTAATATTAACTGTTCCAGCTTTTCCATGGCTGTGGAGTAAATGGGATGAAGTTCTACATCATAAAAGAAGATATACCATAAACACTTTTAAAAAAATGTTAGACTCTTATGATTTTCATCCGGTTAAAATGACTTATCTGTATTCTTTTCTAGTCTTGCCCACATTAATTATTAGAAAAATTAAACAAAAATTTTCAAAAAATTTTTATCCATCAGATTTTACATTATCAACTCCTCTTTTGAACTTCATATTGAATAATCTGTCAAGACTGGAGTTTTTTCTTTCAGGAAAATTTTATATACCCTTTGGTACATCTATTGTAGTAGTAGCAAAAAAGAATGATCAAAAAACTACCTAAATTTCCTTTTATTTCTATAGTTATTCCTCTTTATAATGAGGAGAGAAGAGTTTCGAATTTATCGAAAATCTACAAATATTTTGATAGAACTAACTTAAAGTATGAAGTCATATTGATAAATGACGGAAGCAAGGATAAAACCCTTAGGAAATTAAATGAAATATCTAAAAATTTTAAGTTTAACCTTATTTCTTACTCCCAAAATCGAGGTAAAGGTTATGCCATAAGAGTGGGAATGATCAAGGCAAGGGGGCAATACAGATTATTTACTGATATAGATTTGTCTACCCCAATAGAAGAATTTAATAAATTTCTACCGAACTTAAAAGAATACGATATTATCATTGGCTCAAGAAAGAAGAGGGGGTCAAAACTAATTATCCGCCAACCAAAGCTGCGAGAAAAGTTAGGCAAAGGATTTACTAAATTATCTCAACTTTGTTTAGGACTAAATTTAACAGATTTCACTTGTGGTTACAAATGTTTTTCCAAGGAAGCTACAAAAAAAATTTTTTCTAAACAGAGGATTAATCGCTGGGGGTTTGATACAGAAATTCTCTTTATTGGTAAAAAAAAGGGGCTTTCTATTAAAGAGATTCCTGTAATTTGGAAAAACGACCCTGAAACTAAAGTTAAACTACCTTTGGATATTATTACCTCCTTTCTTGATCTTCTTAAAATCCGCTACGCAAGTTTCAGGAAGCTTTATGACTAATCCCCCAACGCTTTAATCCATTTTATAATTGTTGGTACCTCTTTTTCCAGCTTTTTCTCAACTTTCCATCCCAAAATAGCTCTTGCTTTTTTAGAAGAGGGTACTCGACGTTTAATATCATATTTAAACGGGCGGACATATTTTACCTTAAAGGGCCTTTTTATATTACATTTTCCCCAAAGCAATTTTGCTAAATCAATCATCCTGATCTCTTTTTCAGAACCGATATTAAAATCCTCATTTGTTGCTCTTTCAGACTCTATTGCTAAAATAATTCCTCTGGCAATATCTGAAACATGAGTAAAGCACCTGGTTTGTTGACCATTTCCCAAAAGTTCTAAAGGATATTGACCGGATAGAATTTTTTTAATTAGATCCGGTATAACATGTGCATAACCAACCTCCTCCCCTGGTGCTTCATTAATACCGTAAGCATTAAATGGTCTAATGATAGTATAGTTTAATCCATATTCATCATGAAATGCCTTACAATACCATTCTCCTACTAATTTTGAGAATCCATAACTACTCACAGGTGGTGGAATTTTTTCTAAATCACTTTCTTTACTGGGAAATTTTTTTGTTGACTCAAAAACCATTGATGAGGAAAGATAAATTATTCTTTTTATTTTTTTTTCAACTGCCGCCTCAAAAACAGCAGAGTACATTTTGTTATTTTCAGAAAGAATTGTTGCCGGGTATTTGTGGAAATATCCAATACCCCCAATTTTAGCAGCCAAATGGATACAAATATCCATCCCATCCAAGGCCTTTAATGCAACTTCTTTATTCGTAAGATCAATTTTTAAAAATTCACATTTAAGAAGAACCTTAGCTTCTTTCTTGCTTAAATCATCAGCTACTCTAACCTTATATCCTTTTTCAAGTAACTGTTTAACAACTTCACTGCCTATAAAACCAGCTCCTCCAGTCACCAAAACTTTAGTCATCTTATCTATTTTATATCCTTAAGGGAAAAAATAATCTTTCCAGTACCAAACACATTCCAAATATCACAAACCAAACAATTTTTAGCCACCAATTTTTTTAAAGTACTCAATTTGAGTTTATAAAATTGATTGTGGTTTGTAGCTAATATAACTACATCAGAGTCTCTTAAGGTTTCGGTAAGAGGTGAGGATGGTATAAATGGATCAGAAGATAATACTTTTGCACCCTCGGTCATTAAGTAATTTTGCAACTTTAAAGATAATGAATACCTCATATCATCTATGTTCTTTTTAAAGGCTAGTCCTAGTAATGCTACTTTTTTACCAACCAAGTTACCTAATCTTTCCTTAATTTTATGTAGTATAAATCCAGGAATATTTTCATTTAATCTCCAAGCGGCCGCGACCAAATCCAAATACGGGCTTTTATCTAGCAAGAAAAAACCATCCTTAACTAGACAAGGACCCGCTGTAAACCCTGGTCCCTTTAATCCACCTCTTTTATATCCATCATTAACTAATCTTAATATTTCATAAATATCTCTTTGATGATCATCTGCAATGAGTAAGAATTCATTCCCTATTGCAAAATCAATATAGCGATACATATTGGAATAAAGTTTTGCCAATTCTGCAGATCTTGAATCTGTGTAAAGTATTTTCTTAGTTAATTTTTGAAAAATTTTGGCAGCTATTTTAGCGCTCTCTCGATCTACTGTTCCAATAATTTGTGGTATCTCATATAGTTCCTCAACTGCTTTGCCTTCGGCAATCCTTTCAGGACAATAGGCAAGATACAAATCTTTCCCCACCTTCCAATTGTATTTTTCTAACAGATATCTATCAATATATTCAGTCGTTCCTGGAGTAACAGTGCTCCTTAAAACCAGCAGTTGCTTTTTTTTAAAATGTGAAGAAAACTTCTCTAGAAATCCTGTTACTTGGGTAACATCTGGACTGAAATTATCACTCATCGGGGTACCAAGGGTAAGAATAATCGCAGAAGATTGAGATAAAATTTTTGCAAGTTCATTCTCATGTCTAACTACAAATCCATTATTGTATAGCTTTTTCAGAAGTGGTTCTGCTCCTTCTTCTGTAAATGGCAAATGACCTTTACTGATAGTCTCAAGTAACTTTGTTGATACATCAACGCCTACTACATTGAATCCTTCATTTGCTAATACTAAGGCAAGTGGTAATCCTACTCTGCCAATTCCCACAATGATCAAATTTTTGTTTAATAACTGACCCATATTTTTAGGATATTAAACTAATTAACTTACAAAATCAACACAGATTGACTTCTGTTTGTGGTTTCTGATAATGTATCCTTCCAAAAGAGAAATGAAAATAAAAAAAATAGTTAGTATAATTCTCACCTCTTATAATGAGGAAAAAAATATTGGAAGAACAATAAAAGATTGCAAAACTTTACAAAAATTTTTCCCAATTGAAATAATCGTGGTTGATGCCGCATCAAAAGATAAAACAATAGAAATTGCAAAAAAAATGAGGGTTGACAGGATTATTCAGTTTCCCTTTAAACGAGGCAAAGGTGCAGATTTTTGGGTAGCAGGTTGTGTTGCAAAAGGTGATTACATAATTCAGATAGATGCAGATCACCAATTTCAACCCTATGAAATTCCTTTGTTTGTTGATTCATTAAACAAAAGGGCTGATATTGTGATAGGAACAAGATTTGGTGGAGGAAAAATTGAAAAGGGATCTGTAAGTTTCAGAAACCTTTTTGGTAATTGGCTTATGTCTTTGGCAACTTCAATAGCATGTGGAAGGAGAATAACAGATGTAATGGCAGGTTTTAAAGGATTTAGAAGAGAAGCTTTTTTAGCACTGGATTTACAAGAAAGACATTTTGAATATGAAGCGGAAACAGTTACCAAGGCAGTGAAAATGGGAATGAATTTGGAACAAATTCCAATTACCTATACAAAAAGGGTGGGAGGAGTCTCCGGCATCAAGGCTATACGGGATGGTTTAAATGTATGCAAAGCCATTGTAAAAGTTTACTTTAGTAATTTACCAAATTATCATGAACTCTTTGCTAAATCCTCTTTAAAACATAAACCTCATTATTGAGACCTTTCCATATTAGTTTAGTTTGACAACGACAAACTGCCTTAGGATCTCTATTCTTACCTAAAACTAAGTAATCGTAATCATCCTCATCCCTCAAAGGATGAGAGTTAATATTTGCTTCCACATTGAGATAAACTCCTGACTGCGGTAGAAAATATATTTCTTTGTCTCTTAAGCTAAAAATAACTGCTCTCCTTAAAAAGGGGGGGTTAAAATATTCTTCATTATCAATGTAAATCTTTCCAGATGCTTCAAAAACCTCCTTAAACTCATTAAAAGTTCCTTCTATTTCTTGACCTTGCGCCAGATATTTATCGGTAATCAGATAAATTTTTTCCCAATCCGTTTCAACATTTGAGTTATCGAATAACTTTATAAAAAATTCTTCGTTTTGTAACTGCGCTTTTCTAATTTCAGGTAAAGTTTCAAAGTAGCTAGCATCTATTAGTAAAGTGGAGATTTTAAGTTTACGAAGTACTAGAGGACTTAAATATACTGCTATATCAAAATATTCCGGAGAGGCCTCGATTGTATATGCTCTAAAATCTCCAGGAAAAATAGGAGCAAATACTCCCGCTTCCACTAATGCTCTTGACATGCCACTTGGATGAGGGGTACGGATATCTAAAACAACAACTCTGCTGTTATAAGGCAGATTATTTTTCATCCATTTGATACCTTCGCTACTTTTTTGGGGACTTGGTACCAGTTGATTCTCTCCAAATCTGGTTTTAGACAAAAGGGCAAGGGGAGGAATAATAGTGGGGACAAAAAGCCACAAAATGAAAATAAAAAATAAAATTTTTTTTAAAAAAAATCCCTGTCTGATAAATTTGATGCTCTTTAGTAAAGTCAAGCAAATGACTAAAGAAAAAACCAAAAAAGAAAAAGATAAAAATCTATTGCCATTTGCCACTAAAAATTTAGGGACCAAAACATTGTATGCAACAAGCGAGGTGAAACCGGCAATAAATATAGTAAGCAATAATATAAAGTACTTAAATTCAGTCCTAAGAATAATCAATATTAAAATGTTTATTAAAATTAGTAGATCTAGTCCTGCATGAAACCAACGAAGGCCTAACCATTCATCTTTTACAGGCAGTGTTTTGGATATCGCCTGGTAATAATGATAAGAAGTAAAATCTTCCTTTATATCCTCTTTTTTGGGAAATACTATTACTGATTCTTCTTTTATTTTGGAAGGGCCAGTTGCAGAAGTAATAATACCACCCTGAAATAATATGATTAAAGATGTTAATACTCCCAGTAACATTAAAACCTTAAGATTTTTAAAAAGCGTTCCTTTATTTTTTTCTATTAATAATACACCCACAAATATTGCCGGAGCGGTAGCTACAAAAATTGACTCACTAACTAGAGCCAGCGTTGATAAACCCACAGATAAAGTAGTCCAAGTTGCTAAAGAATTATTTTTCCTATAATAAATTAGTATTGCTAAAATTGATAAAAAAATCGAAAGACCAAATGAGTGAAAAATAAAGTAGATTAAGGCATCTAAGTTTATTGGTGCTCCATATACTTCGATTGACTGATTTACAGTCGGTAGGTTTCTAAGGAATATAATAAGCTCATTAAAATTATGAATATTTGGCAAATGAATAGGAAAATTAGGTATTAAGAGGTAGAAAAAACCAAAACTTACAAACAAAGTAAGGCCTGCCAAATTAGCGAGTAAAAATGATAGCAGATCCTTAGATCTACCCCAAATCCAAATAAATATTTGGACACTACATAGTATAAACAGAGTAGAGAAAAAAAGGTGTAAAAATTTGAAGTCCAGTCCGGTAAACAGGTAAAATGCTCCCAAAAGTTCCGATGTACCCAAATGATACAAGAGAGGTAAATCTGGCTGCCAAGGGGTCAGGGAAGGAAAATTTCCTTTTATAAAAGTGTGTGCAACCCCGTAGTAAAGATTAGTATCGCTACCAATTAATGCATAACTACCTTTCCAGACCAAAAAGCTACCCCAAAAAACTAAGGAGGCAATATATAAAAGAAGTAACTTTCCGCCAGGAAATACCACTTTTGATAATCCCCTACTTAAATAAAAAATAATTGATAAAGAAATCAAAATGAAATATGAAAATATTGCCCCGGTTAATCCTTTGATAAAAAAGGAGGTAATGTTTAGGCTAAAGATAAACAGCAATATACCGAAAATGCTTCCCACCGGTAATAATAATTCAAATCTTTCTATGGAGGAGGTTTTTCGAAGTATTATTATTCCTGCAATTATTAAAGGAAGTAAAAGCACAAACAGTAAAAGATAAAAATACAGTGATTGAGTAAACATATAATTTGATATACTATACTACCAAACCGATGAAAAATAAAAAATATCAAAATATTTTAGTAACAGGGGGTGCAGGTTGTGTCGGATCAACTTTAGTTCCCCTACTGCTAAAAGCAGGTTATAAAGTAAGAGTTCTAGATAATTTAATGTATGGGGGTATGGGACTGTTAACCAATTTCTCAAATCCCAACTTTGAGGTGATCATTGGGGATATTAGAAATAAGACAGTCGTTACATCTGCATTAAAGAATATGCATGCTATTATCCATTTGGCAGCAATAGTTGGTTATCCGGCTTGTGATAAATATCCCCGTGAAGCACAGGAGATAAACTATCAAGCCACGAAACAGCTAAATGAACTAAGAGGCAAAAATCAATTGCTTATCTTTGCTTCAACAGGAAGCAATTATGGTCATGTGGAATCCGGAATGTGTACAGAGGAAACTCCCCTTGCACCTCTTACTAATTACGGAAGAAGTAAAACAAAGGCCGAAGAAGCTATCGTAACTTCTCCAAACGTCATCATTTATAGATTTGCCACTGCATTTGGTTTGTCTCCAAGATTAAGGCTTGATCTTTTTATCAACGATCTTACTTATCAAGCCCTCAAGACTAAACATTTAGTTATATATGAAAAAGATTATAGAAGAACATTTATTCATGTTAAAGATATGGCTAAATCTTTCATATTTGCTTTGGAAAATAGTTCAAAAATGATAGGTCAAACTTATAATGTCGGCGATGAATCAATGAATTTAAAAAAAGAAGATATAGTAAATATTTTACTTCAAAAACTGGAATTTATATTAAACTTTACTGACTCTGGTAGAGATGCTGATCAAAGAAATTACGCAGTTGATTATTCTAAAATTAAAAAACTTGGATTTAAAACAGATATTTCAATTGAGAATGGAACTGATGAGATGATTAATGCCTTCAAAGTTGTAACTATCAAAAACCCCTACTCTAATTATTAAAGCCTATGATCAAACTTATTAAATCAACCTTCCTAAATGAGTCAGAGGTCAAGAAAAAATTAGTCGAGTTTATTGTAAAAACAGAAATTTTGAGTATGGGAAAGGAGTGTCAAGAATTTGAGGAAAGCTTTACTAAATATCAAGAAAGAAAATATGCTGTCCTGGTAAACAGCGGTAGTTCAGCTAATCTTGCTTTAATTCAATCATTACTTAATCTTGGACGCCTTAAAAAAAGTGATCTTATTGGGTTTTCTGCGCTTACTTGGTCAACCAATACTATGCCGCTTTTGCAGCTTGGATTAAATCCAATACCAATAGATGTTGAAATTGATACTCTAAATATATGTAGTAAAACATTACTAAAAACCCTTAAGAAATATAAGCTACAAGCCCTATTTATAACTAACCTTTTGGGCTTTTGTGATGACATTGATAAAATCCAGCAAATTTGTAAGAAAAATAAAGTTTTGTTGATAGAGGATAATTGCGAATCTTTAGGAACTGTTTATAAAGGTAAGAAATTGGGTAACTTTTCTCTTGCAAGCACTTGCTCGTTTTATGTTGCACATCATTTATCTACAATTGAGGGAGGGATTATCTGCACGGATGATAAGCAGTTAGCTAATATGCTTAAAATTGTCAGAGCTCATGGTTGGGATAGAAATCTCGATCAAGAAAGTCAAAAAATATTACGCATAAATAATAAAGTTTCTGACTTTTATGCAAAATATACCTTCTATGATTTAGGTTATAACATAAGACCCACGGAGATTACAGGTTTTTTAGGAAATTGCCAAATTGGATTTATAGATCAAGCGAACAAAAAAAGAGAGCAAAACTTTTTTAAACTTGCTAAAGTTATCTATTCTCAAACGGATAAATATTATCCTATGAGATTTAATCATATTGAATTTTTATCAAATTTTGCAGTACCTGTTGTGTGTAAATCGAAAAGAATACTAAAAGATCTTCTAAAAAGATCTGCGGATATAATAGAAGTCCGGCCAATTGAAGGAGGAGATATGACAGAACAACCCTTTTTTCAAAAATATCTTACAAATGTAAATAAAAATCTAGTTAATCCTAATGCTAGGGTAATACATAATCAGGGACTTTTTTTTGGAAACAATCCGGATTTAACAAAAAAAGAATTGAAGACAATTATAAATATTTTTAGCAACAATTAGCCTACATGACAAAAATCTCTTCATTCAGTAGTATGAAAGATTATATTTCTTTAGCAACTGCTACATTTTATCCGTCATGGCCCTTTGATAAATCAGATAAAGTTAGGGGTGATTTGGCAATTGAAACATTGAAAGCAATAAAGCAAATGGGGCTTTCGCTTTATATATCAGATGGGGGAAGTTCAGAAGGTTTTCTTACTAAAATTTCAAGCCTAGGATATAAAATATATACACAAAAAAAAGGCGGGTTAAGTGCCGGTCGAAGACAGGCTCTAACTCAAGCAAGTCTTAAAAAGGATAGCCTGGCTATTGTTTTATTTGAACCTGAAAAAGTATCATTTATAAAAGAATGCTTAATCAAGTTAGTTCAGTCTATAATAGAATCTCAAGCGGATATGGTAATACCAAAAAGGGATGAAGAATCATTTTTATCTTATCCATATTATCAAGCATCGTCTGAAAGGCTTCTTAATTCACTAATGGCTTCAATGATAATAAATGCTTTGAAAAAAAAGGGGGGGGCAATTCCAAAAAAAATTAATGAGATCGATTTTTTATTTGGACCGAAAATAATCTCAAATAAGCCCCACATTTTAGATCTGTTTATGGATAAATATGCCAGCAAAAATCTATCGGATGAGAAAAAATTTCAATGCGAGGTTTGGGCGAATGCTCTATTCTTCCCACTATTTGTAGCTTTATATAAGGGGTCCAAGGTTATTAGTTTGCCTGTATCTTATTTTCACCCCAAAAGCCAAACACTTGTGGAGAAAAGTAACCCTTTATTCATTAGAAAAAGAGAGCACCAATTTAAAACTCTGCTGGATGCAACTAAAGAGCTTCTCTTACTACTTGAAAATAATCCTAAGTCACGTATAAAATATACTGGAAGATTTTATGAATAAATCATCAAAGATTTATATTGCAGGACATAAGGGGCTTGTAGGATCTGCTATTTTGCATAAATTCCAATCCGAAGGATATAAAAATATTATTACAAGAACCCATTCTGAATTGGATCTCACAAGACAAGATTTGGTAGAAGATTTTTTTAATCAGGAAAAACCTCATTATGTCATTATAGCGGCCGCTCGCGTTGGAGGTATAAAAGCAAATATGACCTATCCTGCAGAATTCTTATATGAAAATTTAAGTATTCAAAATAATATAATTTGGTCAGCTCTTAAAACCGGCACAAAAAAGTTAATGTTTTTAGGAAGTTCTTGTATCTATCCCCGGCAGTGTCCTCAACCCATGAAAGAAGAGTACTTACTAACCGGTAAACTGGAACCAACAAATGAAGCATACGCGGTTGCTAAAGTCGCAGGTCTAAAATTATGTGAATACATAAAGCGTGAATTAAAAAAATCATTTATTTCTGTAATGCCAACGACTATTTATGGGCCAAAGGACCATTTTGACCCGCTCATCGCTCATGTAGTTCCTTCTTTAATAAGAAGAATGGTGGAAGCTAAAAAATTAAACTCTAAGTCTATAGAAATTTGGGGAACAGGTAATTCCAGAAGGGAATTTTTATATGTTGATGATTTAGCGGATGCAATTTATTTTCTAATGCAAAACTATGATAGTAAAGATTTTATTAATATAGGTGTTGGCAACGATATCTCTATTAAAGAACTGACATATATCTTAAAAGATCTTACCGGGTTTAAGGGTAAGTTAGTCTTTGATAGATCTAAACCGGACGGCATGCCTAGAAAACTAATGGATACTCAAAGGCTTAATAAACTTGGCTGGAGACCAAAGGTTGATCTCAGGGAAGGATTAAAACAAACTATTGATTGGTATATGGAAACATTATCGAAAGACTAATATGGCTCGATTATTTTATTTATAAAATCAAGACTCTCAAGGATAGATTGCTTCCATGAGAATTTTTTACTCCATTTTACTGCTTCTACTCTCATTCTCTGATATCTACTATAATTACTTAATAAATCCATTAGTTCAGAAGCTAAACTATTTACGGAATGTTGTTTATCAATTATTCCAGTTTTACCATTTAAAATAGAATCTCTAAGACCCGGCACATCAAATGCAACGGTTGGTGTACCCATTGCAGCTGCCTCGATTACCACTAAACCCCAACCTTCACGGATTGAAGGATTTATTAAAACATGTGCTTTTGCTAACAGTTTATATTTCTTTTTTTCTGAAACATGTCCCCAGAACTTAACTTTTTTAGAAATTCCCAAATCTTTAACCTTTTTTTTAAGATAATCTAAATATTTTAATTCTGATCTACCCACAACCCAAAATTGCCATCCCTTTTGTGCACGATTAACTGTAGCAAAAACTTTTATAGCATCTTCTATACCCTTATCTTTGCTTAATACACCAAGATAAATCAGAGTTTTATTCTTTTCTTTTGGGGGAAGTTTCTTTTTTCGGGGTTGATCTATACCATTATGTACAATCGTAATATTTTTTGGAGGAACTCCCCACAAAGTTAGATCTTGTTTTGTGGAATCCGATACCGTTATAAATGGTATTCGGCTATATATTAATTTAAAGATAAATGGCTCAAATAATGGTCCAAAAAGAGCAGGAAGTAAATTAAATGGTGTTGGCCAAGAGTTGAACTTCCATACCTCCTTAGTAACCTCGTGTATAAAAGCTAATTTTTTAGTTCTAATATAAAGAGGGGTAAAAAAGGGTATGCCGTGAAATTGATCTATCACTAAATCAAATTTTTTGTGACTACCAAATAGATACCATATAAAGGCTTGAAGTTGAACTCCAAAAATTTCGGATCCAACTCTTTTGACATTAATTCCATCAAGTGTCTCCTCATTTTTGGCTCCTTTAAAGTTTGCTGTAAAAAGGGTTACATTATGCCCTGCGCTTACCCAACCTTTAGCATGCTCATGAGTTGATATTTCTGCTCCGCCCGCATTCGGATGACCCGGTCCACGCCAAGAGAAAAGTAATATATTCATAAGTTTTGAACTTTATATATTACTATATTGTTACTTTTAAAGATAACCTCCAAATTACTACTTTTGTTTAAGCAATCACTAGTTTTAGCAACAACGTATGCAATCATATTCTCTTTTAAAAATGCCTTATTGTTATCATTAAGTTCGCATCTAAAAAAGGCTTTTACCTGCTGTTTTCTGTCGGTATAATCTACCAGTAAACCATCTAGTAAGGCATCGCTTCCATAAAACAATTGCTGATTAGAATACGCTGATAAAAATACACTCACGGTAAAATCAGGGGAAGCAAGGAGTATGCCACGCTTCTGGCTGGATAAAAATCCTGCCGCTTCAACTAATTCATTGTCTATGGTGAAAGAATTAACAGGATTATAAATCTTAATAGGATTATAAACATTTAGGGTGAAAATTACTCCGGGCAATAAGCTAAGCCAAATAAGTAAACCCAAAGTTATGCTTAAAAGGGGCTTTCTAAGATATAGAAAACCAAGGACAACGGCTGTCAAAACTCCTAAACTAACTACGGCAGGGTAGAAAAATTGTATTGTTACAATAGCACCACCAACATATATAAAAGACATTGTTAGAACGAAAGCCCAAAGCGCCGATAATATAAGCAGCAAAATCACTACTTTCTTAAGAAAATCTATTTTAAGAAAAGCTGAAAATAAGCCACTCAAAAAAGGCCCCAAATTAATTATCAAAAATAATAAAATTCCTTCTAAATAAAGTTTTAAGATTCCACGATAACCCCCTATTGATAATAAATATTGTCTTTTCAACTCCCACTCCGGGAAATTTAATCTGTCAGAAGCCTCATACATTACTCTTATAAACCAAAAGGGACTAAAGATAAGGGTTTTCTGACCCAAGCTAACTGTAGGGACTAAAAATACAGCCCCAATAGGTAAACTGAAGATAAAAATTTTCAAAATAGTAAAATTTCCAAGTAATAGCATGAAAAGGCCTAAGGTACCGATAGCGGCAAACATTACTAGTGCCGTATGGGATTTTATAGCAAAAAGTGATCCTAAAATAATTGATATCAAAAGAATAGACTTTAAATTAAATTTTTGAATTATTAGTAGAAGATAGCAGACCGCAAAAAATAAGATCATAGAAAAAAGAAGTGGGTAGTTAACTGATTTGGAAGAAAAATAATCGATCCATAAGACAGAAGGCCAATTATATGACAAGGGATACAAAATATTGGCCATATAGTACCAATTACTGGAAAGGGAGGTGAATAAAACTCCAAAAAACCCCGCCCATGTATTTGACGTCAACTCTTTTACTAAAAGATAAGCTAAAGCAGAATACAAAATAATATAAAAAGGTCCGATAATTTGGAAAAATAGTTCCGGCACGGGTATTTTGGTTAGCAAATGTATTATTGCAAATTGCAAGTCTACAAAATAGTGATAACCCGTAAGTGATAAACCGGAAAATGCCGGATTCTGTGGAGGAACACTATATTTTAGGTTGTTAATTAGGGCCAAATGCCAAGTGCTATCAAAGCCATGAGCCCCCGGCAGAGAAATACCCGTATTAGTAACTGTCCCGTAAGGAAATGTTATTATGCTATTTATTAGCAAACTTAAACCCACAGTAATAAATATTAAAACATTGATTTTTGAAATTCTTAATTTAAGAATAGATAAAAATCCTTTTGTTTTAAAAATTACTCCCCAGATAACAAATGCCTGTAAAAACAAAAAAATTTGAAGATACTTATAAAGACCTAAAAAACCTGCAATATACCCTTCTAAGGTTATTAACATAAGACCAAGAAATATACAAATAACAATTTTGCTAAAAAGGCTTGCAGCCGTTAAATTAATTAGTGCAAAAATTATTCTTCCTGAAGGCAGGATAATAAAAAGA
Organism: Patescibacteria group bacterium; assembly: GCA_038064895.1. Classification (GTDB taxonomy): domain Bacteria; phylum Patescibacteriota; class Microgenomatia; order Daviesbacterales; family UBA10151; genus JBBTSA01. Next base: position 183,357 of record JBBTSA010000010.1, read on the forward strand.
AGGAATGCAATAAAAATTAACCAGTATATAAGTATCATCCAACGTTTATTCTAAAGTTTAACTGCGGATCAAACCTCCATTTTCTTTTATTTTGATCTGAATAATACCTAATAATTTTGAGCCTATAAAAGATTGCCAATGTTTCCCAAAACATCCAAAAAACAGTTTTTAAAAATTTTTGACTGGTAATTGTTGATGCTCCCCCAAAATGTAATCTAATATCCACTGGCGCTTCGTAGATTCTTTTAAAACCCAAATAATTTGCAACACTTAGTATTTCCACATCAAATGCATAGGTTTTAACCAAAAGTCTTGGTAATACTTTTTCTAAAACTTCTCTTTTAAAAAATTTCATCCCTACCTGTGTATCCCGCAGCTTAAAACCAAATAGTAATCTAACTAACACTTGATAACCTATTGAAAGTATTCTTCTTTGCCAAGGGTAGTCCACCTTAGAAACCGGATGTCTTTTTGAACCAACAATGATATCAGCATTGTACCACTCAAAGTGTTCAAGTAGCATAGAAAGTCCGTTTGGATTCAAATCCATGCCGGCATCAATAAAACCAACTACGTCACCTTTACTTTCTGCCATACCGAAACGGACTGCATAACCCTTCCCTTTATTAGCTTCATATCCGATTACCATCACATTGGTAAAATTTTTGGCAAAGCTTAAGGCCCTATCTAATGTTTTATCTAATTTACCATCTATCACACAAATCAGTTCTGTAGGGTAACGAAGTTTATCTAAAACCTTTTTAATCCTTCCTAAATCCCTTACTATTGTTTCTTCCTGCCTATATGCCGGAACTATTACCGAGATAAGTTTTATCTCCATAGGTAGAGTATATTATCAGAGCCATAAGTAGTAAAGCAGCTACTCCGGTTGAGGCCAAAATTATAATGAATAAACTTGGATGGAAAAACCAAATAATTATAATCTGAATAATTGCTGCGATGGCAGGAAAATAGACAACATTTATCCTACCGATAGAAAGATGTAGATTAATATAAAGGCAGCAGATAGTAAATATAGTAATAAAAAATCCATACCATAATAAAAGTGGTGAAGCTTCTAAATAATCAGAATTTAGCATTCTGATTACAAATTCAGGCATGAGCCAGTAAATTATTAAAACTAAAAAAGAAATTAGAGAAGTTAATAATAAGCTTAAGAAAAATACTTTTTTATATTCTTTTCCTTTTGATTGTTTTTGTGAGATAAGCGGGAACATTACAGCACCAATAGGCGCTGTTCCAAAGAAAATGATTTTTCCTAAAGAAGAAATTACGGCATAAATTCCCGCATCATGGGGAGCAAAAAAATGCTTAATTAAAATAATATCTGTAGAATACAAAGATGTAATTGAAATGGATTGAATGAGAACTGGGAATGAATAGTGAAGCATCTTTTTAACATTTGGAACTCTTAGTGATTTTTTTAAATAATTTTGAATAAATAATCTGGAAAGGAAAAATCCAATTGACGAAGCAATTACTAAACCGGCTACCGCTCCGGCTACAGAGAAACCAATGTAGACGAAGAATATGCCTAATAATAATTTAAAACTGCTTTCAGTAAAAAGACTAAAGATCATTTGAGGAAATTTTAAAAGTCCTTGAAGAACTGATTTATAAAGAAGCGCTGCCAAAGAAAATAAAAATGATACAGCAATCAAAATAATTATTAGTTTATTATCTATCTTTAAAAATGAAGAAATAAATGGAGAAAAAAGGGTAATCATTGTAAATATAATCAGAGATAAAATAAAAACCCTAGCATTAAACCAGCTTACTAGATTTACTACTTCACTATCATTTTTTGCTGAGGAAACAAATTTAATAATTACGAGACTCAGTGAGGCAGGGGCAATTCCTAAAAGTCCAGTAAGTGATAGTAATGCTGCTAATTCCCCATAGCTGGGTGGTGTAAGGAATCTAATCATTACCAGATGATATAAATAATTTAGAAAATTAACCAGATTACTACCAGCTATCATAACTATGCTCCCCGTAAGTAACGGATGAGAAAGTAAATTTAAAAATTCAAATTTAAAATTTAAAATTGTCCTCATGCTACCCAATACCCCCTTAAAAACAGTACCGATTCTATAAATAAAAGAATAATTGATACGGATAAAATAATAACCTTTAATATGTTTGGTTTACTATTTAACCATATGGCAGCAGCCAGAAAGCTTGGAAAAAAAACGATAATATATCTGGGGGTCGAGGAAAAACTACCTTGAATAGTTGGCAGCAAAAACCCTACCATAGCATATATAAGATAGGAGAGACGTATTTTTTTAAAGAACCCGTAAATAGGAAGCAAGAAAAAAATAATTCCTAAACTAAATTCCAAAAGAATTGTTTGATAGATCGGATTTTGCATATCAACAGTAAGTAACATCTTGATATAACGGAAATAAACTTGAGGTAAAAGAGTAATACCCGCGGTATGCTGTTCTCCAACAATTGTCTGTAGATTATAAAATGCTAAAGGATCATCGAATGTAAAGTACTGATATAACATGTACATTCCAAGCCCCACAGGAATAAAAAATAACCAAAAGATGATCTTTCGGTACATCTTTTGTTGCCAAATCTCAACTAAAAAAGCAGGGAAAAGTATTATCCCAAAAACCCTTGTAGCAGAAGATAAAGCACCCAAAAATGATGATTTTAGAAGCATACCCTTTCTAAAAGTATAAAATGACAAAACCGAAAAAAGGAGAAAAAGAGATTCATTATATAATGCTCCAAAATAAAAAGAGGTGGGAAAGATTAGAAGCAGAATGATCGTAAGATATGCTAAATTTTGGGAATAATCTATTCTTATAAGTTCCCAAAGTATAACTAATGCAAAGAAAAAAGCTATATTGGATGTTAAAAGACCGGCCAAGATGGAAAAAACATTCGCTGAAAATAGATCATTATAAAAAGGTTTTGCGAAAAAAGATATTAGAGTCGGGTATACCGGAAAGAAGGCCTGTTCTAAAAATTTATATCCGTGGATTGAAATGGATAGATAATGCTCTCCGTCAAAATTTGCCCAGGAGAAAAATAAAGGCTCAAGATGATAATTTTGAGACCCTCCTCCCAGGAATCTATCTTTATTCATAAGAGGAACATTAGAAACAGCAAAAACGCCTGCCAATGTTAAGAATATTCTCCAGGCTATAAATAAAGTAAGAATTATAAAAAGTGGATGTTTTGATAACTTAGCAATCATTTTTTAAGTTTTCCAGCAAATTTCTGGTATAATAACCAATTCCTCTTGTTGATTTTCATTTTCTAAAATCTATTAAATATTTAATGTATGCGACGGGAAATCTTAGAGATGAAAATAATGCAAACAAAAAACCGGGAAAGCCATCCATAAAACCCTTATGCCTAATGTATGCTTTTATAAACCAGAAGCCGGGTTTTAAAAAAAAATAATCAAAAAAGGAGGGATTATTAATCTGTACCGATAGAAAATCTGTGTATCTATTAAATCTTTCCATATATATTGAGAATGTTTTATCTCTCATATGCAATAAATCACTCCTAAAATACTCTACCTTACCTTTTACTTCTGCTTGCTCATGAACATCTTTGGCTGGAAACCTTCCAAAGCCTCTTTTGTAAAGCCTTAAAGTATAATCAGGGTATTGCCCGCCCTTTGTCAAAAACCTTCCTAAAAAGAAATTCTTTCTCGGAATCCAGAAACCCTCTATATTGCTTTTTCTTAAGATAACTTCTTCTATCTCCCGGACTAATGCCTTTGTAACCACTTCGTCCGCGTCAAGCTGTAAAATCCACTCCCCCGCTGCCATATCAATTGCCTTATTTTTATTTATATGAAAATTAGCAGGATTGGTGGTTCGTATAATTTTGGCCCCAAAACTTTCGGCAATCTTTAAAGTATTGTCTTTGGAACCTCCATCTACTACAACAATCTCCCATGCAATATCCCTTACAGAATCCAGGCAATTCTTTAGATTGGCCTCTTCGTTATAAACAGCTAATACAACAGATAGTCTTTTCTTCATACAGAAAGTCTATTACTTACAATCTATCGCTAATAAGATAAAATGCAATTGTGCCATTAGGATAGTAGATAATCTTTTTAATATCAAATGATAATTTGTGTTCCTTAATATATTCTACTATTTGTTTCATACCATACTACCATTCGATAGCATATCTTTTTGAATATTCCCCAAAGTAATGATTCAAATAATTCTTTAATGACAAGGCTAAAATAACAACGGTTACTGCAACCAATATGAACTTCAAGATGGGCTTACTTAGCAAACTGACAATAAAATAAAGACCCAGTGCAGAAATAATATGCCAACTTCCTATCATAAAAGAAGCTCTTGCTGCATGGGGTGCTTCTGCCACCAGAGCTGAAGAAAGTGGTGCAATCAGTGCCCAACTCAAAAGAATCATACTCTCTTTAGATCTTTTATACAAAAGGTAAACTACCCCTAAAATTAGAAATAGAGCATCTAATTTATAAAATTCTCCTGTTTGAGAAGAAAGCCTTGGATTTTTATCACTCTGTATGAATAAATATTGTGGGGAAAAGTGCCAACTATATTGAGTAAGAATCAATTTAATACGGCCAAACAATTTATTCTCTCCTCTTTGCACTGTTTGATTTATTCTGGCGATACCTAAAAGCTGAGGGTGAGAAATAAGTATCAATCCAAAAATTATCACCACAATCGATGATGATACTACTACCTTCTTATTTTTAATAAAAGTTTTAATCCTGTTGAAATAGAGAGTTATTAAAACAAAAATCACCATTGGGACTACCACCTTGGATGGATGGTATGTTAGAAAACAAATTGCAAAACTGCTTATAGATAAAGGTAGTAATTTTTGAGTTTTTTTAAATGAAACATAGAATAAAATTAACCCGGCCATAAAAAAGAATGAAGCAAAATTAGCTTCGTGGCTAAAACGGGAAAAATGAATATTATATGGAGAAATTGCTAAAAAAAATGCCGCAATCAATCCTAAAAATTCACTTTTAAACATTATTCTAGCCAGAAAAAATATAAGTAACACATTCAAAACCCCAAAAACAGAAGAAGGAAATCTGGTACTAAATTCGGAAAGTCCGAGTAGTTTTATAGAAAGGGCGGTAAAATATACATGAACCGGATGTTTATCGTCAGCAAAAGAGCGAAAATAGAAGGGGAAAGATTTGCCATATTCGTCTTTTCCGAAATTGGCAATAGCCCATCCGTTATACCCTACTGCCGCCTCATCCCAGGAGATTGAAGGAGGATGGGAGTCCAACTGATACACTCTAAGAGTAAGTGACAGGATTAAAATAAGAAAAAGGAGAATTTTAGTTAACCTTTGCATTTAGTCTCCGAAATAAAACCTGCCAAAACTTTTGACCGTTGAGAATCCCCATTTATCCGGTGTATTTCTTATAACCTCTTTCCTGAATTTTTCCGGATCATATTTTAAATAAAAAAGGGCAAAAATATAGGGTTGGGCATACTGGTCCGAAACTAACACCTGGTCATAATTTCCAAACTTATTGTTGTATTGCATAAAAAAATTTTTGTAAGCATATTGCCAGTGTTCTTTTGATTGGGCTGGATAGGTATTTATAAAATTCATAAAGTAATTTATATAAAAAGACAGCATAACTAAAACAATCCCAAAATCAAAAAGATATTTTAGCTTTGGCCTTAACAAACTTAATCCTATGGCGGAAATCATGCTGATAAACGGCACCATAGATAACGCCCGTAAAGCATGGGGTGATTCTTTGGTTAATGCAGCAGGTATTGGACTAATCAGCAGTAAAGCTATCGGCAAAAATCGATATTTTGATTTACTATTTACAAATGTTAGATATGATACACCGAGAAGAAAGAGAACTAATTCAGGAAGATAAAGCTGACCGAAACCCATCTGTTGATGTCGCAAATTTTTATCACCATTCAGTAGAAAATCTGTACTAAAGTGAGATATATAATTTTTTATAAAAGTCTCTATATTGACAGTACCCACAGCCTGAAGTCTAAAAAACCCCACATCATATAAATATAGTCTGTAAATTGGCCAAATACTTATGGCAACTATAGCCAAAGATAAAATTACCCACCTAAGCTGTCTTTTTGCTAAATTTATCAGATTTTCTTTTTCTAAAAAAAATAGGATAAAAATTGTTAAAGGAGCAATTATCCTAAAGCTGTTGTAACTGTAGGCACTGAAAATAAAGCTTACCAGGGATAAGAGTATTAAACTTCCATTTCTTGGATTAATTAGAAATAAATAAATTGCCAGCAAATAAAACATCAGACCGGCAGTTACCTCAAATCCTGTTCTTGAAAAAATAAAAAACCAGGGGGATATAGTTGCAAAAAAAGCACTCCATAGGCCAACCCATACTTGACCTGTTAACTTTTTAGCCAAAAGGTATGTTAAAATAACTACCCCCAAGGAAAACAAAACAGAAGGGATTCTAACTGAAAATTCATTTAGACCAAAAATGCTTACTGAAAGAGCCGTTGAATAAATATAGACCGGTAATTTAAATTCACCAAATGCCCTGAAATGTATTGGCAAAAAATCTCCCCATTCATCCTTATCTGTTTGAGAAATAGAATATGCGTTGTAGCCTATGGACGCTTCATCCCAATAAACTGATGGTGGTATTTCTGAAATTTTATAAAGACGCGTAATAAGAAAAAAAACACAAATTAAACTTAATAAAAACCTTGTATTTAAAAACTTTGATACAGACATAATTTGATAACCTAATCATAGCATGATGTAGAAAGCTTCACATTTAGGATGGCGCAAGCCCCTTTTAAAAACACTTTCACATTTTTCTTCAGGGTTAGTCGTATAAGCTATAAGTTTAATCTTTCCATCTAAACCCTTTATTTCAAAAAGAAACTTTAAATTATGCTCCAAAACCTGGTCATAAGAGATAGCAAGCTCATCTCCCACTAATATTTTGTCCTCATAAATTTCTCTATCCCAAATAATTGGCCTTATTTCAAGATTGTCAAGCTTTGTCTCCATATCCAAAGAAATATTGTTATAGTAGTTATTTTTAATCTCTTTGCTTGTTTGCAGTTGGTATTTTTTGGGATCTATTTTTCCATAAAAGGGTACCCATATATGAGAAGGTGCAATTCTACTGGAATCGATAACAATTTTTTTATCCGGATACTGTTTTAATTCAGATACTAATTTTTGATACTCGTAACCATAGTTTCCTCCTCTTTCATATTTTAAGAGAATAAAATATGAGTTATATAAAATAACAAGGGAAGTTATTGGAATTATCATGATGAGAATTATCTGAATCAATCTCAAGGGTATTCTCTCAAGTAGTTCGCTAGTGCCAAGAGAAATTATGAGAGTTAAAACCCAAAAAAGAGGTAATGCCCTAAGTGAATAAAATGGATCTTTTGTTAAGGCAGCAGGTATAGGACTTACGATAAGTAGTAACAGAAGGATTTTAAAGATAGGATCTGATTGATTTTTCAATAAAAACTTAATACCAAGCCATAACGGCACAACCATCCATGCATAAAAGATGCTTAAATTGGGCATTGATCTGGCCTCTTGCGGATCAGGATCAAAAAATAAGCTTCTGGGTGAGAAGTATTCAAGATAATGACTACTAAATTCCCTTAAAATATATAAGGCTCTTCCAAATATGATGTATTTAAAGTTACTACCATGCTCATTATAATCATTTTCATTTAAATAATTAACTTGTTCTATCCTTCTTGTAAATGCTTCTGATTGAATAAATGTTAGCTGGGGCAGTTGAGAAATTATAAAAAGAACAATCCCAATTAAAAGATATTTTTTATATCTTAAAAATCTATTTTTAAACACCCAAATTAGGAGTGGAAAAAAGATTAGTCCTAAGTATCTTTCTGTATGATAAGTATATCCAGAAAGTCCCCCTACCAAAAATACTAATATGATCAGTTTTGGGTTTGATAAAGATTTAATAAACAAAAAGACATTTAAAATAAAAAGTGTCAAAGATAAACTTATCTCATGACCTCCCCTTCCAAAATATACAGCCCATGGAGAAATAGAAATCAGAAATACTACTAAAGTCTGTCCAGAAAAAGTTATTTTTTTAATTTGAAATGCTATAAGCAGGGATAAAATAATAAGTAAAATACTTGAAAATACAGAGATAAGGCGAATCGAAAATACGGTTGGCCCAAAAAATGCAACTGGAATAACAGAAAAGTAAGTATACATTGGCAGAAGATATGTCCCCAAAGATCTAAAAGCTAATGGTAAGGTCTGTCCGTAACGATCCTTACCTGTCTGCAAAATAGAATAAGCATTATAACCATGTGATGCTTCATCTGGATTTAAGCCGGGTGGAATATCATTTAGGTGATAGAATCGTAAAAATATACCTATTGATAAAACTAATAATAAAATAAGAATTTTAAAGCCCATTTTTTTCAGTTCTAAAAATTTTTAAAATACCCAAGGTTATCAGTAAATTAATTAATGGAAATAGAAGAACTGGTCCCAAAGTAAATGTTTGTTTTATAAATCCCGTAACAAGAAGTGCAAATAATAAGTAGAGAACTATCAAATATGAAGAAGATTTAATAAAATATAAAAGTCCAATTAAAAAGAATATAAGAAAAATTGCAGGATACATTGAAAATTCTTCAACTTTTTCTCTTTCCCTAGGATGATTAGAAAAAAAATATAGATTTGGACTTAAACTATTAAAAATATTGCTTGCATAAACATTAAAATATGGATAAATATCCTTATAAAAGCGCAATACAAACTTATTTTTAAAGAGTTTACCAAGACTAATTGCAAAATACCCATGTCTTTCATTTAACTGTTTTTGTTGATCCGGCCTAAGTTCTCTTAAATTGTTATCAAAACCTGCTACTAAAATCTTTACACTTGTCGAAAATAGAAGAAGTAAAGTAATAAGAAAAATTTTTTTATTTAACCTAGTAGCCGTCAAACTCGCCATTGTTAAACTTAACAGAACTAAAGTTAAGCCAAGAAACAGATCTATCTTTATTATTTTCCAAATCCAAAAATTTGTTATAGCAACTGCAAGACTAATAAGAGTTACGAGAGAAATCCGATGCATTATTGTTTAACTTCTAAAATATCAAAAGCATTTTCACCATTTAGAAAATTTACAGAAAGGATGCGGGGTATTTCTTTTGGAAAATCTTCACCTCTGCCAATAAATAATATTTTCTTTCCACTATTTTCTCTTACAATATCCTCAAACCTTGTCCCTTTATCTCCTAAATCAGGAAAGTAAAAATTGTCAAATTTAAGAACTCTTACCCAGTCGTATGTCTCAAATCTTATCAAGTTTGGATCATTTTGATATCTAACTGGATCATAGTTTAAATAAAATAATGTAAACATATGTGGTTCTCCATAATGTCTTGTAAAAACAATTAAATCATACTCATCTTTGTGTTCTTTAATATATTGAACAACTTGTTTATATCCATATTGCCAATCTCTTGAGTAAGAGGAAGGATAAACAGAGTAATAATTATATAGATAATTTTTTAAACTTACTATTATTACTATTGCTAAGATTAAGACTCCTATACATTGAATGTTTACGGAATATTTTTTAAACCATTTTACAAAAATTAAAAATCCAAGTGCTGAAATTAACTGATAAAGGGGTGCAGCAATCAGAGTCCTCAATGCATGAGGAATACTATCACCTGTTGCAGATACAGGAATATATGCTAAAAACAACCATGAGATTAAAAGGCCTTTAAATTTTTGCTTAAGAGAAAAGAGACTGATTAAACCAATTATTAAAAAGGGTGACTGAAATAAATATAATTGCCCTATATTTTGGGCATGATGCTGCTTATGGGGAGCACCGGAAAAAAATAAAAATTGGGGCGTAAAGTGCGAAAGATAGTTTTTTGTAAAATAAAAAGATATATAAGTTACTTTATTGTGTATAAGACGAGGTATAGGTTTCGGCAGATTTGATTTTCCCCTATTCTCATTTATTCTCGGTATCAATCCCGGATCATCTGTTATACTTACCAACTTATATCTTGCACTTCTCTCTCCAGATAGAATAAAAGGCGCCAAAGGTAACATTAGTACTGTGAACAAAACTGCCGAAAGAACTACAACTTCTTTGAATTTAGCAAGATTTTTTCTATAGATTAAAGATGTAGCTATAAGAAATAGAGGTGTAAAAATTCTTGCCGAATTATATGTAAATACAGATAAAGCAAAAGGTATCATACCAAAAACTAACCACTTTTGTTTTTTAAATCCGAGTACAAGAAGATAAATACCTAGAGTTACCCAAAATGTTGCGAATGATGACTCAAATGAAGCACGTGTTAAATGAATATGCCAAGGAGAAATAGCAAGTAAAAATGAAGACGCTAACCCCGCCAAACTACTCTGGAAAAGTTCTTTTCCCAAAAAAAATACAACTATCACGGTTAAGATTCCGTAAACTATAGGTGTAACTCTTACCCCGAGCTCATTTAAACCAAATATTGTTACGCCTGGAATGCTTGCATAAACTTGTACTGGGAGTTTAAATTCCCCATATGCTTTAAAATGTATTGGAAACAATTCCCCCCATTCATCTTTCCCGGTCCTTAAGATCGAATATGCATTATATGCAATTGATACTTCATCCCAATTTAAAGAGGGGGGGACTTCTGTCACTTTATAAAATCTTAAAAAAAATGCTGCTACTGTTATTAAAAGAAGTACTGAAAAAACTTTACGGTTCATTTTAAGTTATGCAAAATTATATTAACTCTCCAGTATGTAAAGATCAATGAACTTAGCAATCAAGAAAAATATTACTAAGCAATGAAATTTTAAAAATATCATATTTTAAAATTAAAGCTTCACCCCGTAAAATGCAGGTCTTTTATTATAAAAATAGAAAACTCGTATTATTTTATCCTTTTCAATATCCTGAATTGGTAAACTCCATGGACTCCCAATAAGTAAAGTATTTTTTAAGTTGTAATCCTTTCCCCATTCTATTTTTCTAATAGAAAATTTTTCGAAACTTAATTCTCTGTCTTTATCTCCAATCTTATATTCCTTTTGAAATTTTGACGGCGGGTAATTTCCAAAGTAAGCCAAATAATAATGGGCTCCAACTCCAATTCTAGGAGCATCTTCTCCAAATAAGGGATCTAATACAATTTGATCAAAATCATTACTCTTAGACCATGCAAACTCTGATACCTGCTTAAATGGATATTGCAGATATTGAGATTTCTCAAAAGGATAATTTACAAAATAAACATGAAGAAAATAAATTACATTACAAGTTAGCAGCACTAGAAATATTATTGATGCTAGTTTAAAACTCCTACTATCCTTTAGTTTCTGCCAAAACCAATAACTACCAACACCAGTTACTATATTTAGAAATGTAAAAGCTATAACTATCCTATGTGGGCTATAGGGTTCGAATGTTAATCCGCTTGGTAATGTTCCTAAAGCTATCAAGGAAGCAATTAACTTACCCTCTTTTCTTAAAAAAGGTCTTTGAATAAAAAATAAGACTCCTAAACTTAAGAAAGGTAATTGTACAAACAAAAGCGGACCGATATTTAGTGGGCCTTGATTGGTTAAATTTAAACCATTTACAAATAAATAAGTTGGATCAAACTGATTAAGATAACGATTAAAAATAAAATCTCCAATTACTTTGAAGTATAGAGGGCCATTTACAAATTCCAACTGTTTTCCCAAGTTTATATCTTGAGTTATGAAGACTGTCTGCGATCTATATCTACTCCCTGGATTAATCAAGAAGATTAAAACAAGAGGAACAATAAGAAAAATCCATAAAAGTAATGGCGGTAAAAGCTCCTTAGGCTTAAAAGAGAATTGTTTTCTAAAAATTAAAATAAATACCGCTACCATAAGTGGGATAATAATTACATGAGAGAAGTAAGTATACATACCCAAAGCCGAAAAAAGAGCAACCAAATATAACCATCTCTTTCCTTTTCCCAATGAATTAAAAAGACAGACAAAAGCAATAAGTGTAAAGAAAATCCCTATACCGTTTTCAAAACTTTTCCGGGAAAAAAATATTTCTGCGGGAGAAATAGCTGTAAAAAAACTTGCCCATAAAGCTAGTCTAGAGTTCTTTGTTAAGCTTTTAGTAAACCAAAAAACAGCTGGAATTATTAATATACCAAATACTACTCCGACTACCCTAATTGTCCATTCATGATTACCAGCTAATAAGTATACTAGTGCAGTTGCATAAGTATAAAAAGGGGGTTTGAAATCACCTATGGAGGGGAAGATTGTAGGTAAAAAATTACCATAAATATCTCGACCCGTTTGAGCTATGGATATAGCATCATAAAGTTGTGTAATTTCATCATGACCAAAATGTACGGGATACTTATTAAGCTCCCATACCCGTAAAAATATACCCAAAATCAGTATTGCTAGAAAAATCCAAAATTTGGTGATTTTCATTTTATACATACTCTACCTTTAATTAAGTAAGTAGCATCTTCTCCCTTACTATCCAAATAGGTCTTTTCTATATCGACTATATCTGCCGACTTAAGCCTCTGAAGGTCACGTTTACTGGAAAATAATTGCGTATTTTCTTCAGTCCCACAAGTTTTAAAACTATCACTTACACCCACAACTGTAATCTTCCCCAATTTAGTTTGACGAAACTTATACGGATAAGGTATATCTAAAAAAGCTTCTGAAGGATTAAACGGCGTATACCATCCAATAAAGGGTGTGATATCTTCAACAATATCATCAGATATAAGTACTCGGTTTGTATTTGATAATTTAAAAACATCTTCTACTACCGTCTTAATCCATCCCGGTCTTATATAAGTAGTAGATTTAATTTGTGGGGATAAAGGGGATAAAAAGGAAAGATTAACAATAAGCTCCAGAGCCATCAAAATAAAAATTAAGGTCGAGAGTGATTTTTTCATCTGAAGAAATCCAAAAGCTATTACAAATGCAATAAAAGGTATCGCTAGAATCACAATTTGGGGACTAAATTGTGGATAAATTAATGCAGAAGGTAACGTTATTATCAATGAATATAAAAGAAATTTACTTCTTTTCTCTCTTATTAAAAATAACATGCCCAGAAGCGCAGGAAGTATAGCTATCTTAGGAAAAGCACCCATACCAACAAAACCTAAATTCCCATTCTTATCAAATTGGCCAAACAATATACTTGGCGCTAAATTAGATAAAAAGTGGAAAAACCCTGTAACAAAAAAATAAGATTTATTGATAAGAATCTCCCCAAGAAGCGGTGACCAATTACTTTCAATTCCCTGTCCTCTTAACTTATTGATTCCGTTTATTATTGTTACATCTGAAAATAGTGAAAAATTATTTTCAGATAGACTTCTTTTAGATTGTGGGACTTGTAGAAAAAAAGCTAACGCTAATAAAACGAAAACTAAGGATGCTGTCAGTAATTTACCTTTTTGGCCAGTAAAGAATATGAATGGCACAAGTAAAAACCAGGTGAACTTAGACAAAAAGATTGCCAAAATCATTACTGGGATTGTAAATAGCCTTTTGTTGTTTATTAAAAGATAAAAAAGCAATGCAAAAATAAATGTTAAAACAATACTCTCGTTTGGGGTTTTTGATAAGAAAATCAAGGGTGGGGATAATGCTACAACTAAACCGCTAGCTAGCCAAAAAAATGGTTTAGCACTCAAAGATTTTGCTATATAATAAATTAGTAAAACAAGAGCTGTTCCCATTAATATAAAGGGTAACCTTACTCCCAAATCCGACTTACCAAATAAGAATACCCCCAATCCTGTTAGGTATGAGACTAAAGGCAGTCGGTAATCTTCTAAGGAGTTAAATAGTAAAGGGAGTAACCTACCTAATTCATCTTTACCAGATATTGCTAAGGAATATCCTCTAAAAGCTACTCTTGCTTCCTCTTGTGTAAAGGGCGGAAAGCCTAATGGAATAATTCTTAAGGCGAAAGCCAAAAGAACTATTAATAATAAATTTTTATTAGTTCCCATTTTTCAATAAATAATAATCCGATTGACCAACTCTTACAAGATTTAGATCATCTTTTTTGGTCGAAATACCCCCAAAATCAACAAGGATTACGCTATTTTTCGGTATATCCTCATTTTGTGACCAACGATTTAATCCTTCAGCAAAATAAACCTCCTTAAAAAAATTAGCAGCAATTGAGTTTTCGGATAAATTACTCTGGATAAAAGGCTTTAAATTTTCTTCCTTTGCCTTAAGGTACAGCTCTTTAAAACCAAGGTGTATGGGTTTTGAAAATTCGGAAGTAACTAGTTTTGGATACTCGTACCAATAAAATCTTACAAAGTCCTGATAATTGATTATGATCAGTATTAAGATACTTAGAATTGTCAATATTTTCTTAAGTGAAAACCTTAACGAGAGTATACTAACCATCCCGTATGTTGAAATAACTACATAAAACGGTATTAAAACTAGCAATCTACTACCCCTATGTATTGGTGTACCTATACCAAAAAGTAGGGGTGTTAGAAAAAAACATAACAAAGTAAAGACGAAAAAGTGATGCTTTTTTTGAATAGTTCTAACTATACCCAAGATAAATAACGGCAAGGATGATAGCAGGAAAACTCCGTGTTTACCTGTTGAGTGGTATGGCGTTGTATCACCGGTTATATATAAAAATGCGGGATCAAAAGAAGAAATAAAGGGAAGTAAAATATCCTGATAGCTCTCTATATTAAAAGCTCTATACTGACCTAGGATAGAACCAGGATATTCACTCTTAAGAAGAAACAGCAGTAAAAATGAGGGGAGGAGTCCTGCTAAGAAAAATAAGGATTTTTTGATTGATTGCGACGGATTGGTTCTGTCAATATAAATAAGGTAGGCAATGGTTAATAAAGCAAGAACAGGTACAATAAGTCTCATGCCAAGATAAGAAAATAAACTAAAACCCAAGAAAACTGACGATGAGAAAAGTAGTATCTTACTATTATTTCTTATAAATTTTGCAAGAAATAGCAACCAAAGGCTTACAAGAGGAACGGGCGCAATATTTTCAAGTGCAAGATGCGTTTGAATCATAAGAATTGGGATTGTTGTAAAAATTAGTAAGCTAAATAATGCAGGAATAAATCCAAGAACCATGTTTATTAGGATAAAAATAATAAGGCAGGAGGCAAGACCGAATATAACGCTTACTGCTCTTAAACTAAAATATGATGGCCCGAATAATTTAAAAGTAATTATTTCAGAATAAAAAGTGACCGGCTGTTTCCAATCTTTTGAATTTGGATCTGAAGTAAAGATTGGCATAAATTTTCCCAAGGAATCTCTTCCTGTTTTGGAAACTAGGGCAGCATTATAACCAATAGATGCCTCATCACCGTTTATACCTGGAGGAACATCTAAAATCCTAAAGGTGAAAAATATCCAGCCAAATAAAAAGAAGGCAGTAAGTGAAAAAATTTTAGCATTAACCATTATTTCCTCTACTTGAGTCGCTTATATATGATATAAATTGCGGCACCGGCAAAAATAGACTGCAACAAACTTCTTGCAAAATTATAATCCACAGAAAATTTAAGCAAAGTCCATATATCCGGAGTTAGTTTTAAGAATGGGAAGAGGGGTGCGAACATTTTAGTAGTGAGTGAGGCATCAAAAAAGAAAAGTGATAGAATCCAGCTTATAAAAATTATTAATATCGGTAAAACATTTTTAAGTCTGTCAAATACCAAATCCAAAATCAAAAAAGGCGTTACCCAAATCAACCATTGAGGATGAAAATGGGTGAAAATAAAAAATAAAAGGAGCGGTGCTAAATACAACTTCCACAAAGATACTTTATCAACCCTTTGCCTTAAGATCAAAAAATAAAAAAGTACTATAAAAGTGGGGAAAAGTAGAATAGATTCTCCTCCTGAAACAGGAATAGAGGCATATAAGCTTTTTGAACTTTGATTTGCAAATAAGGCATTTGACCTAAAATTACTTGAGGAAATATAGGGTAAGACTGAAGCGATATATGGTAGAAGTGTATAAACTACAAGTTTGGCTTTTGTCCAGAGCCCCTTTCCTAGTAGAATCAGTGGGATAATAAGAAACACGGGATACAGCTTAAAGGCAATCCCAACACCCAATACTAATGCTGCCCAAGTTAGCTTATTTTTTAAAGCCAAGTATATTGAAAGAACAGAAAAAAAAGTGGGAATAATATCAAATTGTCCCATCATATAGGTTGCATATAAACTGATTGGATTAAACATCCAAAGAGAGAAAGTAAGAATTTTATTTTGTGAATTAACCAATTTTGTAAGTATTAAGCCTAGGGTTAAATCAAAAATTAAGTAAGATAGTTTCATAAGATATAAACTATTACCGAAAAGTAAATTAAGCAGCCCAAAAAACCAATAGATTAGCGGAGGATAATTTAAAACCAAGGCATCAGTACTGAATTCATAAAGATTTAAAATATGACCGTCCGAAACAAATTTCCCCCCCAAACTTAAAGCCCCAAGATCAGGATGAAGCGTTGATAAAGATAAAAATAATCTTAAACCTATACCAACTATTAATATAACCCAAAACCTTTTCATAAGAGGTTGTGAAGAATTTCCTGAGTAAATTTTTCCTCATTAAAAATCCTTGATCTTGCCCGTGCGCGCCTGGACATTTCCTGCCACTTTTCTTTTTTTTCGCTTAGCATTAAAGTATATTTTTTAAGCTGTTCAACCGTTTCCCACAAGAAACCCGATCTAGTGTGTTCAACAATTTCTATTTGCCCGCCTTTCCCCAAAACCACAGGTACACATCCTCCCGCCATCGCCTCCGCTGTTGAAATACCAAAATGTTCCATTTTAGTCGGATCGCCTTCTCCATACCCTGAAGCATGCCAATAAATTTTAGACTCACCATAAAATCTTATCAGATCATCATACTCCAAATTTGGGTGAAAAAATATCGGTAAATTGTTTGCAAGTTTTCTAAGTTGCTCAACGTAAGGTTTATCGCCCTCTGATGCTGAACCAACCAGATGCAAACTCCATCCGGTTAATAGTCTGTCTGCAAACATTTTTTTGAATGTCTCTATTAAAAGAGCGTGCTTCTTATCTTTCAAATAACCGAAAAAGCGTCCCACAGACAAAATATAGTTTTTCTTGTTTAAAGGTTTAATTTTGTCAACATCAACCGGGGGATAAATTACTTGAGAATAAAGCGGCCAAAATTTTTCAGAATTTTTTTTTGTAAACTCAGAATTGTAAATAATTAAATCCCATTGCTTTAGTTTCAACTTTCCCCATAAAGCATTTGCCTGACCCGCCAGGGGAGTCTGAATATGCATTATATTTCTTTTAGCTGAGGGGATAAAAATACTACCATCTGTTAGATAGAAAAGTATGTCATATTTTTTTAAAAAAGAAAATCTTTGTAGAAAACTTGATCCTTTCCCTATTGGGCCATTTATAAAATTCACCTTAACTATATTTAAATTAAATCTCTTTGAAAGTTCTCTTTTTAGGTAGTCTCCTCCTAAATCTGCAAGATGTTTATCCAATAAGACATCTACCCTTCCCAGAGAACAGAGAACCTCTGCAATTGTCATCATATATCTTTCTCCCCCGCCAAATGTATCAAGGTATGGAGAATAAATTGCTATTTTCACAACTTAAATCCGTTTTCTATTAACCGCTGATCTATCTCTCTATAAATCTCCTCACGTGGCTTTTCTTGCTGAAGCTCCCATAACCTAACATAACTAATTAACATGCTAAATGATTGTAATAAAGAATCCATAACACCAATTGTTCCGTTAAAAAATCCACCTCTTTTAATCCCCTGGTTAAAAATTTCTCCAAATAAGATTCTTAGAAACCTCCATCCTGACATTTTTGGATGTCCTGCCTCAAATCTTAATTTCGCATCAATTTTGCTCCACTGAAGACTTTTTAAAACTATCTGATCTATATCACGGTGGGTCAAATGTAACAGCAGATTCTTTGCATATCCGAGTTTACCTTTAAACTTTGGCGATTCATGCACCTTACCCTTCCATCCCTCAAAATCCGATCTTTTAAAAAGCCTTATTACCCAATCTTTTTTATAGGGACCATAACTTACTTCCCTACCAAAAATAATATTTTTTCTTGAAATTGCAAAAGCCGAATAATCTGTAAAGGTTACCAGAGATTCCAACTCACTTCGCAGCGAAGATAGTACACGCTCGTCCGCATCCAGATAGAATACCCATTCTCCCCGAGTTTTTTCAAATGCTTTATTTCTTAAACTGTCAAAATCCAAATCTTTAAATTCAAAAATTTTGCTGGTATATTCTCTTGCAATCTGTTTTGTTTTATCAGATGAACCATTATCAGCAATAATAATTTCATCTGCCCATTTAACTGATTCTAAACAAGCTTTGATTCTTTCTTCTTCATTTTTTGCAATCACAATTGCTGATAACATATTTGTTAAATAAATTTTGAAAGTATCTTTTTAAATGGGTTGCCTTGTGCTTTGGCTTGCTTGAACCAATAATTTATTTGGTATTCACCATTTCTCTTCTCCTGTTCTAAATCAGATATTTTAATTACTTTATCTTCAAAAGAAGACTTTTCCCAGACCTTCAAATATACTACTAGAAATGAGAGTGCCTGTAATAAACTCAATGCTAAACCATGCAAACCATCAGTATAACCTTTGTTTGCAAAAAAGCGAGAAAGAAATTCACTTAGAGGTTTTTGAATAAGATCAGACCATTCAAATTTATAACCATTACTTTTAAGTTCTTCTGCCTCAATAGCAGTATAGCGGTTCATTCTATTAATAAATTGTTCTATTGTTTGGTAATTATAATGAACTATCGCCCATTTCTCCTCCTCCTCAAGATCCAAACCTTCTCCTGAAACCTTAGGCTGCCTGTGAATATTATTATTCCACTTAACCTTACCTCTCTTGAAGAATCTTACATTAAGATCCGGCCACCACATTGAGGCTTTCATCCATTTATTGAAAATAATGTTCTTTCTGGGAATCCTTACATAATTTATCTGTCTCATTGAAGAGGCAATCTGTACTAATCTTTTAGCTAGAGTCTCTGGTACTTCTTCATCAGGATCTAAAACCAAAACCCAGTCATTCGAAGCTTTAGCTATTGCAAAATTTCTGGCAGGTTCTACATACCTTACTCTTTTATGAAAAACTACTTTTGCACCAAGCTTCTTAGCAATCTCAACAGTCTTATCGTCCGAATACATATCACAAATAATAATCTCATCTGCCCATTTAACAGACTGTACGGCTCCTGTGATATTTTTCTCATCATTGAATGTATTTAAAACAGCTGATATTTTTTTTCCCATACTTGAAATCTTACCAATTTACGAGGTATAAGTAAATTCATGCTCAAAAAATTTATCGCTTCTCCCTTTTTTGCACCTGCAACTCTGGTTTTAATAGTAATAGCCGTCTATCATCAATTTTTTATTTTTGGGAAAATTCCTTTTCCCGGAGACTTACTGGTTGTCAGTTACTCTCCCTGGTTTGACTATTATAAATTTCCTGTGCAAAATCCCTTAATATCTGATGTTTTTTCACAGTTCTTTCTTTGGAAATATTTAAGCATAGATAGCTTGAAAAACTGGCAATGGCCACTGTGGAATCCATACTCATTTACAGGTACACCTCTTTTGGCAACATATCATTCCGCATCTTTATACCCACTTAATATTCTACTCCTTCTGCCCAAATACCTTGGATGGGGATTCTTTATATTCTCTCAAACCCTCATAGGATTAATTGCTATGTATCTATTGCTCTCGTTATGGGTAAGTTCGAAGCTGGCGAGACTCACCGGATCAATGATTTTTGCCCTGGGGGGACTGATGACAACTTGGCTGGAGTTGGGTACCGCCGTCCATGCCATAATCTGGTTACCATTTTCAATATACTCAATCGAGCTTTTTTGGGCCAGGTTTCAATTTAGATATCTTCTAATGTTAACCGGCTCTCAAGTATTCCTCGTCCTTGCCGGAAATGCCCAAATCTTAACCTATTCACTAATAATTCTTACCTTGTACATCTTTATCAACTGCCCTTATATAAATATAAAAAAGGTATCCGTCCGTTTTTTCCCACCGCTTATAGCTTTAGTTATTGGCCTACTCTTAACTTCAATCCAGTTACTACCAAGTCTTGATTTACTAAGTAAATCAATTCGGCTTACAGAATCTTACATAGGAGAGTCTAACTTTGGATTATTACCGATTAATGAAAGTATAAGGTTTTTTGTGGCGGATTTCTTTGGAAACCCCGTCACCCGTAATTATTGGGGATTTTTAAATTATTCAGAGACAAGTGGATTCCTCGGTAGTTTAACCCTTCCCATTTTAATTTTTTCTTTTTTTTACTTAAAGAGAAGCAGGTTAATTATTTTCTTTCAGATACTATTTGCCTTATCCATTTTACTATTATTTAACAGCCCCCTATCACAAATGATTTATCAAACTAAAATCCCCCTACTTACTTCATCTTATGCTTCCAGGATACTTGTTATCATTTCTTTCTCGGTTTCTATTTTGAGTGCTTTCTCGTTAAATCAATTATTAATTACCCAAAATCAAGAAAATAAATTTTTAAAATCAACTATTTGGTCCTGGTCAATATTTGTCGGGATACTAATCGGATCTTTCTTAAGTTTTTTCCTATCCGGCTTTACTGTCCCTTTTAGGAATTCAATCCTCCCTGTATTATTAATATCTCTTTTTCTGGGGCTTTTCATGGTTATGAAAAAAATCAGGTTTAAATCTTACCGAGTTAGCAAAATCCACCTGATTCTTTTTATATTATTTATTTTTTTGGCTTTTGACCTAAGTAGATATTTTTTAAAATTCAATCCCTTTGTCTCAAACAACCTGATATTTCCTAAAGTCCCAGCTATTGAGTTTTTACAAAAACAGCCGGGTCTTTTTAGAATAGGTAGGGAACATGCTGAAACTTTACCTCCTAATACTTGGATTGCATATAACCTGTACTCATACGAAGGGTATGATCCGATCTATTTAAACCAATATGGTAAATTTATGCATTTTTTAAACGGGGGAGATTTGAGAACCGGTAATTCCAGCAGATACGCAGAAATTATATCTAATTATAGTTCTCCATATCTTGATGCAGCTAATAGCAAATTTTTTATTGCCACCCTTAAGGATAAGAATAATGATATTCCGGGTAAGTTGCTAAGTAAAAATGTTAAGGATACAAATTACAATTTGATATTTCAAGATGGTTCAGCAGCTATTTTAGAAAATCCCAATGCCTTAAACAGAGTTTATTTTGCCCACTCAATTATTACTGCACCACTACAAAGAATCGAAGATGTCATTATGGGGGATAAATCATTTGACCCCAAGGTAACAATAGCTTTGACAGATGATTTAAATATTAAAAATCCAACCGGGTCAGGTTCAGCAATCATAACATCCTACTTACCAAATGAGGTAAGAATCAAAACCATGACTTCTCAAGAAGAAGTACTTGTACTGGCTGATCAATTTGATGAGGGATGGCATACTAAGATAGATGGAAATGATGCTAAAATTAGCAGAGCAAATTTAATTTTTAGAGCTGTTAAAGTTCCGGCTGGCATCCATGAGGTAATAATGAACTACTATCCAACCTCTTTTGACTTGGGACTCAAGATATCGATAGCATCAATTCTACTGGTAGGTTTAAGTGTTTTAATTGCAATAAAAGTTAGCAGATTTTAATGGACTGAAACAATTAGAAAAGGGTAAATAAGTAGGGCCAAAGCAAAACTATAAAGTAAAAGAACACTACTTATTAAAAACATCAGCTTGCCCAATTTTTCTTTTTCAAGCTTTATAAATAAAAGTGCCAAAAAATTTATCAATATTAAACACAATACGTAAATATAAAAAGATCCAGCGGCAACTAAATAAGTAAACCAGAGCGAAAGACCAAAAAGTAAAGCTGGCAGATATCCCCACGATCCTTTAAAAAAATTTTTCCTATTAGCCAAATTAATAACAGGTTTGAAAAACCAAATATATAAATTGACCAGATCGGTAAGGTCATTGGAGACTCGAGAAGATCTGAAAAAAATAAGGATTGGTTGCTAAAATGCAATGGATAGATTGTCCGATATACTAGGGCTGAAAATAGTAAACTCAAACAACAAATCAGCAATAATATATAACTCTTGACAAAAAACTTATTCACTAGTACACTTTTTTAACAGTTAAAATTGGCCGTCCATCTTTACCTGTTATAATTTCGTAATTTTTAAGGTTCTCAATACTTCCAGCAGTATCTATAAATAGAACTGATCCGTCCAAATTTTCTATGAATTGATTTGTATCTGCCTGTGGAATATATCCAATATATATATTGTCGAACTTTTTAAATTTATAACTGCTTATCGTGGTGCTGTTTTGATTTTGAGAAATAACCGTTAAAGGCTCAATCTTACCATAAACAGGATAGGCAAATTCAATAGCATCAATTCTATCGGATAGAAAAACATATTTATATTTGTCTTTATTTTGCAGAGCATACTCTGATGCAACTTTCGCTGAATTTGACCAGAAACTACTATATTCATTTGGGGCAAGAAAATATAATTTTTGGAGGAAAAAAGCAAATTGTATTGCAAACAGTAGACAAACTATATAAAATACCACTTTGTTTTTCATCCTGATTACTGCCACCAAACCAAGAGCTGATAATAAAATTAAGAATGGTAACATAAAAGAACTTCTTAAAGCATGCGGCGAATCAACAATTGCTGTAGGAATCGGCGCTAAAATTATCCCAAGAAGTAGAAATAATATTGTCTTTTTTTGCTTTTGCCAAAAGGCAAAAATCCCTACCAGAATTAATATTGCTTCCACAAAATAAAGCTCGCCTATTGTAGCCATGTTGTGGCGTGGATTTCTATCTCCATGTAAAATTAAAAAATCCAAAGAAAAATTCTGAAGATAATTTTCTCCTATCAGCTTTGTATATTCTACTGCCTTATTGTGAAAATACTTTAAAAAAGATTTTGGCAAATTAGTAATACTTCTTTCGAAATTTATTTTTTGTTCAATTGCATCTTTTAGCTCAACTTTGGAAAAAATATTTATATGATAAAATCTAGTTTCTGAACCACCGATGAACGTTTGACTTATTGATAAAAATCCTAAGATCAAAAGCAAAAGTACTCCGATCGAAAAATATTTTTTGTCAAAGCTTAAGACTTTTTTTATAGATGTAAACCAAAAAATAAGTGGTAAAAACAAAGGCAGAATAATTTTGTATGTAGGATAAGTATGCAGAGTTAAACCAAAACTTATTGCTGATAAAGTATAAAACAAAGGTTTCTCTTTTGCTTTAATGAAAAGATAGAAACCTAAAAGGGCAAGAAATAAAGCAAAATGAGCTTCAAAACCTCCCCTGGAGAGTGAAATATCCCAGGGAGAGAAAGCAGCAATAAAGCTGGCAGCTAAACCAACATTTGTAGAGAATAATTTCCTACCTAAAAAGTACAAAAGAATAATTATTCCTATCCCAGAAAGAATGGAAAGTGCTCTTACACCTAAAGCCGTAGGGCCAAAAATTGCCATGAAGGGAATTGAGCCATACACATATCCTGCCGGCCTTCCCGCACCCATTTGGAATGTCAACGGAAATGAGTTACCAAGTTGATCCTGTCCAGTTTTTAAAAGTGAGTAAGAGTCTAAAACAATTGTTAACTCATCCCCATAAAGAGAAGCAGGACTGTTTTCAATATTTAGTATTCTTAAAAGAAAACTTAATATTAATATTGATAAAACTATTAATCTCTCTTTCATAATACTTTGTAGATAATAACTTCACTATTCTCGAAAAAGATATCCAGGTTATTTTTATCTAAATCTAAGGCGCTTATTAGCTCATCTTTTGAAGTATAAATGTATCTTATATTTTCCTCTTTAAGAAACCTCTTATTAAAAAGGGGGTTACTTTGTTCAAAGAACTTTTTCATATTATTTAATCTTTCATCAGTAGGATAACCTGTGATAAGTGCTTGCTCCTCTGAAGTAAGATATGTCTTCCTACCTGTCAATGCCGGTATATAAGATGTAGGGTACCATGCATATATCGGTCTTGGTTGAATTATAAATTGATCCTTAAGATATTTATTAAATGGAACGGTTAGGACTACTTCATATTCCATACTATTTTCCCTTAAAAACTTTAGAGCTTCCAATTGCTGATTACTGATTTTAGCAAGTGCGGTTTTCGAAGGACCATAGAATTCATTTAAATTACCAATTACAGTTGGAACAGATAAAAAAACTATTAATGAAAAAAGTATCAGTCTCGGAAGTTTTCTCTTGATTAAAATAAGCAATTGATAAGCTGCTACTGCCCCATAAAATCCCGAAATTAGTAAAGAATATTGTATAAATTGAATGTTGTTATAAATAATTCCCTTTTGGACAAATAATATAACCATAAAAAATCCTGTTAACATTGACACTAAAAGCATTACACTAACAGGATTTTTTAAAAAACTCATTTTTAAACCATTCCTTACTAAGATATAAAATCCAAGAATTCTCATGCCTAGATTCCCGATTAAAAATATCAAAAGTGCAGTTATCTCTAACTGGATAACTCTTAAATAGGCGTTCCATGTACCTTTGGATAAATAATGTTGTCTTCGCAGTTCATGATCTATCCATCCTAGCTTATCAACAATCATAGTTCTTATAAACCACCAGGGTAAAAACATCAAAAATGATGAAGCTTGACTGGAAGTCATAGCCTTAAAAGTAAGTACATTTGAGATAACCAGTGCAAAAGCAAGTAAAATTATATGTACTTTTTTGTTAAAAATTAGATCTGAAATCGCCGCTGCCCCAATACCTGTTAGCATAACAAATCCTCCTGAAACCTTAAAGCCTGTTAGCATTGAACCCAAAATGAATAAAATAATTAGCCAATAAAATTTCCTCTCCTTTAAGTAAAATAGAAGGCTTAAAAGAAATGTCGTAAGAAAGACGTGCGCAACTGCATGAGGGGGGTTACCAAGAAGGGTATTTTCTTGGGATGCCCAAAAGACTGTTTCTCCTCCAAATAGGTTACCGTCTCTTAGCCATGTTACAATATATCCGAAACTACCCACAAAATAGGTAAAAAATACCCCAAAGTACCCGATTTTTATATTATTTTTCCACTTTGTAACAAAAGCAAAGACACTTGCGCCTATTAAGAATGAGAAAATTACCGGGAAAAATCTAAAATAGAGATCTAGAGATGAAAAGTAGGGAAAAATTCTTGCAAATTCCCCCATTAGCACATCAACAAGATAATGGTAGTTATATAACTTTTCTCCTGCAAAGGTAGGATTATTAGGAGGTAAGCTTTTTTTTATTTCCCCCATTAAACTAATATGCCATATGCCGTCATGCCCTTGTGAACTCCAAAAAAGTAATCCCTCTTTATACAATAAACCGCTTGGAAAATTAATAAAGCCTTGAGTTAGAATACCCAAAACAATTAGTATCAAAAGCAATTTATCTTTAATAAATACTTTCCAAGGTTTCAGAATTTCAAGTTTATATTTTGCAAACACATATAGTCCATAAAAAATAAAAATAGGTAGCATTAACCATCTAATATTTAGAAGAGAGAAGATTATTGCAAAACCTACAAAAAAAACAATTCCCAATGAGATGGAAAGGACTACTGTCTCTTGATCTTTAAGTATTTCCTTCTTCCTTGCAATCATTCCAAATCCCGGTAAGTATAAAACAAATAAAGAAAGTGCGATAAAAATTAAAAAGTTAAAAAATAGCTGAATAAATGTGATCATTGCTCTACTACTTTATAAATAACTACTTCTTCATTTTCAAATATGTTTTTTACCAATTTTTCCTTTTCTAATGCTTTTACTTGTTCTATAGCTCCTATATTAAAGATTTTTAATAGATAAATGTATCTTATATTATTTTTTTCCAAAAAATTAAACTTTCGGAAATCTAAAATTTCGAAAAAATTTTCAGAAGCAACTATTCTTTTTTTATAATCTGTCAGAAGTATTTGATTCTGCGGCTCATCTTCAACAAAAACACCCTTTTTTGACAAAGCTGAAACATAAGCTGTTGAATCATAGATAAAAAGATTGAAGGGCTCCGGAAATATCTCACGAAGTCTTTTATCGTATGGATAAGTCAAAACTACTCCTTCATCCTGATTTGATAAAAACTTTAGAGCCTCTATTTCTTTAGAGCTTATATACGCATGAGGTAGAGTGTGAAAATAGCTACTTGCTGTAGCCAAAGAATTTATAGGAGTAAGTATAAAAACTATCGCAACCAGTATTGGCACTAAAGTTTTAGGCAATCTAAAAATAAAGTGGGTAATTACTAAACCTGAAAAAATTGAGCTAGTGTATAAAAGATAATAGAAAAACTGGATGGTATTCCAGGGATTGCCCGACTGAATAAATAAAATCGGTATCAAACCGGAAAGAAACGAAAAGATTAAAATAAAAAACAAGGGTGTATCGGATACAATACTCCTTAGTTTAAAAAGTGATAACAAACCAAATACTCTAAAACCCAAATTTCCCGCTATAAAAATCAAAAGACCTAAAGTGTCTGCCAAAAAAAACTTTAACCATTGACCTAAAGCAGAAGCTGTTGTCCTTGCTATAGAAAGCCTTACCCATCCCACTCTATCCGGCGAATCAATCATTGAGTGTATAAACCAAAATGGCGCAAAAATCATAACCGCATTTAAGACTTGAAAGTTTGATAAGAATAACCAAGCGGATATAGCACTACTTACTATAAAGATTATTAGATAACGCAAATCGGATCTTTTAAAAATTTCAAAAAAAGCTACAACAAGTAGAGATCCTAAAACTAAAACAGCTCCGTATGCTTTAAATGAAATGAGGCTTCCCGCTAAAACTATAGCCAAAACTATTAAGGATTTAGCTTTTGATTTATATAAAGACAATAAAACATGAAAGAGGGTGATTATAATTATCAAGGAAATTGCAAATGGTGGGTTTAAGTTAAATGATATTGCTTGATTTACCCAAAAAGCAGATTCTCCACCCAAACCTCTCCCTTTCATAAACTCTACAATCCAGCCAAAACTTCCTGCAAAATATACAAAGAAAAGTGTAAAGATCGCAGTAACTTTCGTTTTTAAAACACCAATTCTATCTTTGAATAACCTCCATACAAGATAATATGTGCCAATTCCCACTCCGATGGAAAATAAAATGGGGTAAAATCTAAATAATAAATCTTCTACGGGTATTTTAGATATAAAATGGGTTGCCGCAATCAACAAATCATAAAAGTAGTGATAATTTTCTAAAGGCATCCCTGCGAAAATCGGGTTTTGGGGCGGTATACTTTTTGATATTTGATTCACAAGCGCTATATGCCATACTCCGTCATGAGTGTTGGGTCCCCAAAATCCCATTCCGTATCCATAATATAAACCACTCCTAAAAGTAGGAATTATTTGAAAAACAGTTCCGCCCACAATTATTAAAAAAGAAGCTATATAAAACCAATCTTGAGATTTTAGAATCTTGAGTTTGAATAAGTTATAACTTCTTAAGCGAATAAACAAAATGGCACAAATCAAAATATAAATTAAGCTAAATGATTGTAATTTTAAAAAGCCTAATATATAAAATACCCAGCTAAAAATTACTATACCTGAAACTAAAGATACAAACAGTCGTAAAAAGGTGGGTGAGGACCTCTCAAGAATTCTATTTGTGAAAACAATACCCGGCATAATGATTGTTAAAAGTAAAAAGACCAAAAAGCGAAAAATTTTAGATACAGTGCCCTCTACAGACCACTTAAAGAAATCTGCCTCGACTTTTGGTCGCAAATCCCTAATATGTTGAATATTTTTTTCAGTTGCCTCAATAATGACACTATCAATAGAACGGGATTTTCCATCAATACTTATATCTCTTGGCAGAAATTCTATTCTTCTTTCATTCGAACCCTCATTTATATAACTTACTACGTAACTGTTGTTTTCTTTAACTACTTTTAGCCGGGAAATTTTACCTTCGTCAATCACCCACTTGTGCCCATAAGTTACGTTATCCAATACTCTTGTTGCAAAAGTTGCAAAATTTACTTCGGAGCATGCTTTAAGGTAGCAGAATTCTTCTTCTTCTCCGACATACTGACGGATATCTCTAAATATACTTCCATCACTACTAATAAATAACCCTGCCCGATAATATGGATTCATAAACCAAATTGCTTTTTTCCCCGTACTCAAAGGGTCATCCGCTATAATTAGATGTTGGGGTGAAAGGTCAGGGAAGGATTGAGAATACCAAGAAGCAAAATCCTTCATTGTAACAATCCTAAGCTGACCTAGGCGTTGTTTGTCTACAAGCACTTCTATTTGTTTCCTGTATTCAAAACCGTATTTTTCAAAGGAATAGGAATTTTCAAGACCTACGCTAAGGTGACTAAAACTTCCGAATTGCCCCTTTGTATAAATATCTACTAAGGATCGGAAATAACCGGTGTTAAGCTTATGATAATCCAAATAGTCATTGGATTGCACACTAAAAGTACTTTCAAAAACGCCGTTGCCGTATCCGTTTACGGGATCGCGCGGCGCCCACTGCATCATTACAAGGGGTAATTTATTTTCTTGGGACTTTGCAGGATGCAAAACATTATTTTTTGCAGGGTAATAAGGTGTGGACCAAAACTGCCCCCAAATTTGGTAATCATCTGTTGTGTATTGATCTGAAACTTCTAAAGAGGCTGTGATTCCATATTTTTTTTGTATATATTCAAGTGAGAAGCTATCAATCCACCAGGCTCCAACTGATTTCGGATAAAAGTTAAAAACTTCCCTAAACTTTTCAAATGCACTATCAATAAGTTTAAGTCTTTCCTCTCTTTCATATCCGCTTAAAAATGCGCTACCGGCAGCATGCCAATTACTGCTTTTATGATACTTAACACCGGCTGCTTCGGCCCAAGAAGGTGTAACCTCCAAAAATAATCCCTTCTCGTGATCCGGCAGAGACTTTAGGATACTTGTAACTTCATCCACTTTTAGTGCATCAAAACGGATAAGCCAGGTTGCAGGAAGATCAAATTCCTTAAGTATTGTTAATTGTCCCGATACGGCAGTAGCTATTTTTTGTCCTTGCTCTTGCCAAAAATCTTCACCTCTTATAGGGTTTACAACCGTTACAAAAGAATTTTCCAGAGCTTGAGCAGAACCAAACCCCCAAAAGTAGAGAATAAGAAATAAAATCAAACCGATCAATTTACTCATTTTTAAACTCCGATAATACTCTCTTAAAATCTCTTAATATTGATCCTCCGACTAAAAGAAAGATTAACAAACTGTAAGATATGATACCTAAAAAAATCAGAATGAAAATGGAAACTACCGAAACGGGAATAGTTTCGCGTACAAAAAGCAAAATACCTCCCATTAAAATTGAAGCAACCAGTGGTTTTCCGGCACTCCCAAATAAACTTATACGTACAAACTTTTTGGAAATTCCCATTGCCACAACCGATGTTAGCCCAACTATTGTAAAACCCAAAGCTGCACCGTTTACACCAAAGAAAAAGGCTAAAGGCGGCACCAAAAGCCAAGTAAGAAAAGTCCACATTATCATTAGCCTAAAAGTTATATTAATTTTCCCGATTGCATTTAGCATATTTGTCAAAGGAGTAGTTACTGCCGCAAAGGGAACACTTATACCAAGTATGGTTATAGCAAACAGTGCCGGCTGCCATTTCTCATATCTTGGGATAACTTGAGTAAGCATTGGTACAAGTGTTAAAAGTCCGATGAGTGTTGGAAAAACCAAAAGGCTAATAAAGAATATAGACCGTGATAAAAGATATGAAAGCTCTGCTTTTTGATCCTGTATTCTGGAAAAGGCAGGAAAGCTTACTTTGATAATTTGATCCATAAAAAAACGCAAAGGTGCTTGCGCCCATCTTTGAGCCCATCCTAAAAGGCCCATCCCCGAAGCACCAAGAATCCCCCCTAAAACAATATTAAGACCGTCATCTTTAATCAAAGCCAAAAATGTATTAGCCTGGTAAGGAACACCGAAGGTGAAAAGTCGCCGAATAGAACTAAGGTCCATAGAAAAACCAACTTTCCATGGCTGAATCATGTACATTAAGGTTGCGCCAATCATCCCTCTTGCTAAAACTGCAATTGTAAAGGAAGTAACGCCAAATCCCTGCCATGCAAGATAGACGGCCGTTACATTAAAAATTATGCTTTCCGCAATTTGAGGAATGATAAGTTTTGCAAAATCAATTTTTCTCTCCAAAAGGATTGACGGAATAGTTTTTAAAGAGGATAAGAAAAAAGAAAATCCTAGGGCATAAAGTAACCACATAGATTCCTGTGAAAGGTTATAAAAACGTCCGATTGCAGGTGATACTAAAAAAAGCACCAGAAGAATAGATAGGACTAGTGCTTGCTGGATTGTAAATGTCGTCTTTAATTCATTTTCGGAAATTTGTCCTTTTTTCTGAATTAGTGCTGCTGCAAGTCCGATATCGGAAAAGTATGCCAAAAAATTAATCACTGCAGAAACAATCCAAAATACCCCGTATTGTGTAACACCCAAGAAAATTGTAAGTATAAAATCTCCTGCCCTGTTTGTAAGTTGCAGAAAAAAAGTTCTACCTGTTAGAGCGACAATGCTTTTGACAGTACGCTTTTTGACTACATCAAGAGTTATTTCTTCATTCATGATTTAACTTATGGCCTTAATATAATAAGACGCCCATTTACGCACTTGCTTAAATTGAATGAGCAGCAAACTTACAAATAAGAATAAACCCAGGAGTGTTAACCAGTTGGCGATTACTCTAATTTGTGTGTCGAAAAGCCTGGCCTCTACTTCATGCTGACCTTTACCCAATATTATGGTCATAAGTCCCAAGCTGTTGTTTTTGTATTCTACACTTACTTCCTTTCCGTCAACAAACACTTTCCAGTTGGGAAAAAAGTATTGCGATAAACGGATGATTGTATGAGATAAAACATCAGCTTTAAACTTAATCCGGTTGGTCCCCTCCTGGAAATCTCTTATTTCTGCATCACCCGTTAGGATTTGAAAACGTGCCTTTGCAAGTTCTGCAGGGGGCTCTTTGGCATATATTGGAAGATAATCAAAAATTGATCTTTTTATTTGCTTATCCCAGTTTTCACCGCTTAAAAGCTCCTGATTTGTTATATTGATAAATTCTTCCGGCCGAAAATAGGAAAAGTTAAGAGTAACCGTTAAAAAAATTATTATTATCCAAAGTTTAGTAAGCCAACTTTTTCCTCTTAATGCCAAGCAAGAAGCACCTGTTACAAACGAGATAAGAAATATTATTATTAAAAGAAATCTCCATGGAAATTGTAAATATTTTAGCGGATCCACCATATTCCATATAAATTCGGAGCGAGGATGGACCATAAAAATTGCAAAAAGAGCGGCAGAAGATAAAACAAGGATTACTCTGGCTACCCAAGGATTCTTTTTCCAAAAAAACTTGATGCAGAAAAGTGTAAGAACCCATCCTAAAAGATGTATCCATCCGATTTGAAAAGATATCTTCTCCTGCTCTGCTCCCGGAACCTCTCTTATAGATGATCCATAACCCCAATCCCTTTTTATAAATAACTCTTTTATGCCTTTAAAGTGCTCCGTGTAACCAAAATATCCGTACGTTGTAGTATCGATATGTACCAAGTTTTTTTCAAATACCATAGGGAGTGTATAAAATGCTGAAATAGTAACTCCAAGCAGTAATGATAAAAAACTAAAATACAAAAATCTCATCCCTTTATCCTTGAAAAATAAAATGAGTATCCAAAGAAACATAATTGGTAAAAATATCATGGTAGAAAGATTGTGAGAAAGAATCAGGCCACTTGTGCAAATGGTAACCAAAAGCATATTTGAAATACTCGTTTGTTCCTTAAGTTTTACAAAAGCCCAAAATATTGCCGGAAAAAACATTAATGCCCACATCTCTCCCATTGCTCCTCTCACATAAAAATCCAGGGCGTGATATGGGGCGAAACTATAAAATATTGCGGATAAAGCTCCGCCTTGCCTTCCCCAAAATTTCCGTGCTAAAAGATACATAAATACATATGATCCTAGAAAAGATACGGCAAATATCACCTTGCTGGAAAAAATCAAGTTTTTGGATATTACATAAATAACCTCTCCAAAATAATACGGTAAGGGAGCATAATAGTTAAAAATCGGATAGCCATATAACCCCCCTAAATCAGGAACCCATCTGCAAGGAATCTGTCCGTCTTTAATACATTTATCCATCTCAAAAAGCCGAATCGGAGAAACATCATCATGATGTTTAAAATAAGGTGCTGCAAAAAGGGGCCAAAGTAATCCGGCACTTAAAATTAAACCTATTAGAAAAAATTTATTTTTCAAAATCATGTTTAAATCTTCCTAAAATACTTTAAACTTAAGCATAATGATACTAAAAATCCAAGTAATGAGGCAAAATCCAATGCAAGCTTATAGGGAGTTTCTGCAAAAAATACTTCCAGTTTATGTACTCCTTTAGGAACTAGAACGCTAATCTGGCCAAAAGGAGAGCCCGCTAATATATTTATATTCTTCCCATCCAGCTTAGCAAGCCAACCCGGAAAATAATATTTATTAAAGTTTATTAAAGTTTCTTCATTTACATATACGCTTACAATAAAATGTAAATCATTGATTTTAATAACCGGGGCAATCGGATTGCGCAGTGAAAAGATTATTGGATAAATCATATCAGGCCTTTGTTTGGAAGTTTTTGGCAGCCTTAAGTACTCTTCCTGATGCTGTAAATATTCCATACTTACCTTTGGGTAGGGAATATATTTATTTAAATAATAGTCATCTAATCTTCCTAGAAAATGTTCAGGCTTAAAATATGACATTGTAGGATAAACTACAAAAGCCAAAAGAATAATTAAAATTATTTTTTCAAATTTCGACTTATCAAAAATAATAACAAGCAGGGGAATAAAAAAAGTTGTAAGAATTAAAAAACGCCACGGAAATTGAAAGTATGGCATAAGCGGTAAACTATTCCATACAAAAGTTGATCTATGGTTTGTGAAAAAGATTGCAAGAAAAATCCCCGAACAAACCCAAATAAATAATACCTTTTTGTCTTTGCTGATTCCTTTCCATTTCAAAAATAATAAGCCGGAGGCAAAAATTAGCACCAAAAGACTGGAATAGCCCAGAAAGAAAGACATTCCGTCTCCCTCGCCGGGAACCGATGCCCCGTAACCCCAATATGGGGTAAGAAGCTGTCGAATTGCAGGAAAATGATCATAAAACTTAAAGATTGTGTCATATTTTACCAAGTTACTTTCTGTTATGGCCGGTAACCAAAAAAACGCGCTCATAAGTAGTGATAAAAAAATCATTAAAACCGATTTCCTAAAAAACACGCCTTTGTAGGATTCTTTCAAAAATTGTAAAAGAAGATAAAGTAAGACAAAAGGAATAAACATATATGCCGTAATATTGTGCGACAACACTAGGGAAGCAAGGGCTAGGGCTCCAATTCCTACCCACTTAAAATTTCTCTGCTGATTTAGCTTTGTTATTGATAAAATAACCAAAGGTAAAAATATAAAGCTTAAAACCTCCCCTATTGCTCCTCTTACATATAGGTCCACAGCCCTATAGGGTGTATAAATATATAAAAGTGCGCCTAAGAAAGATAAATTTGCCTTTACGAATTCCCTAAGCAGAAGGTACATAAATATTCCGGACAGCGGTATAGTTATAAAAAATAATGCTTTGATACTATCAACAAATGAAAAACCGAAAAAAAGATGGAAAATTTCCGCAATATAAAATGGCAGTGGAAAAACAAAATTAAAAAGAGGATACCCGAAACCAAAACTCAAATCAGGAACAAACCGCGCAGGAATTTGTCCCAACTTTAACACTTTATCCATCTGGTTAAGCCAGGCGATATGCACTTCGTCCGAGGCCCCGTAAAAACCCGGCACAAAAAGCGCCCAAACAGCCGGTATGGAAAATACTAAAATTAAAAAGACCCAATATTTATTTAAAATTTTTTCTAATTTTTCCATAAAAAATTAAATAACAAACCAAAAGAATAGAAACAAAAGAGATAATATTGCCGGCTCTTCTTATGGGTGTATCATAAAATTTACCTAAAATTTTATGGTTGCCACCCTCAAGCATAATACTTACTCTACCTAAGTAATTATCGGATCTTTGGTCAATCTCTTTCCCTTCCTCTGTTACTTTCCAGTTTGGAAAATCATATACGGGAAATTCGATCAAAGCAGGAGATTTAACACTTATTTTTGCCTCAAAATTATTGGAGGTTTTTTTAAAATAATAAATTTCCGCATCACCTGTTACAACAAGTGGTTTATCCCCTGTTTTCTCATTCGGCTCTATTGCTCCTTTTGGCAAATAATCCATGATTGATGCCTTCTGCTGTATCTCCCAAAGCTCCCCTGAAAGTTTTTCCCTATCGGTAAGGTAAGGATAAAATTTCTCGGGTTTAAAATAACCCCAGTTTAACAAAACCGTTGCTAAAACCAAAGCAAAAAAAGTTACCCTGACAAAGGAGGGTTTAAAAGTGTTAAAGAGAAATCCTGCCAAAAGGGAGGATGTAAAAATACTTAAAGATAGAAATCGCCAGGGAAATTGAACAAATCTTAACATCCCGATTGACTCCCAAATAAATGCCGATTTGTTATGTGTCATAAAAAGCGAGAATGCAAAAAATACTAAAAGAGCAAAATATATAAAGAATATTCTCCTATTTTTTTTAAATAGCAAAGTAATAATGGATAGAGCTGCCAATATCCAGTGAGGCCAACCTACCTGGAAGGATATACTATCTAAAGGTCCCGGGAAAGATGCACCATATCCCCAGGATCTTTCAAAAAGTAATTGACGAATCGTTACAAAATGTGCCCTAAAATCCAAGTCAAGCCTTACAAGATTCTCTATCTGCACCAGATCCTTTTCAAAAAAAGCAGGTATTATAAAAAATGCCGATAGACCAACTCCTAAGCCTAACGAAAATATCAAAGACTTAATATAAACTACTTTTTTTCCCCAAAAAATTATTATAAACAAAACTAAAATTAGTGGTGCAAAAATAAGTGTCATGATGGTATGCGAAGTTAAGAATGCGGCAAATGAGAGGGCAAGACCTAATATAAATTTCAAAGAATTTTCCTTTAATATTTTAAGAGCAAAATAGATTACAAGGGGTATGACTACTATTGCAAAGCTTTCGGAAACAGCTCCCCGTACATAAATATCAAGAGCTCTATATGGAGCGAATATATACAAAATAGATGCCAAAAGAGCAGGATACAAGGACATAAATTCTTTTGCTAAAAGAAACATTGAGAAGCCTGCAAAATATGCGGCTGCGAAAAATAAAAATTTTGCACTCCCTACAAAGCCTAAAATATAGCTTGCCAAAGCGCCGATATAATACGGGAAAACATTATAATAGTTAAAAAGAGGGTAACCGTTTCCATATCCCATGTCCGGAACCCACCTGCAAGGAATTTGCAAATCCGAAAAACACTTTCTCATCTCAAAAATCCTCATTACCTGCAAATCGTCATGATGTGAAAAATAGCCGGATAAAAAAGTAGGCCAACTGACAAAGATAGATAGAACCGCGATGAAAATATAAAACCAATATTTTTTAAAAAAATTTTTTAAATCCATATTTTATGCTTAAAAAAGCAGTTAAGAAAAGGCTTACCAAGCTTATTATATTACCCAAAGATCTGACAGGAGTATCTTTAAGTTGTACTTCTATCTTGTGTTTTCCTTCCTCTATATTAAATGTTATCAATCCCAAACAATATTCTTCTCTCCTACAATCATTGTTTATGTGATGGATCAGCATCCCGTCCACCAAAACCTGCATTCCGGGAAAATCAAAAAGCGGAAGCCGCAAAGTTGCCGCCTCTTTTACTAAAGCTTCTCCTTTTTGAAAATTGCTCCCTTTTTGATAACTTAAAAACTCTACTTCCCCATCCAAAACATCAGGCAAAAGAGGTGCTTTTTCATTTGGAGGAAGTTTTGCAAAAATAGGTAAATAATCAAAAATGCTAATAGTTAGCTGCTTCTCCCAAGACTCACCGGAAAATTTATCCTTATCTGAAATATTTAACCATTCTTTTGGTTTAAAAAATGCCCCGTGTAATAAAATCAAAGAAAGAACTACTACTAAAGTAAAAATAACTGCATAATTTTTGTTTAACTTTGAAATTAAAAAGGCCGAAATTGCGCCAAAGATAGAGAGTAAAAAAGCAGAGGGCACTAAAAACCTCCAGGGGAATTGTAACCACGCAAGAGTAGATATTTTTTCCCAAAAAAAGTAGGAGCGCTGATGCATTAAAAATAAATATATGGACTCTAAAGCAAAGAGCACCCACAAGGTTATGGAAAGTTTTTTGTATTTTTTGTAAAAGGTGAAGGATAAGAAAAGTGCCAATAAAGCAACTATCCAATGGACAATTCCCGCTGATAAAGAAACTTCATCAAAAAGACCAAAAACAGAAGATCCATAATCAAAATAATTTGAAAAAAGAAGTTGTTTAATGCTTACAAAGTGTTGCCTATAGTCAAAATACCCTCCAAGCAGTGTCTCAAGGTGTACATACTTCTTTTCAAAAATAAACGGCAAGATATAAAAAGCGGATAACCCTATCCCTAAAAGTACTCCGGAAATTATTTTGTAAAACATCTTCCATTTTTTTTCCAAACTTATTATTGTTAAAATCCAGACTAAAAGTATAGGGAGAAAAATAAGGGTTGTTAAATTGTGGGTTGTAATTAAAAGCGCTAATGAGACGGCAAGCCAAAGAAGATACTTTGTTTTCCCTATCCTTATAAGTTTTAGGGATGACCATAAAAGAAGCGGTAAAAATATGAAAGCTAAAAATTCACTCAAAGAACCTCTGACATATACCTGAACTGCTTTTACAGGAACTATTGTATAAAGAATTGATCCTAAACAAGCGGCATAGTCGTTTAAAAAAGATTTTAAAAAAATAAACATAGTCAGCGCGGAAAGTATAAAACCTAAAATAAAAAGAAGTTTTACCGAATCTATAATCTGTATACCAATCAGACTAAATATACCCCCTATATAATAAGGTAGAGGGGGATAATAGTTAAACTGTGGATAACCGTATTGATACCCCATGTCCGGAACCCACCTGCAAGGAATTTGAAAATCTTTTAAACAGGCAACCATCTGGTGAATCCTGAAAGCCTGAAGATCATCCTGCATTGGAAAAAAACCCGGCCTTAAAAGCTGGTAAAAAGTTAATAAATTAACCAAAATTGTTAAAATCAGCCAAAACCTCATAATAAATTAAGGCAAAACTTGATATAAAACCGTAGCATCCCCTTTACCATATAAAGGTTTAGCTTTGGGGTATTCTTTTATAAGTTTGACTGCTGAAAGACTACCTTCAAGGCTGTTTTTATTGCCCGCAAAGAAAGTTAAATTCTTGGATGATGCTTCCCTTAATTGAGCTGAAATTGTGGCATGGGAGCCTATAACGGAAATCTCTTCTTTATCAAGATAAATATATAAACCATCAGGCAAGGTTCCAAAAAATCCTTCTGTACCAACAATCACTTTCCCCTCTTTTTTTCTTTCCACTAAGTAGGCTGCAATCTCTTTTAAGCCATATCCTGCTGTCCACATTTCAAAATATCCTTTTCTTTCCTCTTGGGGTAAGGACTTTGGCGGAGGATTTGTCAAAAGCTCATAATCAAACCAGAGAGGAAGAGGTAGTAAAAGGATTAAAAGTAAGAAGGGTGAGATTTTTTTGGAAATTCTTTCTACTGCATATGCACCCAATATAAGAAGAAGGGGTATTGAAGGAAGTAAATACCTGGCTGTAAAAGTTCTAAGGAAAGCCATTTCTATAAGCAGTGGTATTGCTGCCCAAGCTAAAACCAACCACCCTAATCGATTTTTTGTCTTTACCAAAAACCACAAACCAACTAACCAAGAAACAAGTATTGGCCAAGTAAATAATTTCGGGAACCAATCAACCATATCTCTAAAGTGTGGTATAAAAGGATCAAGAGGTCTACCTGCAAGTTCTAAAGGGGAAAAAAGATAATCTGCATTTCTTGAAGAAAGTAAATGAAAATTGGGTCCAAGCCTCAAAGCATTGTACAAAAAAACGGCAATAATTATTGCAACTGCCCAAAATAAAAATAATTTCAAAAGAGCATATTTATCCCCTTTGATTCTTTTAAAAGCAAGTATTGATGCCGGCAAAAGTAATAGATTTAAAACAGCAGGAGTTTTAGTAAGCCAAGCTCCCCCAAGTATGAATCCTAAAATCATTGCCAGATCCAACCTGACCTTTTGAGCAAGCCATATAGCAAGAAATAAGGTCCAAACAGTAAATGCTGAAAGCATGGAATCAACAAGAGCCATTCTGTCAAAAAAAACAGTGTAAGGAACTAGGGAGTAAAGTAAAGCTGCCCAAAGGCCAACACGTAAACTAAAGACTTTCCAACCTAAGGCAAATACACTAATCACTGTTGCAAATCCGCTAACCACAGACAAAAATCTTCCTGCAAATAAAGGATCTTCAAAAACTTTAAATAAAGGTATCATGCTCCACATAAACAGAGGTGTTTTACCATCTGAAAGTGGTAAAAATCTTAAAGTTGGCTCACTTCTCATAACTTGAGCCCATCTAATATAAATTCCCTCATCTGCAAAGATAGGCTGCAAAGTTAAGTTTGGAAGCCTTAAAAGAAAATAAACAGAAACTATAATAAGGAGGATTCCTATCTCTAGTCTGTGTTTTGTAATCAAGTTCACCCTACTATTGTACGTCCGTAAGCAACTAGAGGCAAGCTCTTTGGTGTATTATTTTATTATGGATAAAGAAATTGCTACATTTGGTACTGGCTGTGGTTGGCCATCCTTTGATGAGGAGCATCCTGATTCTTTAAAAAGACTTCCAGATCTCGAAGACCCTGAGCAAAGTCGTACTTCGATTCCACTCAGTACGACCCTGAGTGTTGATCGAATGGGTCGAAGGGCTGACTGGGGAAAGAGTGGAAATCCAATGTGCAAATTGTGGAGCACACCTTGGTCATGAATTTAAAGGGGAACATTTAACTTCAAAAAATACCAGACATTGCGTAAACTCCCTATCCATAAAATTTATCCCAAAAGATGAAAAACTACCTTCCATACTTGCCTCTTAAATCATTAATTCTAATTCTTACCATATCATAAATTGCAGCTGCTGCATCTTTAATAACCTGTACTCTTTCCGTATCAACATATTTCCATTCCACATCCACTTCTGCAATTTTAAACCCATATTTTTTTGCCAAATATAAAATCTCCACATCAAATCCGGCATTGACTGCCCCACCTTTAAAATGAAGCACCCCCCACTCCCCTTTTATTTTTGGAATAATTTTTCCAACTACCTTTTTATTAAAAGCCTTAAACCCGCACTGTGTATCTTTAAATGAAAGCCCAAGAATAAGTCCTCTTAATATAGAGAAAGACCATGCTGCAAATTTCCTAACTGCCGGTGCTCCCGCTCTTCCATGTCTTAAGCCAATAACCAAATCAAAACCTTCTTCAAGCTTTGGAATAAATTTATCCATTTGATCAATTGGTGTTGCCTGATCCATATCTGTAAATAAAACTATGTCTCCTCTTGACTCCTCCATACCTCTCATAACTGCCATTGCCTTTCCTCCATGGGAAACTTCTATCAATTTCCACCGCTTTTTTCCTTTGATGAAGTTTTCTATCAATCCTTTTGTTTGATCTTCCGATCCATCATCAACAATAACTACTTCATAACTTACTCCACTTTTCTCCATATATTCTTCCACCTCATTTAGTACTCCCTTCCTCAAATTTCTCTCCTCATTATATGCGGGTATTACTAAAGACAAGTTAATAGTTTTCATTTTTCAGTTTTTAACTTTTAATTCTTCAGGATTATGTATCAATTTGTAAATTCTTACTCCATTTACTTCCCACTCCTTTTCAACTATTGCCCATCCAAAGTGGGAAATTTCCTGTTTAGGATGACCTACAGGGTTGCAAACAGGATCCTCACAAACAACAAAAAGCTGATCTGTTTTTGTAAAAGGTAATTGCTGTGGTTTATGTCCAAACTCATCCAAATAAAACTGGTAAGACGGATCATAATTTCTTTCTGCTAGTAAAGCAAAATTAAAGGGTCTATACTCCGATTGTTCAATGATAAACTTTGCAACATCCTTGGCTCTTCCAAGTTGATTATTTGGAGGATTTTTAAGAGGACTCTTTTCAAGATTAAGAAAAATAAGAGTTATGATTAGAAGTCCTAAAATAAGAGTTTTAAATTTTTTTGATATTTTAAGAGTTGCCAATGAGCCAAAAAGAAGAAAGGGCACAGGATTTAAAAATCCCAAATAATGATCGTAGATGTCCTTTTGGTAAAAAGAAACTCCTAGAAGTCCTACAATAAGCCATACCCCCAAAGCAAATGTTGGCCAGCTTTTTCTGAAAAGGGCTAAAAGTATTAGAATTGATAGAATTAAAGCAAGCTGCATATTTTCCCCAGCCATATATCTTCCTATTAAGTTTTCCGAAAAAATTTGAGGGATCTTTTTAAAATTTTCAAATATGTTCCCTGAAACTGCGTTTGAAGTTGTAAAAAACTCCCTTATTGCTCTGTAATTTAAAAAATTGTGTTTAAGGTCAAACATTAAAAGTGGCGACATTACAACTAAAAATACAACTACTGCTCCTACAGTCCCCTGCCAAAAATATCTCCCCTTTTTTGTAATAAATTCAAAAATCCAAAAAATCCCAAGTATCGGAAGCAAAATTAATGCAAGGTAATGCATTTGTAAAGCCGCAGCGGCGGATGCTCCTGTTAAAATTAACCACCTCGAATTCCCTGTGGAATGAGCTTTATAAAAACCTAATACCGCAAGTAATGCAAAAAAGGGAGTGGGATTAGGATTCCAGGAAAAATTTGAATAATTTATTGTCACGGGTGATATTGCGTAAAAAAAACTTGCAATAAGTCCGCTCATCCTTCCAAACCAAACTTTCCCAAAGTAGTATATTAGAAATACACAAGTAACTCCAATTAAAGCATTCATTACGGAAGCCGAAACGGGGTTGAGGTTTGTTAGTACCATGGGTATAAACATCATGTAATAATAGAGAGGCCCCAAATAAATATTTCCTACGGATGATGGGGGACCAATGGCTGGAAAATTTTTACCCTTCACCATATCTTGAACAATCAAAACATCTCTGCCCTCATCACCTAAAAATAGCATGTACTCATCTATTCTATAAAGACGAAAGAAAGCGGCCAGAACTAAAACACCTATTAGAAGTAAAAAAAGAAATTTTTGATCCTTCAGTTTCCACCAAAGCCTTAAAAGATCAACATACGAGCGGATAATTACTGTAAGAGTTGCACCGGTTGGCTTTCCTGAAAGTCTTGGATAATGACTAACCCCAACTTGCGCAATTTTAAATCCGGCCTTTTTTACCTTTATTGCAAGTTCCGCATTTATCATTGCCCCACGGGTTGACTCAAGATGAGGAATTTTCTCTAAAACATTTTTTTTAATCATCTTAAAACCGCAGTCAACATCTCTAAATGTTAATCCAAAGAATATAAAAAGTGAGGCCTTCCAGCCTTTTTTAAATAAAATCCGCAAATATGGATCCTGCCTTTTAATGCGGTATCCCAGGATAAGATCATGCTCTTCAATTTTTTCTAAAAATTTTTCAACTTCCGCAAAATCAAACTGTCTGTCTCCATCCGTATAACAAACAGTGTCGTATTTTGCATTATAAAACCCCGATTTTAATGCTTCTCCATATCCTAAATTTTTCTCATGATGAATTACTTTAATCTTGGGATTGTCTTCGGAAAGCCTATCTGCTATTTGTCCTGTTTTATCTGATGAACCATCATCAATAAGCAAAATCTCATAATCTATTTTTAAATTATTTAATACAGAAATTGCTTTTTCTACACTTTGCTGAACGTTTCCTTCCTCATTATATAGAGGGAAAAATACAGATAGATTTTTAACTGGCATGGTAATATGCTAACATCAAATTATGAACAAAACAACGAAAAACCTTGGTTTAATAGCAATTTTAACTTTCATCATAACCATAACTATCTGGCTGCCTCACATTTTAGCTCTTCCCAATTTTTGGGGACTAAATTTTTCAAACGGCTTTGCGTCAGTTTATAGAAATTTTGACGGTTTGGAATATATTGTTATTGCAAAAAGTTTTTATAATCCCGAAATTATAAAAGATTTCCCCTATTCTTTAAATCCAAATTATTATGCCTCCCACTTTCCGGGTTATGCTCTCCTTATTGCCCTTTTTGCACCCTTTTTAGGATACCTTAAATCCATGCTTGCTGTTTCTTTCTTATCAACAATACTTGCTACTTGGGCTTTCTATTTACTGGTACGCGATTTTAAGCTTACTGCAAATCCCCTTCTTCTTTCATTAATTTTTCTAATTTTACCTGCACGCTGGCTAATAGTTCATTCTGTAGGATCTTCCGAACCAACCTTTATATTACTTTTAATAATGGCTGTTTATTTTTTTATGAAGTTTGAAACATCAGGTAAATTCTCCTTCTTAACTTTGTCCGGCCTTTTTGGTGCAACTTCACAACTGACAAGACCTCCCGGGATTTTGCTTATGACTGCATTAGGACTCTATATATTATGGCGTTTTTTAAAAAAACGTTCCCTTTCTTATATATTTTCATTTTATCCGCTCCTTTTTATTCCTCTTACACTTTTAGGAATTTTCTACTTTTACTTACTTACTTATCAGGATTTTTTTGCTTATTTTCACAGTGGAGATAATATTCATTTAACTTTCCCCCCATTTCAGGTTTTCAACAAGGATCAATTTTGGGTAGGAGAGGCTTGGCTTGAGGATATTATCTATATTTTTATATTGGGTTTTCTGGCATCTATAATGCTACTTAAGCAAAAACTTTATGTTTTTGCATTTTTTGTATTGACATACCTTACAGCATCAACATTCATTGCACATCGTGACATCTCAAGATATTTGCTTCCCATAACTCCTTTTGTCTTAATTGCCTTTGAGAAAGTTTTGGTGAGTAAGGAATTTAAAATTATCTTACCTATTATTGCTTTGGCAATATATCTTTATGCTCAAAATTTTATTCTCCAAAATACTGCTCCAATTCCAAACCTACAACTTTATAACTAATCTAATCCTCTTGATGTCTCCAGGTTACTAAATGATTCACCATAAAATTCCAAATCATAACAGGTGGGATTGTTGCAAAGAAATAAAAATTATTATATGCAATCTTTCTCCATCCCAGATCCACAAATCCATCTCCATAAGTTAAATGTAAAAATTTAACTATCAATACCCCTATTATTAGACCTCCTAGACTGACCAAGTTGAAAATTCCAAGCTTTTGCCAAAAAGAGGTTTTGGTTTTTCTGTATCTGAAAGTCCAAAAATTATTCAATATAAAATTATTTACAATCGCAATCTCTGTTGAAATCCCTTTTGATGTTGCAGGAGGAAAACCTAAAGCATTTATAAAAACTTTGTAAAAGAAAAAGTCAACCAGAGTACCTGTAAATCCAACAAGCCCGAATTTAACAGGGGTTTTGGCTCTTCTGCTTATCTTAAATAGAGGTATCTTTATTCCCAACTGTTTAAATTTTGCATCAAGACAGTATGTAATTACATCATAAGTATAGTTGAAAACTTTATTTTTGGAATATCCCTCAAGACGGTTTTTGAAAATTAAGGGAACCTCTTTATATTTTGCGCCGGATAAAATTGCCTCATGTAAAAAAGCAGGCTGCACTATAAAAGTCTTTTCTCTCCAAGGAAGCCTATGTAAGTTAATCTTTTTGAAAAGTGCAGGGGTAAAAGCTCTTGCCGAATTTGTAAACTCTTTTATGTCGGACGGACCCATTACAACCCTGCAAAAGGCTGATGCACCATAAGTAAAAAGTCTACGCCCGAAAGTAAGCTGATTTTTCCCACCCTCTACAAACCTTGAACCAATAGCCAGGGTGTAACCTTCCTCTATTGCTTTTATAAGCCTTACTAAAACATCCGGAACAACCTGTCCGTCTGCATCAAGTTGGGCAAGTATATTGGGTTTAAGTTTCTCTATAGAATATTTGTGTCCTAAAATAAGCCCTGCTCCCAAACCAGGATCTACTTTGAGAAGATGGATTCTTTTATTTTTACTTACCAAACCTCTTACAATCTCATCGGTTCCATCAGAAGTCCTGATATCATCGCAAACAACTATATGAATTTCATATCCTTCCAAAATCTTTGCTTGCTCTAAAACTTTTTCAATGGTTTGGGCAATATTTGCTCTTTCGTTAAAGGTGGGTAAAACTACCGATACTATCTTCATCAGGAAAACTTTGCAAGATCCGAGTGAACCATAACTTTCACTAAATCCTTAAATTTAGTCTTTGGCTCCCATCCTAAAACTTTTTTGGCCTTCGAGGCATCCCCGCATAGCGGACCTGTTTGTACAGGAGGAATAAAATGAGGGTCTGTCACAACAAAATCTTTCCAGTCTAAATTAACAACAGAGAAAGCTTGTTCTGCAAATTCTTTAACGCTGTGAGTTTCACCTGTTGCTATAACAAAATCATCAGGTTTATCTTGTTGCAACATCATCCACATAGCTTCAACATAATCGGGCGCATATCCCCAATCCCT
Organism: Patescibacteria group bacterium; assembly: GCA_038064895.1. GTDB lineage: Bacteria > Patescibacteriota > Microgenomatia > Daviesbacterales > UBA10151 > JBBTSA01. The sequence goes on from JBBTSA010000010.1 coordinate 228,287, forward strand.
TTTTGCATCCAAGTCCCCAAGCTTTAACTTACCGTTTTTTACAATCGGCTCGCCTATTTCATTTAAAGGTATCTCTTCTTTTTTACCGTTTTTAATACAGGCAACTGCTGCAGTTATTTTTCTTGTAACAAAATTTAAACCCCTTCTTGGGCTTTCATGATTAAATAAAATCCCGCAGGAAATAAATTGTGGACTCTTGCGATCCGATCTTGCAATTTGCGCCATTCTGTGAGCAAACTCTTTGGAAGCAGCATAAGGATTCGTAGGATTAAAAGGGGTATCTTCATTTTGCGGACTTTGTTTTGGTATACCAAACATTTCCGATGTGGATGCCTGATAGATTTTTGCATCCGGAACAATCTGTTTTGCCCGTTCAAATACATGAAGAGCTCCAACACCTGTTATCATAATTGATGCAAATTTGTCCGTAAAAGATCCCAAAGGCGAAGATAAAGAAGCAAGATTATAAATCTCACCGGGCTTAAAATCCAAAAGTGCAAGTGCTATGGATTCGGGAGATTGCAGGTCACCATAATATATCTTTACCTCTTCTTTAATCTCGTCAATGTTTCCAAGATCGGAAACAGCAGTTCGTCTAACTAACCCTGCAACTTCATATCCTTTACCCAATAAAAACTCCGTCAGGTATGAGCCGTCCTGACCCGAGATTCCTGTTATGAATGCCCTTTTGTTACTTGCCATAATCTTTTGTTACTATACCTAATTCTCTAATCCTTTTCAATCTCCTGTCTAAAAACTTTAATATTTTCTTCAACTGTTGCTAAAATCCCATCTCCAAACTCCCTAATAAACTTGGTGGGATCAAGCCACGAGTACTTAAGTATTGGAGCCTTTTTATCTTTGTTGTATTCATCCAAAGTAATAGGCTCTACTAAAGATGCGTCTAAATTAAATTCTTTTGCCAAAAGTTTTGCAAACTCAAAAGGGGTAGTCCAATTTGTCGATACAACATGAAATAATCCCGGTGGCCTTTTTTTAATAATGGCAAACAAAGCATTAGCTACATATTCAACAAAAATGGGAGTTACTCTTGCATCCGATATTGCTTTTATCTTACGGTTACGGTTTAATTGCTCCAGGAAAAATCTTGCAATATCCTTTTTTAATTCGTAGTGCGGGCTAAAAGGCATTGCAATCCGAACTATACTAAACTTACAACCGCTATTTAAAACTTCCTGCTCTGCAAAATATTTTGTTTGCCCGTACCAATTTTTAGGATCAGGCGTATCCTCTTCCGTATACGGTGCATCCGATTTCGTACCGTTGAAAACGTAATCTGTAGATATGTGAATTAAATAAACACCTTTTTTACTGCAAGCATCTGCAATATTTTTTGCGCCCCTGACATTAATCAGGTAACAGAGTCCACTCCTACCTCCTTTCTGCTCTTCAGCCCCCTGCACATTTGTAAATGCTGCGAAATTAACAGTGACATCAGGTCTAAAATCTTCTAAAGCTAAGTCAAGTTGATCTTTATTTAATATATCAACCTCATTAATAAGAGGGGCTTTTATTAGAAACTTACTCCTATAAATTTTGATAAAATGGGAACCAACTAAGCCGCTCCCTCCAAAAACCAGCAGTCTAGTTTCCATTATTTGAATCTCTTCGGGAATAGGTCTCTAAGATAAGGATTCTTTCTATCCCTTTGTGAAATAATTGGATTGGAAATAGGCCATTTTATTGCTAAATCCGGATCATCCCAGGCAATGGCCCTGGTATCACGACCATCCCAGTAAGCATCCACTAAATATGCATAATCTACTCCTTTTTCTCCTGTGACACAAAAAGAATTAGCAAGTCCAATCGGTACAAAAAGTCCTATCCTCCTTTCATCATTAATTTTAAAAGTTTCTACCTTGGCAAAGGTAGAGGAGTTTTCTCTTAAATCAACTATTGCAATAAATACTTCTCCGGAAAGCGGATAAATAATTTTGTTCCACTCCTCGGCGTGAATACCTCTAATTACTCCGGGGATGGAATAAGAATGATTCATTTGCACCGGTTCAAACTTTATGCCTAAGAAATTTTCCAAATCATCTTTTCGAAACAATTCTCTAAAAAAACCTCTCTTATCTTTAAAGATCGGTCTTTCTAAAATTAAAAGTCCGTCAATTGAAGTTTTTTTAATAAAATCTGCCATCTTAGCCTTTGTATGACTTTTGCGCTACTCTGTCAACATTTGGCCTGCCTTTTTTTAAAGGCTTCCACCACCACGCATTCTTTTTATACCACCTAACAGTTTCTAAAAGCCACTCATCAAATGGATGTGCCGGCTGCCAGCCTAAACTCTTAAGTTTACGATCGTCTATAGCATATCTAAAATCATGACCTAATCTGTGTCCCACATTTTCTATCCAGGACTCATCTTTTTCTAAAATCTTAAGAATTTTTTTTGCAACTTCTATATTTGTTTTTTCCTCCCCGCCAACACAGTAAGTTTCTCCCAACTCACCTTTTTGTAAAACCGTATCTATTGCCCTTGAGTGATCATCAACATATAGCCAGTCCCTGATATTTTCTCCTTCACCCATAAGTGGTACTTTTTTACCTTCAAGCAAATTTGTAATAAAACGGGGGATAAGTTTCTCGATATCCTGATAAGGACCAAAATTATTTGAACAGTTTGTAATAGTGATCGGTAAACCGTAAGTTTGGTAATATGATCTTACTAAATGATCCGATCCTGCCTTTGAAGCAGAGTATGGAGTTCGGGGTGAATATGGGGTATTTTCATTAAATGGAGGATCTTTCGGACCTAATTGTCCAAATACTTCATCTGTTGATATATGATGAAATCTTTTTACTTTTGTATCCAAGGCAGCGTTTAGTAAAACCGCAGTACCTAAAACATTTGTTCTTACAAACTGCAGGGGATCAATGATTGACCTATCAACATGTGATTCTGCCGCAAAGTGAACAACTAAGTCCATACCTTCCATAGCTTTTCCAACAAATGCCTCATCACAAATATCTCCTTTAATAAAACTATAGTTTGGATTAGTCTTAAGATCCTTAAGACTTTCCAAATGTCCGGCATATGTTAATGCATCCAGGTTAACAATTTGATCTTGAGGATGATACTCCAACCAGTAATGGATAAAATTAGATCCAATAAATCCGGCTCCGCCTGTCACTAAAATTTTCATGCAATAAATTTTATCATATATGTTGAGTATTTGACCTAAATAATAGCATAATAACCTAAGTTAAGTTATGAGAAAGAACTTAAAACTTATTTTAATCATTTTAATTATAGGAGCGGTATATAGATTAAGTCTTACCTCAAACGGTAATTTTCTTTTTAACATGGATAACGCGCGGGATATGGTTGATGTTAGAGAAATGGTTGAGACTTCTAAATTAAGATTAATTGGCCCAACCTCGGCAATTGAAGGCTTTTATAATGGGCCGGCCTGGTATTATCTTTTGGCAATTCCATATATTTTATCTGGCGGTGATCCTTATGCATCAATCCTTATGGAAATTGCTCTTTGGGCTTTGGGAGGTTTTTTCTTAATATTTTTGGTTAAAGATTTTGGGAAGTTGGCAGCAGTTTCTGCCGGCTCTTTATGGATTTTATCAAACTATGTAGTTTTAACAACCTCATATGCGTTTAACCCAAATCCAATTCTTTTCCTAACACCTCTTTTTATATTTTTTTTAAAGAAATACTTGGAAACTGAAAAGTTAGTTTTCTCTTTAGGGATATTTTTATTGGCAGGATTATTTTTTAACTTTGAGATGAACTTTGGAGTATTTATACCCCTAGTTTTAATTTTTTCTGTATTTTTATCTGGAAAAAGAAATATTTTTAAGAGTAAAAATTTCTGGCTGGGAGTTTTTATTTATCTCCTAACTTTAATGCCTCAAGTTGCCTTTGATATAAAACATAACTTTATAATGTCTAAATCTGTTATCAAATATTTAAGTGCAGGTAGCCCTGATCAAATAATTAACCCAATTAAAAGATTACCCTTAATTTCTGAGAAGTTTTTTAATGTTACCGTTCCAACGTTTATGAATCATCAATTTTTTACAAAATTACTGACTTATATTTTTTTTATGTCTTTGTACCTTTTCATTAAAAGAGGACATTGGAATAAGAATTTAACAGTTTTAATTACATTACTTTATATACTCATACCATTCTTGGGGTATGTACTACTTCCCACAACTGTTAATCCTTGGCATTTAGGGGGAGTTGTTGCTGCAATAATTTTACTTTTTAATCTGCAATTTTTAGGAAGGCTTCCTACCTTGATTTTGTCTATTTTTGTCATCTATTTTGCTTTGATAAATATCAATAACTATTTTAAAGAAAGGAGTATTCCAAGTAACGACCCATCAGTTTATAAAAATGAAGTTGCGGCAATAGATTATGTTTACAAAAAAGCAGAAGGTAAAAATTTTAGTGTCTATACATATCTCCCTTCTGTTTACGATTATCCATATCAGTATTTATTTTGGTGGTATGGTAAAAAAACCTATGGATATATTCCCGGAGAATATGTATATTCTCCAAACAAACCTCAATATATACCAAGCCAGGATAAATTCCAGGGATCTAAGAAAAATTACTCGGGTTTGGTTTTTTTAATTAAAGAACCGGACAGAATTAAAATGAGACAAGCTTGGGAAAATGATTATAAAGATATGGAATTTATTTCCAAAGAAATGATTGGACCAATAGAGGTAGAGATTAGGAAAGAGAAGATGTAACTGTAATCTTTCTTTTTGTTTCATCTAAAGCCTCGAAGTTAATATAGGAAGTACTTTTTGGTAAAAAATCTTTTGCTTTTTCTGCCCACTCAATTAGACTGATATGATTTGAATCATTTCTAATTTCCTCAAGGCCTAATCCTTTTAACTGCTTCTCATTTTCCAGTCTATATAAATCAATATGGAAAAGCATTTTTTTAGAGTTTGGAATTTTATGTTGACGGATTAAAACAAAAGTAGGAGATATTATTTTTTCTTTGATCCCTAAGCCTTTGGCAAATCCTTGAACAAAAGTGGTTTTACCTGCACCTAAAGGCCCACTTAAAGCAATTACTCCATGAAGTTTGGAGGCAAGTTTTTTACCCAGGTCTTTAGTTTCTTTTTCTGAAAATGTTAGATAATGTTTCACTTAGGTTTTTGTTTCGTAAGTATACAAAAGATAAAACACCTATTCCACTTATTACCATAAAAGTTCCAAACCAGCTTAAATAATTTCTCTGCTTTTCCCCTTTAACCTCTGCTTGAGGACTAGCTTGGACTGCTTTTTGAGAAGGAGTGGCAATCTTAATATATTTTTCTAATGAATACTCCTCATGTTTTGAAGATATTATTTTACTTTTTTGTTTTTCTTCTGTTCCCAGGATTTCACCCTCCTCATTATCTTCAAGAGTAATTTCTTGAGCAATTATGCTAACTGTTAGCTCATTACTCCAACTCAAAGATCCAACCTCTGTATATCTTCCTACCTTAAAAATATAGTCTCCCCCTCCTTCATATCCGGAATCGAAAATATCAGGCTGGATTTCTAAATTTCCACTCCATCCACCAGATGCATTAGTTGTTATTTTAGATTGATCAGAATATGTCTGACTGTTTTTTTTCCAACTACTTCCAACTTTTGTCAGACCAAAATAATTACTTCCATCTTTTTTCTTAAAGGCTCCTTTTAAATAGAGGGTTGTATTTGGGCTATTTGATAAAGATAAATTTACAGATACTTTAAATTCTTCTGTTGAATCAATCTTTGAAGGAACATTGGAAATGGTAAATGTAGAGGAGGATGAGCTGCTGGATGATGAGGTGGAACTTGATGAAGAGGAAGTGGAAGGAGAGGGAGATGAAGATGGACTTGGAGAAGGAGATGAGGCTGTTGAATTATTGTTTGAAGATCCTTTGGTGGGTGATAAGAAAATTACCCATCCCCCTGTTGCATCCGAATTTCGCCCAGCGGATTGCTCTACTCCTGGAGATGAGATATCTCCACTACTACCATAAATTACTTGATCTACAGCTTGGCCCGGTGAAGATTTCAGCTCAAGTTTTATTGTATCTCCATCCTTATTCAGTCTATTAGACCAATCTATATAGCAAAAATTTCCATTACATATTGAAGTTGCTAAATCTTGTTTATTATTCGCAGCATCTACTATCTGATAAAGAGAAGTATCTACCGCATCTGTGTATATTTCCACCCAATCAGGATTTGAGGATGATGTTCCTTCAGAGTAGAATTCATTGATTTTAATAGAAGAGGCAAAAGAGGTTTTTGCTCCGAAAAAGAGTAACAAGGCAGTAAGAATTAGCAGTTTGATTTCCACTATTTTAAATAGTATAGGATTATTAAGGTATATGCCAATATAAAGTCACAATATCACTATTATCGTGATCCAATACCATTCCTCTCCCGACTGTTCCTGTTAAATAGCAGGCATTTGAGTCAGAGAATTCATAAGCCACCCCGTCGGCTACAGCTTTAATAGGATACCCATGAGGATTGGCAATATCCAAACCAGTATGTGGCGGCCAACCAGAAATATAATCTGAACCGGATGCTCCGTATAATGTGGTTATATCCCCGTAGCATGAATTGGTAAAGCTACATTTATTAGCGGAATAATTATCTAATGGGGAGCCAAATTGAGAGTTTATATAAGATTTTGGATCCACCTTATTTTCTTTCCCCACAACACCGTTGTTTTCCACTTTAGCATTAGTCATTACTTCAAAATGCAAATGAGGTCCTGTAGAGCAGCCGGAATTACCAACAGATGCAATTACATCACCTCTTTTAACAGGTCCTATTTTTATACCACCCCCGCTTAAAGCACGTCTGATAGAGTCTGTATCTGCCCGAAGTTGTGCAATTAAACCTTGATATCTGGCCTCATCATTTCTGGTAATTCTTACAAGTTCTTCTTTATCCCTTTTTTGTTGGGTAAGTTGTTGTTTATAAATTTCTAAGTCTTCATTTAATTTTTCAGCCTCTTGCTGTCTTGTCTCCTTATCCTGTTTTTGCTCGTTATATGCAAGCTTTGTTGCCTGCAGTTCATATAATTTTTTCTTATCATAGCTTTGAGCAACCTGAATATACTTAAGCCTTTCCAAAAGATCCGCAAATCCGTGGGATGAAAATAAAAGATCCAAAGTAGAAATGCTATTTGAATATTTATAGGTTTGGATGATCCTTTTTAGAAGAATCTCCGATAATCTGTCTAAAGAAGCGGAAATACGCTCAATCCTTGTTGATAAATCGGAAATTTCCCGCTCAAGCTTTTTAATCTTAAGATTTGTCTCTTCAATTTTTAAAGTTGTAACTTTTGCCTGTCCGTCAACTATCGCAAGTTGAGAATTTAGAGTTTTCTCCTGGGTTTTTGCATCCCGAAGATTTGCTTCCAGTTTCTCGATTTCCGCCTGCTTTTCCTGAAGTTGTTTAGTTAATTCATCGGACTGGGCAAAACTAGGGGTTTGGGTATAGGGATAAGGGAGTAGGAAAAGAAAGGCAACAAAACTAAATGCTAAAAGCAGTGGTAGAAACTTTTTCATCAGGGCGCATTATATTTTTAAGTATCTTCTGACTGCACCAAATGCTCCTAGGTAACCCACACTTAAGGCACTTAACAAGCTTGCTGCAAGGAGGCCCAGCATCAATAAAGGATTAACCGGCAGGATTTTCACCTCTCCTAAAAACCCTTGCAAAAAGGGTGTAAAGTACCAAAGAATAAGATAGATCGCAACCCATGCGCATGTTGCCCCAACTACTCCATAAAATATACCTTCCAAAATAAAGGGGTTGCGGATAAAGTTGGGTGAGGCACCTATAAGACGCATTATTTCTATCTCCGCTCTTTTAAGGCGGATTTTAAAACCGATAATCATCAAGATTACTAAAGTTGCAAAAATCATTAAAAACCCTACTGTTGCTATTCCCACAATTCTTATTATCCTGGTAACAGAGGTTAGTGTTGCAACTACATCTTCCGGAACAATCACTTCCGATATTGCAGGTTCTTTTTTTAAAACTTCTGCAATAGGTTGTAAATCTTCAGGGGTCTTGGTAGAAATTTCCAGAGAAGCAGGTAGAATATTTGCAGTTACAAGCTCCAAAAGGGTAGGATCGTTTTTGTTTCTTTCTCGATAGATTGTCAAAGCTTCCTGCTTGGAAACATATTTTACGTTAGTCACTCTTTCTTCTTGTTTAAGGGCATTTTCAAGAGCTGAAACATCCAAATCAGTCGTTCCCTCTTTAAAAAATGCAATAACTTGGGGTTTGCTTTCAAAATAGCGCAGGATTGCTTGTGATCCTCCGGCAAGAATAAGAAAAGTTAAAAGTGCAAAAAATGTTAAGAAACAAACTAAACATGCAACTATAGCCTGATAAGGAGTTCTCCTGATATTCCTTTTTGCAAACTCAAAAGATCTACTCATATTTACCTTCTTTTGTATCTTTTATAACCTTTCCCCGCTTTAGTATTATTACTCTTCGCTTTAGTGTATTTACAATTTCCTGATTATGAGTTGCCATCAAAACTAAAGTACCCCAGGAATTAATCTCATTCAAAAGTTGTATAACCCCCCAGGCAGTCTTGAAATCCAAATCCCCTGTCGGCTCGTCAGCTAAAAGTATATCGGGTTTGGAGACAACAGCTCTTGCGATAGCAGTCCTTTGAGCCTCGCCCCCGGATAATTGCCTTGGGAAAAGATATCTTTTGTCCCAAATTTCCACAAGCTTCAAAATATGTTCAACCATTTTTGAAATTTCTTCATCTTTCTTACCCAAAACTTCCAATGTAAGAGCAACATTCTCAAAAACGGTTCGGTCATCCAAGAGTTTAAAATCTTGAAATACAAAACCAATCCTGTGCCTAAGTGCGGGGGTATCTTTATCTTTAAGTTTTGTAATATCTTCTTTTCCAACAGAAACTTTCCCGCTATTGGGTAAAACTTCCCTTGTCAAAATGCGAAGAAGTGTAGATTTACCTGCTCCTGACGGTCCAACGATGAAGACAAACTCACCCTGTTTTATTTCCAAGGATACATTATCTAAAGCAAGTGTTGAACCAAACTTCTTTGAAACCGAATCGAAAGTAATCATTCATTTAGTTTCTTCCACTTTACCCACATCCATAAGCCAGCCTTCTTTCAGGGCTTTTTGAGTTTCACCAAATACTTTCACCTTTTTCCCCTCATATAGTGATAAATCAACAACCGATGAAGTAAGAGCTACGGGAACGGTACCTTCACGCATTAAAATATGTGTGCCTTCTACATATTCTCCTTCATCGGACGGTTCGGGTCTTGCTTTAATCGTTCCTTCGGCAAAATCTCTAAATGTGCGGCTGTCTTGTTGTGCAGTCTTCGGAGTAGTTTCCAACAAGGAACTTTGAGCTTTGGAAGCGCCTTTGCTGGACAGAATATAACCTGTTGCTAACCCTAAAACTGCAGCTGTTAAACATACTCCCAAGAGAAGTCGAGCCGAAGAGGTGGCAGGAGAAAACTTTTTTGCGATTTTTTCATCACCTACATTTTGGGACTCATCCATCTTATCTAATATATTAACCATAAAATGGAGAGTTGGCAAGTCCCCTAACCTCTGCCTCAATAAACCGATCCAAATCCCCGTTCAAAACAGAACCCGTATCCGAGGTTTGAGTATTAGTCCTTAAATCTTTAACCATGTGGTACGGGTGCAGAACATATGATCTTATTTGTGTCCCCCATGAAGCTTGAGACTTACCACCTTTGAGCTGCTTTTTTAGCTCTTCATCCTTAGCCTGTTTGAGGACCCAAAGCTTGGATCTTAAAAGTTTTAAAGCATTTTCCCTGTTTTGAGCCTGGAATCTTTCTGTTTGAGCGGTAACTACAATACCACTAGGTTTGTGTTTAAGCCTTACTGCAGTTGATACCTTATTAACATTTTGCCCTCCATGTCCACCTGATCTGAATGATTCAAACTCAATATCATCTTCTTTTATCTCAACTTCACTGGTACCCTCAATTACAGGCAAGACCTCAACTAAGGCAAATGATGTTTGACGTAGCTTGTCAGCATTAAAAGGGGATTGCCTAACAAGTCTGTGGGTCCCTGCTTCCTTTTTTAGGTAACCATAAGAGAGTGGCGCATGAACAATCATGGATATCTCCTTATATCCGGCCTCATCCCCAAAACTTTCATCTGTAATTTCATATTTCCACCCCATTCTTTCAAAATATCTTTGGTACATCCTGGCAAGCATTGCTACCCAATCCATGGCTTCAACACCCCCTGCACCGGAGTGTATGGATATAATGGCTTCTGACTGGTCATGCGGGCCTGATAAAAAGAGTTGTAGTTCAAGCTGGTCTAAAGCTTTCTCTATTTTCTCTGTCTCTTTTTTTAAATCTTCTACCATGGTTGGTTCAGAAGACATTTCCAGAGCATTATTTATTCTCTTTTCCAGATCATCCACTCCATTTAGTAATTTTTGTTTATCTGACAGCTGACGACTAACAACTGACGACTGCTTAGGATCATTCCAAAAGCCTTCCTTCAAAGTTTGAGCCTCAAGTTCTCTAATTTCCTGAGCCAGCTGATCCTGATTAATAGAGGTCGAAATCTTCCCAAACCTCTCTTTTAACTCTTGTAATTTGGCTCTAATTTCATCCATGAGGTCAATTATACCCCGAAATCGGTCATTTTCCACCATTCTGGCCAATTTGAGCGATTTTTAATTAAAATACCGAGGTTCAAACCTAATTAACCTCCGAGGTTATTTAGTTGGGCTTCTGTCATATTTGTGACTTTTCCAAATAATTTTCAATTACCCAATCTGGAGTCCAAGTACCTGAGGAAAATGCATATCCTCCAAACTTATCTACTTTAAGATCTTTTAATCTTTTAGCTATTCCCACTGATCTTTCAGGCAATAATTGGGTAGCTTGAGAGGTTAGTATAGCTTCAAGGATTCCCATCTCGCGTATTACTTCTGGGTTAGCCATGTTAATAAGTCTAAGTTGATCAAATAATTGGTGAGCTTGATGGATAACTTGTCTGGCAGTTACCATTTGTTCATGTGTTCCCAAAAATTCTGATGTTAGAGTTCCAACCCCATTAATTCTTGAAGCATCTTCCAACCTGAAAGGATGTTGGTATTGTGCTAATACTTTGACAGTTGGCCGCATATCTGCTTGACCAAAGAAAACACTGCTCGTCTCATGGATTGGTGCACCGCAGGGAACAAGTAATCCTTCATCAGTTAACTGTAATAGTTCACCATTTAACCTGATTCTGGTTAAACCAAAGCTGAATTCTCTATATCCATCAGCGTGTTCCTGGACAAACCTTGACCAGTTTACATCAGGAAATTGTTCTATTGATAACGTTTCTCTTGCCATATTATCCTATAATTATAGGATATCTGTACCTAAAAGTCAAATGTGTTAAAATTCCTTCATGATTTTGCATATTGATACCAAAGATCAAAAAGTTATTTAATCCTGTGGGCAAGTATGTTATCATTAATTTATGAGAAAAGCTTCCAGTGAACAAACTATGATTCAGATTATGAGTAATCCTAAGTATAAGGGAAAACATATTATTGTTATGAAAGGTGAAGTTTTTACTGCAAAAACTGGGGGTTCGGCTAATAAACTTTTGGATAGACTGGAAAAGAAATATCCAAAAGAAATCCCTGTAATTACTTATGTTCCTAAAGCAGATACTTTGATTCTATGGTTTTAACTTTTCAGTTTGAAAAGTCCTTATCTCCTATTCTGGGGACAATCCATAGACCTGTTGCAAGAGTGTTATTTTATTCCCAACCAAAAAGAAAATGGTATGAAATATGGATGCTGGTAGATAGTGGGGCAGATTATACCTTGCTTCCAAGATATTTTTCCAACAGCCTCGGAGTAAATCTTAAAAAAGATTGCTGGGTTTTTAAAACAGCAGGCATTGGCGGAGAAGAAAAAGTTTATTTTTTAAAGAAGATTCAGGTTAGGCTGGGTGAGTGGACAAGACACATTCCAGTAGGGTTTCTTGATAGAGATGATATCCCGCCGCTTTTAGGAAGGCATCTCTTTTTGGAGACTTTTGAAGTACATTTTTCTCCTAAACATTTCATTACTTTTGAAGACAAACAATGACTTTACATATTGATACCAAAGATCAAAAGGTTATAAAGGTTGCCTTAAAAGAAAATGGCAAGGCAGTTAAAAGTTTATCTGCCAAAAATAAATACGGTTCACAGGTTCTTCTGCCACTCATCATTAAATTGTTAAAAAGGAAGGGTGTCAACCTAAGACACCTCGAAGGTGTCTTAAAAGAGGTTGAAGTGGAAACTGGACCTGGGTCATTTACAGGAATAAGGGTTGGGGTTTCTGTGGCAAATGCTTTAGGGTATTCACTGGGCATCCTAGTTAACGGGAAGAAAATAGAAACAGATTTGGTATACTAATATAGTGATTTGGCAAAAAATCCATCATTGGTTTATTCCACATAAAGAAACACACAAAAAAGCCCGCCTTATTTCTTGGGAGGCATTGCTTATCTATGTCTTATTTTTTATATTTTTACAGGTTGGTTTTTCAATAGTGGGCTATTCAAAACCGGGAATTTTAGGTATTACTTCCAATGTTGATCAAAAAAAACTAATTGAACTAACTAACAAGGAGAGATCCCAAAAAGGCCTGCCACCCGTTTTAGAAAATGAAGCCTTGAACAAGGCTGCCGCTCTTAAAGCCCAAAACATGTTTGAGGAAAATTACTGGGCACATTTTGCCCCTTCCGGCAAAACCCCCTGGGATTTTATCTTAGGTTCAGGGTATAAATTCACCTATGCAGGAGAGAATCTGGCCAAAAATTTTTATGCATCGAATGATGTGGTCTCTGCCTGGATGGCATCCCCAACCCATCGGGATAATCTGTTAAACTCAAGCTATCAAGATATAGGTATTGCTGTAGTTGATGGAGTTTTAAATGGAGAGAGAACTACTTTGGTGGTACAGGAGTTTGGCAGTACACAAATATTGGGAACCCAACCTCTGGTAAACTCCGGCAGTAAAAAATCTGTTGTGCCGGTTGAGGAATATAACAAAAAACCCCAGCTTCTGACAGCATTCCAATCTCCACAGGTAGGAAAACCTTTACTGGATCCTTTTCAGGCTTCCAGAGGGACAGGTATTGGTATCATCTTTTTGATAACTATTTTACTAATGGTTGACCTGTTGGTTCTGAAAAGAAGAGGAGTATTTAGACTAAGTTCCAACCATACTGCCCATATGGCTATCATGTCGGTTGCTTTGACAATGCTTCTTACCAGTAAACCGGGGAGCATATTATGATTATTCCAAATCAAATGCGAATCTTAATCTTGCTGGTTCTAATTTATCTTATTTGGGCTATGTTCTTTCATAAGCATGATAAAAGTTTGACTTTAAATATCATACTGGAGTATTTTTTAATAGCTGTCTTAGTGTTAATATTACTTTTAGGAGTTTGGTTTTAAGATGAAAGGTGTTGTTTTGGCTGGAGGTTTGGGGACAAGGCTATATCCCCTGACCAAAGTTACAAATAAGCATTTGCTTCCGGTTTATGATAAGCCGATGGTTTTTTATCCAATCACTACATTGGTTAAAGCCGGCATCAAAGATATTGTGGTTGTAACAGGTGGGCCATACAGCGGCCATTTCATTTCTATATTAAAAAACGGCAAAGAGTTGGGGATAAAACATTTGGAATATGCCTATCAGGAAAATGAGGGAGGTATTGCAGATGCCTTATATTTGGCAAAAGATTTTGTTGGTCGGGATAGCTGTACAGTGATATTAGGAGACAATACTACAGATTATGATATAACAAATGATGTTAAAAGTTTTAAAAAAGGGGCAATGATTTTTATAAAACAGGTTCCCGACCCCGAACGTTTTGGTGTACCCATCTTTGATGAAAATAACACGGACTTAATAAAGGAGATCGTGGAAAAACCCAAAAATCCTCCATCTAATTTTGCGGTAACCGGTTTGTATATTTATGACAGTGAGGTTTTCAGGGTTGCGAGTAAGCTTAAGCCCTCGCAAAGAGGAGAACTTGAGATTACGGATGTAAATAACTATTACGCCAAATCCGGCCAGCTAAAGTTTAAAAAGCTGAAAGGCTTCTGGCATGATACGGGTACCTTTGATCATCTGCTTGAGGCCAGTATTTTTTGGGCCAGAAAAGCCGGAGTGAAGGTATAAATGAGACTATTGGTAACTGGAGGCGCCGGATTTATAGGCTCACATGTAGTAAAAATCCTGCTTGATAAAGATCATGCTGTAACTGTTTTTGATAATCTCACCCGCGGGCACCAAGACCAAATAGATGACCGTGCAAGTTTTGTAAAGGGTGACCTTTCGGATCAGGAAGTTTTAGAAAAAACGCTTAAAAATCATGACGCCGTCATTCATCTGGCATCCTTTATTGAGGTTGGCGAGTCTGTAAAAAAACCCGTAGAATTTGCGGAAAATAATATTTTAGGAACTGTGAAACTTTTAGAAGCAATGAGAAGGACAGGTGTAAAAAAAATTATTTTTTCATCAAGCGCTTGTGTCTACGGCACTCCAAGTAAAACCCCAATCACAGAAGAATCTCCAATGGGAATACAGACAAACCCATATGGGATAACTAAAATTTCCATGGAACAATTTTGCATGCTTTACAGTCGACTCTATGATTTTGATGTAACAATTTTGCGATACTTTAACCCTTACGGGCCGGGAGAACTGCATAATCCGGAGACTCACGCTATACCGAATTTCATAAAGGCAGCTTTACGAAAAAATCCGATGCCACTGTTTTGGAAAGGGAAACAAATAAGAGACTTTATTTATATTGATGACCTGTCAGAAGCTCATACCTTACCTTTAAACCTTACAGGACTTCATATATATAATGTAGGAACAGAAAGCGGGGTAAAGGTTTTAGATGTTGTCAAAAAAATATTTAAGTTATTAGGATATGAGGTTTCGCTGGATGATAAAGGAGAAAGAAAGGGAGATGTACCCAAGTTAGTTGCATCTTCTGAAAAAATCAAAAAGCAGTTAGGATGGAATGCAAAAGTTAATCTCGAAGAAGGACTAAAAAAAACTATTGAGTTTTACCGGAACCACCTTTCTTCCAACTAAGGGCCGATAAAAAAGGATAGAATAGATCTTCTTTTTCCGGGATAACAAAGGTGGAATAAGGTTTTTTTGACTGTGCTTCTTTTTCTGTAAATTGTATATAAGGAACATCAGTTATCACAGCAATCGGCTGCTGTTCATTCCCTTCACCCATTTCCAAAACTGCTGCGGATGCAAGAGAGTCCGGTATGTCTGTTAAGGAAATGTTAAGTCGCCTTCCAAAAATATCTTTTTTACCTCTATAATCTCTAAGTGGCACAAACCCAAAGTGCGCAATAGAAATTCCCACCAAACCTCTTCTCATGGGGATACAGTGGGAGTCAGTAATAATTACACCCAAATTACTGACTTTAAATTTTTTCCTTAAAAATTCCCAAATTTTTTTAGCCGACTTTTGAGGATTTTTTGGCCAAAGAATAAGGTATCCTGCCCCGTTACTTTCATCAATACCTGATGAGGCAATAAGCAAATCATTTTTAATTGTATGTATTATCCACTCATTTGGTGCGAGGGATCTTGGAAGATATTTGTCTGCTTCCTTAATAACCAGTTTATCTTTTCCACCTTTTTCTTGCAAAATACATCTTCCTTCAGCTATCGATACTACTTTGGATGCAACAGCAACAACTGAATTTTCTTCCAGGGACAAAACAGCCGATAAAAGATCCCAAAGATCATCTTCTGGGGGCTTAAATTTTCTTGTTTTTATTGCTTTAACAATCATATGTTTCGCAGTTTATCAATTTTTATTTTTTTTGTCTAACTTGCAGGCTAAATTTCCCAATATCAACTTCTTTAATTAAATAAGATAGCGTAAAGGATGGGCAAATAACCGTATTTTTGCCACCCAAAGGAGTTGATTTTTGTATTAAAGAAAAATATGAGTCCGATTTTTTTGTTCAACACCTTAATCCATATAATATAATAACTATATGGGCCGAAACCACTTTTTCTTAATTCTAATTATCATTCTTCTATTTGGCATATTTTTTAGAACTTATAAATTAGTTGAGAGATTTGGATTTGCTCATGACGCAGATCTTTATTCATGGATCGTTAAAGATATTGTGATTGACCACCACCCCAGATTGATCGGCCAGCTCACCAGCACCGAAGGAATTTTTATCGGGCCACTTTTTTATTATCTTTTAATCCCCTTCTTTTTGATATTCAACATGGATCCTATAGGAAGCGCATACTTTTCTCCTGTTGTTGGAATACTAAATATCCTTAGCTACTATTTTGTGTTATCAAAGCTATTTAATAAAAAGGTGGGTATAATAGCCGCTTTCCTGCAGGCGGTCTCATTGGGAGCAGTCGGTTTTGACAGGTGGGTAGTGCCAACGATCACCACAAAACTTTGGGCTATTTGGTATTTGTATACGATACTAATGATTATAAGAGGAAATTTTAAAGTTTTGCCTCTTTTAGGATTACTGATTGGGCTGATATGGCAAGTACATCTTGCGCTTCTTCCCGCGCTTTTAGCCGTTCCTTTCGCTTTTGTTTTTTCTAAAAAGATACCGCGGCTAAAACAAATCGCTTTTTTTATCTTAAGTTTAGTAGTTTCATCGCTACCCCTGCTGGTATTTGAAATAAAGCACAATTTTATCCAGACAATCAGTCTGGTGAAAAGCTTTCTTATTAATCATGAGGGGGCAACAGGATGGTATAAATTTTGGACCATTTTGGATAAAATTTCCAAAAATACCGATAGTTTATTTTTCTCTCCCGGCTCCCTTCCGAACAATCTAAAATTGTTTTTCAGTATGGGACTGCTGTTGTTGTGTCTGGTGCTTATAAAAAAGAAAATTCTCAAAGCTTACGAAGCAAGTGCTTTACTTATTTGGATAGCAGGGGTAGTTTCATACTTTAGTTTCTCTTCTGTGCAAGTATCTGAATATTATTTTGCAAACTTGGAAGTAATTTTTTTGACACTTGCCAGCCTTCTTATCTGCGTTTTCTTTAATTCATCTGTTTTGAGAAGATACCTTACATTGTTACTTCTTTTCCTGCTGCTTTTTAGAAATGTTATTTTCTACTTAACTTCCGAGCCTTTTCATATCGGATATGCGGAAAAAAAAGCAATTACTCAATATATAGTATCTGATGCAAAGGAAAATACTTTTCCTTGTGTAGCAATAAACTATATAACTTTACCCGGTGAGAATGTAGGTTTTCGCTATCTTTTTTTTATTAACAGCTTAAAATTGGCCCAACCTTCGGATAAAGTTCCGGTTTATAGTATTGTCTTTCCTTATGAGTGGTCTAAACAGGAAGTCAAGGCAGTATTTGGGCATATGGGAGTTATTCCGCCGGCCAAAATTCCTCCCCGGCAAAACTTAGAATACGATTGCAGTGGAGAAAATACTAATTTAACCGATCCGTTGTTTGGATATGTTGAGTAAGGCTTTTGGGATAAGCGGTAAAAGATCGGATGCCAAACCTCCTGCGCTACCTATTTTTTCTTTAAGCGTTTCTCCCGCAACTCCATGCACATACACGCCACAACATGCCGCATCAAAAGTATTGAGTCCTTGGGTCAAAAATCCAGCAACGATTCCGGCTAACACATCACCTGTTCCGGCAGTAGCAAGTAGCGGGTTTACAAATGGGCTGATTGCTACTTTTCCACGAGGGGAGGCAATAATAGTATTTGCTCCCTTTAAAACAATAGTCTTCTGCCATTTTTTTGCAAACTGTCTGGTTATATTTTCTCTATCTTGTTGTATCTTTTCAATGGAAAATCCGGTCAGTCTGGACATTTCTCCGGGGTGAGGTGTTAATACTACATCCCTACCTATTTTATTCCACCAATTCTCTTCCTTAGATAGTAAATTAAGCCCGTCTCCGTCAATTACCATTTTATGTGGATACATCATAAAATTATGCACTAATTCCCTTGCTTTATCTTTCTGACCCAATCCAGGACCTATTAACAAAACCTTATATCCTAAAAGTTTCTTTTCAATTTCATTTCTTAAAAGAAAAGTCACTTCAGGTAATTTTCTGGATACTATAATTTTTACATCATTTGTTGTTGCTAAACTTACCAGTCCCACTCCCACTCTGTAGGCAGCTGCACAAGATAGATATGCAGCACCTGGATAATTTTCTGACCCGGCAATTACCAGAACTTTTCCAAAAGTTCCTTTATTGGCATCTTTTAACCTTTTAGGAAGTAAGGAAGAAATATAGTTCTTTGTCAGTTCCATCTAATTAGGGTAGTGACAGCGTTTATATTTTTTGCCAGAGTTACACCAGCATGGGTCGTTTCTGCCGATTTTTCCATGAGGTTTAGTTAATTGTCCCTGATGACCATAGACTTGTTCAGAAACTATCCCATTCCTTTCAATAGTCACTTTGGTAGTACCCATTTCGTCATTGCGAGCGACCCCCTCGACTACGCTCGGGGTAAACTCCGGGAGCGCGGCAATGACGGGTGGTATTTCACTTGAAACATCAACTTTTGGTCTAACCTCCACAGCTGCATCCATCTTAATTGGTTCTGCTTGTATAACAGAAGGAGCTTGCCCCGCAACTGCTACTTTGTAAATCCTGTGTACAATTTCAAAATCTTTCTCTGACATTAACTTTTCAAAAAGTTCAAACCCTTCTCTTTTGTATTCAATCAAAGGATCTCTTTGAGCATAACCCCGAAGGCCAATGCCGGCACGGAGATCATCCATAGTATCCAAATGTTCTATCCATAAAGTATCAATAGTGTTTAAATAAACAAAAACCTCCATATCTCTTGCAGTATTTTCCCCTACTTGTTGTTCACGCTCCTCATAAAATTTTGTTGCAAGATCTATTAAAAACTTTGATATTTCATCGGCACTGCCAAAGGTGGAAATTTGTTTTTCTATTCCCTTTTTACTCTCCGGGTCCAACGGAACTATAGTTGAAAACTCTTCAGCAATCTTTTGTGCATCTATCCCTTCTTCGACATAGACTGTAACTACTGCAATAATCTCATTTTCAACTTTTTCTAAAATCTCGGTCTTTAAGGTGATATCCTTTTGTTCTGCTGTATTTAATACCTTTTTTCTAATTTCATAAATAATTTGTCTTTGCTGATTCATCACGTCATCATATTCAACAGTATGTTTCCTGATATCAAAGTTGTGCCCCTCAACCTTTTTCTGGGCCCCCTCTATTGCCTTTGAAACAAGTCCGTGTTCAATTGGCACATCTTCCGGCATCTTAAGAAAATCCATAACGCGCGAAACTTGTTCTCCTCCGAAAATCCTCATCAAATCATCCTCCAGTGAAACAAAAAAGCGTGACTCGCCCGGATCTCCCTGACGACCTGAACGGCCACGAAGTTGATTATCAATTCTTCTTGATTCATGTCTTTCCGTGCCAATAACAAAAAGACCGCCAAGACTGGCAACGCCTTTATCCAAAACAATATCAACACCTCTTCCTGCCATATTTGTTGCAACTGTAACTGCACCCTTCTCGCCTGCCTTTGCAATAATTTCTGCCTCTTTTTCATGATTTTTTGCATTAAGCAGAGCATGCGAGATCCCTTTTCTTTTAAGCAGCTCCGATAAAAATTCATTTTTTTCTATGGAAGTAGTCCCAACTAAAATAGGTTGTCCTTTTTCATGAAGACTGGAAATTAAATTTGCAACTGCCGTATATTTTGCAGTTTGTGTTTTATAAATAATGTCCGGATGGTCTGTTCTTACCATTGGTTTGTGAGTAGGAATTACAACAACATCCAACTTATAAATTTTTGCAAATTCCTCTGCTTCGGTTGCGGCAGTACCTGTCATACCGGCAAGCTTTTGATACATCCTGAAATAATTCTGGAAGGAGATTGTCGCAAAAGTTTGAGATTCTTGCTGAACGGAAACTCCTTCTTTTGCCTCAATTGCCTGATGCAGCCCTTCTGAATATCTTCTTCCGAACATCAGTCTTCCTGTAAACTCATCAACAATAATTACTTCACCGTCCTTTACAACATAATCTTTATCTTTCTTAAACAAAGTTTTTGCCTTCAATGCTTGTTCAAGATGATGCAGTGTTGAAAAATCTTTTTCATAAAGATTATCCACTTTAAGAATCTTTTCAAGTTTTGCTATCCCGTGTTCTGTTAAATGGGCTGTTCGCAGTTTCTCATCCATGACATAGTCACTTTCTTTCGATAAACCATCAATAAGTTTTGAAAAGCTGTAGTATTTTTCAGTTGCCTCTTGTTGTGGTTGAGAAATAATTAAAGGAGTTCTTGCTTCATCAATTAAGATTGAATCAACCTCGTCAACAACGGCAAAATAATGTCCGCGTTGTGCCTGATCGGATAATCTAAAAACCATATTATCCCGAAGATAGTCAAAACCAAACTCATTGTTAGTACCATATGTAATATCTGCCTCGTAAGCTTCTTTTCTTGTTATTGGCCTAAGATACCGTAATCTTTTATCATCATGTGATCTGTCTATATATTTAGGATCATAAATAAATGCATTTTCGTGCACAATTGTTGCGCAAGTCGCTCCCAAAGCATGAAATATAGGGCCCATCCAACCGCAATCCCTTCTTGCTAAATAATCATTTACTGTAACAACATGTACACCTTTTCCCCCTATTGCATTTAAAAAAAGCGCAGGCGTTGCAGATAAAGTTTTACCCTCTCCTGTTTTTTGTTCTGCAATTTTACCTTGATGCAAAACTACTCCCGCCATCATTTGTACATCAAAATGACGCTGTTTTATAGTCCGCAGTGATGCTTCCCTGCAACAGGCATAAACTTCCGGCAGAAGCTCATCCAAACTTTTTCCGCGCTCATGCTCCAACTTAAACTCTGCAAACTTACCTTTGAGCTGTTTGTCAGAAAGTTTGGAAATTTTCTTCTCAAGACTATTAATAGCCAAAACATACGGCTTAAGCTTTTTTATCTCCCGCTCATTTGAATCCAAAAGTTTTCCCAAAAAACCTAGCATAGCTTTCATATTATATCTGATTTACCAAAATGGGTCATTGACAAGAAGTTAGTCATTTGTATAAACTGACACTGATAATTTCTGCCTAAATGGATACCAATACTAAAAATCCCACAGACCCTAATTTACCCACTCCATCTACCGATGTCGGCGCTACCCTCCCCCCATCCCCTACCGACCCTGATGCAAATGCTGTTCCTCCTGATTCTCCTTTAAATCCACCTTTACAGCCGTCCCAGTCAGCTATGCAACCCCAACCAACTCCGAGCCCGATCCAATCAGAACCGATTCAGCCAGACTCAAGTTGGCAACCTGCCTCACCTTCTCCTGCCACCTGGCCTCCGACCCTACCTCCTGTTTCCGAGCCACCCCCACCATCCGAACCCGTACCTCCTACAACATCACCGTTGGATAATCCTTGGGGAGCACCAATCCAACCTCCTCCAATTGATAGCACGCTTCCAAACCCACAGCCATCTCCAGACTTACCGCCGGATTCTACAAATTCATTACAATCTGCATCAACAGAATCTGTACCAACTGACCTTTCACATCTTATTACCAATACCTCTCCTCAAGACCCGATTCAAGAAGTTGCTCCAACTTCTGAAACTTTGGTAGTACCCCCTGCAAATGGTGCCCCGGAAGTTCCTACTCTACCAACCGAAGATAATAACAGAGGAATACCAAAATGGGTAATTGGACTGGGAATAGGACTGTTGATTGTGGTAGCCGGGACTTCCGCTTACTTTATATTAGGCATTGGTCAACCGCCTAAAGCCACAAATACCCCGCAAAATGAGACTCCTACTAACCAACAAATCAAAGCTCCACCACCGGTTTCCCAACCCTCCCCGTCTACTGCTACAGATTCTGGCACGTTTGGAGAGTTAGAAGAAGGTGGTAGCCAGCAGGCAACGTCAGCAGCAGATTTAATCAGGCAAAGACAACAACAAGGACAATAGGCTTTATCCCTTATGAATATGCTTTAACCACCACTGTTTAATAAAAGGGGCAGATAGTGTTGAGAGAATAAAAGCAATGCTTGGAACAATAGCATCAAGGAGTGGTTCAACAGTACCAACAAACATAAAAAAGATTGCAATAACTATATAAGTTAAAAAAACAATCATAACCTTGCGGGTCCAAGAAACTTCCCAAGCTTTTTCTCTTTCTACCCTTCTGTTTCTTTCTTTAATAGCATCTATTTCTTTTTCTAAATCTTGAATTGTGCTCATTATTTTTTTGGAGTAATTTCAGAAAATCCCGTATATTTTTGTAAAACTTCCGGGATTTTTACAGATCCATCTTCCCTTTGAAAATTTTCCAAAATAGCAATAATCATTCTACCAATAGCAAAACATGTCCCATTTAATATATGGACATATCCTTTTAATGGCTGGCTTGCAATTGAACCATTAGAGAAAACTGGTGGAATCTCGTATTTTATATTTAATCTTCTGGCTTGAAAGTCAGTTGTAGTCGAAATGGAATGAGTTTCTCTAAACTTCCCCTGAGATGGAATCCATGTTTCAATATCTTTAGTTTCAGCACCTGGAAAACTCAAATCACCAGATGCTAGCTGTACTACTTGGTATGGGAGTCCAAGTCTTTTCATTAAATCCTCTGCTATTGATAACATTTTTCCTCTTTCAGTTTCATCATCTTCTGGTTTTACAAACGCAACCATCTCCACTTTATCAAATTGATGAACTCTAAATATTCCCTTTGTATCCTGACCATAAGAACCCGCTTCTCTTCTAAAACAAGGTGAAAATGCAACATATTTTTTTGGTAATTCTTTCTCATCCAGAACTTCATCACTATGCATTGATACAATTACATGTTCTCCTGTTCCAATAAGGTAAAGATTATCTGTAGGCAGATAATAATAATTTTCATTAGCTGTATGTTCATCGTCTATCTTCCCATGCCAATAACCTAGGCCATCGGTAATCTCCTTTTTAAGTAATGCTGGTGGTATTATTGGAATAAATTTTTCTTTTCTCAAGGTTTCAATGGCTAACTGAACCAGAGCGAACTCCAAAAGAACACCTTCATTTTTAAGGTAACCAAATCTTGTGCCTGAAACTTTTGCTGCTCTTGGGATATCAATAATATCTAAGATCTCTCCCAATTCAACATGATCTTTGGGAGTAAACTCAAATTTAGTCGGTTCACCTTCTTTTCTTAGTATTTTATTGTTAGAAGCATCTCCTTCTGGTACACCTTCTACTGGAACATTCGGTATTTGATACATCAAATCCTGCCACTGTTTCTCTACTTCATGTAATTTCTTCTCTAATTCATTTAGTTCACTTTTAATTTTCTTGCCAGCTTCTATATCTTTCTTCTTTGCTGCTTCATTTTTTTTTGCCCGTAATTCGTCTACATCAGTAGTTAATTTCCGTCTCTCACCATCCAGTTTTAAAAGCTTATCCAAATCTACTTCAAGCTTTTTATCTTTAACAGCTTTTTTAACTTTTTCTAAATTTTCTCTTATAAAATTAATATCTAACATTATTTTTTCTCCTGCCAATCTCTGGCTGGTTCCACCTCCCCTGACAAAATTAAATCAACTGCCCTTTTATGCCAGTCAAATTTTGTTATATGAAAAACCTCCTTAAAATATTTTAACGCACTCTGGGCTGCTGGTACACCTTTCATTTGAGCCAGTGCATCCAAATTATCAGCAGTCTTTACTACCCTTGCCTCTAAAGTTTTTCTCTCATTATATTCTTTAACTAGTTCCATCAGCTCCTTGCTATCATCCAGTCCTTCTAAAAGAGCTCTCATTCCTTCTTCTTCAATATTTTTAAAAACTCCTCCTGCCATGCCTTTAACAAAAGTACCGACATCTCCAACAATTGTCTCACCAATGTCATGCACTAAACCCATTTTTAATGTCTTTTCAGCATCAATTTTTAATCCTTCTTTTTTAAGTTGTTTTGCTAGAAAATATGCCAAAAGAGCTGTTGAAAAAGAATGTGCTGCTACAGAATCCGCTTCATTTCTTTTAAATCCCATGGCAATAAAGCCTTGCCTCGGAAGTTCTTTCGCCCATTGCAAAGTCAAAAAAACTTTTAGAATTTTTTTTAGATCGGATATTTTCATATTGTTGCTATGATACATTTGAGTATCATAGTAATTATTTCTTGCCTTTTGGCCTTAAGGTTGGAAATGGTATCACATCTGCGATCGAAGGGGAATTAGTCATAACCATTACCCACCTATCAAGTCCAGGTCCAATTCCAGATGTAGGAGGCATTCCATATTCCAAAGCCTCCAAAAAATCATCATCTGTTTTTTGAGCTTCCGAATTCCCTCTCTTCATCTTCCTTTTTTCTTCAATCCATGCCTCACGTAGAGCCTGTGGATCGTTTTGTTCAGTCCAATTAGTTCCCATTTCCATTCCTGCAACATAAATATCAAAGCTTTCAACAAGCTTTGGATTATCTTCTTTTCTTTTAGCAAGAGGGTAAAAATCAGCAGGATAATCATACACAAAGGTTGGTTGAATAAGCTGATCAGTACATTTCTTCTCAAAGATTTCCAAAAGTATCTCACCATCTGTCATATAATCTTTTATTTCTACCCCTAATTTTTTAGCAAGCTTTGTTGCTTTTTCCAATGTATCTATTTCTGAAAGATGAACACCTGTATGCTTTTTGAAAAGATCAACAAGCTTTACCCTTTGCCATGGTTTCTTATAATCTAAAACCTTCCCTTGGTATGTAATTTTTGTTGTACCAAAAACTTTCTTTGCAACCTGTTCAAACATTTCCTCTATTAAATTCATGTTATCCATATAATTTGCATAAGCTTCCATTGTTTCAAACATTGTAAATTCAGGGTTATGATTTTTGTCCATCCCTTCATTTCTAAAAACATGTCCTATTTCAAAAACTTTTTCAAATCCTCCAACAATAAGTCTCTTTAAATAAAGTTCATTGGCAATTCTAAGATAGAAATGGCTGTCAAGTGCATTGTGATGCGTTTTAAATGGTTTTGCCCTACCTCCACCATATACTGGCTGAAGTATTGGATTTTCAACCTCAGTATAGCCTTTCTCCTCTACTAAAAATTTTCTGATTTCATAAATAATTTTAGATCTAGCTTCCATTACCTCTTTAACTTTTGGATTCATTAAAAGATCCAGATACCTTTTCCTATATCTTTCCTCAACATCTTTTAATCCATACCAAGAAGAAGGAAGAGGCCTTATACTTTTTGATAAAATTATAAAACTGTCTACATCAACAGTTATCTCTCCTGCTTGAGTCTTAATAACTTCCCCAGTAGTTTCTATAAAATCACCCAAATCCAAATTTTGTAAAAAATCATATTTCTCACCTTTAAGTGAATCTTGTCTAAAAAGAAGTTGGATTTTTCCGGAAGCATCCTCTATATCTGCAAAAGTAATTTTTCCATGAGGCCTCAAAGATCTAATTCTTCCAGCAACAGAAACCTTTTTACCCATCATTTTTCTGGCAATGGAAATTGTATGTTTTCTATTAGATTTAGAGGGATAAGGATTTATCCCCAAACTTTTGATATTTTTTAACTTTTTAAGTCTTTCTTTTTGTAAATTCTCTAATGGCATGAGCAAAGTATAGCTTAAGAATCGCTTAAAGTGAATACTAAGCAATCTGTGAAATCTGGGATTAGACTACTATCATATCTGAAACAGGAATTTCAGGCATCGGCATTTCGACTATGGGTAAAATTGATCTTCTTAAGACTTTTCTTCCTGCTGTTTGTGCTATCCTATTTATAAACTGTTTAACTATCCGATCACTTCCATGCTCATCAAGAAATTCTGATGATGCAGCTAAAACAGCTTCACTTTCCATCAATGTACTGACTTTGAGCATTCTCTTTTCCTCAGTATAGAGATCTTCTCTTCTTGAGTCAATAATTCTATCATCAGGCACAGCAATTAACCTCAATCCATTCTCATTTGCACTAGTTCCTGAAACATAAGCTGCTATAACAGCCTCTGCTGCATTTTGATTTACTGCCACTTCTTCTCCACCACGATATTTAATAAACCCAATTTGGAGAATAGGATAAGCGTGATCTTCGAAATAAGCTGCAGCCTGGTAGGGGTAAGATGTAGCTACTCTAAAAAGCCTATCTGGATTATCAGGAAAATATAAATCCTCTGGTTTTTTGTAAGGAGAATCAATGGGAACTTCTAAAACAACCCTGCAAGGACTTATACCTAGAGGTACTATCTCTTCCACTTCTATACCCTCTAATTGTGCTTCTCGTAAAACATCTCTTCCAAATATTCCAAACTGACTGGCACCCTCCCCAAGTCTATAAGGAATATCTCCACCTCTATTGAGATCAATGCTTCTTAGATAATCATCATTATCAACTGCAGCATGAAGGCTACCATTCTCCCAAACATGAAAATTAAATCCTGCACGTTGCAGAAAGCTCACTGCATCGGAGCGCATATTGTGACCTTTCTCTATAGCTAATGAAATTTTAGGACCTAATTCTTGATACATATTTTCTACAAACTATCTATCCCTACTAAGTAGGGAAAGAAATTTCTGACATTGTATCATAAAATTGCAATAGTGAAAAGTACTCAAACAGAAGTGTTTATTTTGCTTAAAGCTTTGGAGAAACGGTCAAAAGTTTTTAAGTTTGCATTCTTTTTAATAAACCTTTCAGTCTCCTTATATGAACCTTTTTGCAAAAGATAAACCAGCTTATATGCTATTGTTTCAATCTCAAAGAAAATTCTTGAAAAATTAGGCCAAGAAATACCGCTACTTTCTTTCAATGCTCCATTAGACAAATAAGAGTTAAGCAGAATCGAGTTTCCAGTTATATGGGCCTGTTTGGCAATATTTTGTTTATAAAGCAACCAATCTGTTATCATCCAAACTATGTGAATTATCATAATAGCCTCAAGCTGCTCTTGAGAGATCAATCCTTTCACAACTAAATGTTTGCTGTGTTCTATACCTGATGCAAAGCCATTTGCTTCATCAATTGGCGGATATAACTCTTGTAATCTTTCTCTTGCTCCTTCAAATTTATGCAATTGTTTTCCAAGCTCATAAAGAAGTATACTCCAACCAGTTGCCTCTAAAAGTAACTGCTTAGAATATCTGGAAGCAAATCTTGGCTCAAAAATTGTTTTAAAAATAGGATAGTAAAGTTTTTCAAACTTCAGTCTAATTTGTGAAGCATAGATTACAGTCCTGGCACCATATTTTAGGGCTAGATCCAAATCTTGGGGAAAATGTTCACCTGAAGATAGAACATCTGCAGGATAGCCCGCTATCATAGGAATTGATTCTACAAATACACTTACTCCTCTCTTAGCAATTTCTGTAGAGTGATATTTACTAAAGCTCAATTTTGCCGAAGAGTATAAGGCCTCTTTATATTGTTCAGCAAGCCGGGTGTACTCTTTATTTATGAGCCCAACAAAAGCTTGAAATGCTCTTTTTATACCGAGTAGTTTATCAAGATGGGTTTCAAAAGGACCAACATTAAAATCTAATTTGGAATTTTTAACCTTTACCCACGCCTCGTATCCTTCTTTTACATTACCTTCAATCATAGACTGCGCACGAGCTTCAAGATAAAGCTTAAAGGACTTATTTGTACAAAGCTCTGCAGCTTTTTGAAGCTTGTTGGCAATCGGCCTTAGGTACTTGAAGTAATGAATACTGTAAGGTATGGCTTCCAGCTTACCATTTTTCCTCTCCACATAAGTGAAGGGGAAGAGTATTTCAGGGTTAATTATGGCTGCATGTTCTAACTCACCCTTGGTAATCCCTTTAGGGTAAAAACCCTCTTTAAGTTGAAGTTCATATAAAGAAGCAGTGTCCTTAACTACTTCTTCTAAAATTTTCAAGATTAATCTTTCTTCTTTAGAAAGATCAGAATAAATCTGTTTGTTTAATTTATATTTTCTGTAATACATCATTTTATCTCCAATACCTTACATTTGTATTTGACTATTGGTGTTGTTACCTCTATAACCTCTCCTTTTTTAGCTCCAAGTAGTGTTGAGCCCAGTGGAGATTCATTTGAGATTCTTTTTTTAGAAGGATCTGCCTCAACCCTGCCAACTATGGTAAATTCATCAATTCCATCATCCATTTCTATCTTTACTGTAGAGCCAATCACAACAAATTCATTATCCCGCCCCTTAGAAATTATCTTCGCACCTTTTAATATTTCTTCAAGTTCAGATATCCTGTTTTCAACCAAAGATTGATCTGCTAAAGCAGCATCATATTCGGAATTTTCCGCCAAATCACCATATTCTCTGGCCTGGCGGATCTTTTCCGCAATCTCGCGTCTTCTTTCTTTTTTCAGATAATCCAGCTCTGATTTAGCATCAGTTAAACCTTTGGATGTAAGGTAAACATTCTTAACTCTTTTTGGCGAGGGTCTCATGTTGATCGCGCAAATTCTATTGTAAATTACCCCCAAAGTCAAATATAGCGGATATAAGTAC